>DASZQH010000245.1:0-52275 GCA_035549805.1 Burkholderiales bacterium
GCTGTCCGGGTCCGAAGAGGTCAACTGACCGCCGGTGCTGAGCGCGGCGTTGGTCTCCGTTACCGTCGCCGTGGCGACGCCGCCGATCACCGTCGCGTCATCCGTGCCGTTGATCGTCACCGTCACCACTTGCGAGGTGCCATCCGCGGTCGTGACCGTGAAGCTGTCGGTCACCGTCTGGCCGGCAGCAAGGTTGTTCAGGGCGGAGCCCGTCGTGTAGGTCCACGCCCCGCTCGCGTCCACGCTGAAGCTGCCGTAGCCGTTGCTGCCCGCAACACCCGCCTGGACATTGAAGGCGGCGCTGGAGTCAGGATCGCTAGAGGTGAGCTGGCCGCCCGTCGACAGGACCGAGTTCGTCTCCGACACCGTCGAAGTCGCCACCCCTCCGATCACTGTCGCGTCGTTTACCGCGGTCACGTTGATCGTGGACGTGACCGTGTTGGAGTTGGCCGCGCTGTCGTTGATCACGAAGCTGACCGTGCGCGCCGATGTGCTCGGATTGTCCGAGCTGTTGGAATACTGCACCGCACGCAGCGCCGCCTGCCATTGCGCCACCGTCGCCGTATTCCCCGCCGACGAGAGCGTCATAACGCCCGTCGTCGCGTCGTAGCTGCCGGCGATGTTGCCCATCGTCCCGGGGTTGTTCGTGTAACTCAGGACATCCTGGCCGGACTGGAATCCGCCCGTGATCGACACCGTCGCGCCCGACAGCGTCGCGTTATCCGGGTCCGAAACCGTGATCGACGTATTGACCGCCGTGGCGGCGCCGTTCTCCGTGTAGTTCAGCGTACTGCCAGTCGCGAGCACCGGTGCATCGTTAACCGGCGCGACATCCACGGTGATGGTGTTCGGAGCCGCGTCGAAGGTCGACCCGTCGCGCACGCTGAACGTGAAGGAGGCGTACGACGCTCCGTTCGCGTTCGCCGCGGGCGTGAAGCGAAGGCGATTCGCGCCGATGTCCGCCGCGCTGATCACCTGTCCCGAGCTGACCGCTGTCCAATTCCCGCTTCCCGTCGTGTCGTACTGGAGTGCTCCGGCAGCCGGAAGGCTGTCGATCCTCACGGCCCCGAGCGTGTCCGCGGAATCGACGTCGCTGAAGCCGAAGTTCGCCGCCGCAAAGACGTGCGGGGTGTCTTCGCTGGTCGTGACCGTTGCATCGGTGCCCGTGGGGGCATCGTTGACCGGAACGACGTCGATGGTACTGACCGCCGTATTGCTCCAGACATTGGTCGTGTCCCGGACGCTGACCTCCACCAAGCGGGCCACGCTGCCCGGATCATCGCCGGTGTTGCTGAACCGGATCGCCTCGATGGCGGTCTGGTAGTTCGCCTTGCTGGAGGAGCCGATGAGGACGAGCGTCGTCGAGGTGGAAGACGCGTCGAGCGTAATCCCCCCGGGGAGCGCACCGGCGATCGTGAGCTGGTCTCCCGCCTGCGCGTTGCTGATGGTGATGACGGCACGGTTGATGTTGGTGCCGTCGTCCGTGACGATGGTATCGGTGTCGGCAATAGCGACAGCGGCGCCGTTTTCCGTGTAGGTGGTGGCATGACCGCTAGGCTCGGCGGTCACCGTGACGTTGTCGATGTACAGGAACTCGTTGCTGTCGAAGTTCGCCGCCAGCCGGAAGCGAATGACGGTATTTGCGGACTCGTAGCCGCTGAGACTGACGGTCTGGGTGCCGGTGACGTCGTTCTCGTAAGTCGCGAGCGTCACGAAGCTGTTGCCGCCGTCGCTCGACACCTCCACCACGTAATCGTCGGCGTTGTCGAGGTTGCCGCTGCTCGACAGGGCGAAAGACAGGCTGGCATTGATATGCCTCGAGAGGTCGATGGCGCGCGAAATGCTGCCGCGCGAGGCCGCCGTCCCGCCATCGTTGTTGCCCGTGTCCGTGAGGCGAATCGCGTAGTTCGTGCCGGCCACCGGCGTATCGACGATCTGGACGTCGCCCTCCGAGGCGCTCTGCGCCGCGCCCTCGGGGTCGTTTTCGACCCAGTCGCTGCTCCAGGGCACGGCGCCCCCAGAGGCGCCGGCGTAGGAAACGCCGGCCAGCGTGTCGCTCGCCGTCTCGTTGGCCGTGCTGTCGTTCAGGTCCACCCGCGGCGGCGTGGTCGCGGTCAAGTTGATCGTGACGTTGTCGCTGTCGCTCAGCGCGCCATCCGAGGTGACGAGGCTCAGCGTCGCCGCACCCGTGTAGCCCGTATTCGGCATGAACTGCAGGCCGTTGAGCGCCGCATTGATGTCCGCCGTGGAACCCGAGAACGTCATCGTCGAGTCGTTCGTCCCGTCTCCCGTGGTGAACGTCAGCCCGGTCATGCCGGAGAGGGTCAGCCGGCCGTTGGTCGCGCCGAGCGTGACCGTCAGCGTGCCGCTGTCGACATCCGAAACGCTGATCCCGTTGCCGTAGGCCGTGCCGAACACCAGCGGGGCGTTGGATGCCGCAGCCTGCGCGCCCGGCACCGTGTTCAGCGGCGCGTCGTTGACGGGCAGCACCGTGATGTCCACCGTGTCCGAGTCGGTCAGCGTCCCACCGGCGCCGCTCGAGCCGAGATCGCTCGTCAGGATGGTCAGCGTGTCGCTCCCGACGAAGTCGGGCGACGGGTCATAGCTCATGCCGCTGAGCGCGGCGTTCACGGCCGCCTGCGTACCGGTAAACGTCATCGTTGCGCTGCCGTTCGCTCCGGCATTGAACGTCAGCCCGGCGGTTCCGGAGAGCGAAAGGGTGCCGTTGGCGACAGAAAGCTGTACCTGGACGGTGGCCGCATCCGGGTCGGAGACGCTGATCAGGTTGCCGTTGCCGCTGGAGAACACCAGCGCGGTATCCTCGTTGATGCTCTGCGCCGCCGGGACGGAGTTCCCGGGAGCGTCGTTCAGCGCGCTGAGCGCGATGGCGCTTGTCGCGACGTTTCCTTCCGTGCCGCCCGAGTCGACCAGGCTCGCCCCGACATAAGCCGTGTCTCTCGTCCCGGCGACGGTAGGATCGTCGCCGGCGTTGCTGTATCGGATCGTGTTGATCAGGTCCTGGTAAGCGGTCTTCGATGCGGTACCCGTCAGCGTAAGCACGCCGGTCCCTGCGTCGTAGGAGGCAGTGATGCCGGAGGCGCTGGCGACGGTCGCGTTCCAGGTGAGCTGGTCGCCGGCGGCGAAGTTCTGGACCGTGACGCGCCCGCTCGCCATGTTCGTCGTGTCCGGATCCGTGATCAGCGAGCTCGCGGATGCCGCGATCAGCACCCCCGTCGCGTCCCCCTCGGTATACGCGTTCGAGGAGCCGGTCGGCTGGGCGCTGACCTGGAGGTTGTCGACGTAGAAGTATTCGTCCGCGGCGCTGAGGCTCGTGGTGCCGGAGACCCGGAAACGGATCACGGTGTTGGTCGACTCGTAGCCCGCGATGTCGATTGCCTCGGACGTCAGCGTCGTCATGTTGCCCGAGTAGGTCTTCAGCAGCGTGAAGTTCGCCCCCCCGTTGCGGGAGATTTCCAGCACCACCGAATCGCCGCTCTCAAGCGTATTCGACGTCATGTAGTCGAACGTCAGCACGGAGTTGGAGTACGCCGACAGGTCGATTTCACGGCTCGCGCCGGTGTAGTGGGCGGCGGTAGTAGTGTTGTTCAGGCGCAGCGCGTAGTTCACCGCGGCCGTGGGATCGCGGTCGACCACTTGCACCTTCCCGCCCGTCGCGCCGCCCCCGGTGTTGTCGGTCTCGATCCAGTTCGTGGTCCAGGGAATCGCCCCGCCGCTCGCGTTGGCGTAGCTCTGGGTCGCAAAGCCGTCGCTCACGGCCTCGGGACTCGTGCTGGTCGAATCGAGGTCGAGGATGGGCGGATTGAGCTGCGTGCCCATGAAGGTGATGTCGTGCAGCGTCACAAGCGTGACGTTCGGGTTCCCGCTGTACGTGAAGGACACCGTGCGGATGTCGTTCACGTTGAAGTAGACGTACACGTTACCGTTCGACGACGTGGCGCCGCCGTCCGTGCCGGTGCCGCCCACCGTCACGCTGGTTCCCGAGCCCGGAGTGCCGGCGGTGATGGAGTTGAACGCGCTCGTGGCGACCTGCGTCGGCGAGATGACGGTGCCGTCGGCCAGCGTGGCGGTGAACTGGGCCGCCTCCGCGTTGTCCACGTCGAAGAGCGAGAAGCCCACGTTGCTTACGCTGCCGCCGGGCTGGGCGCTGAAATCCATCGTGATGGTGTTCGAGCCGGTCCCGCCCACGACGAACTGCAAGGCGTTCTGCGCCGGCGAGAGGCCGCCGGTGTAGTTCGACGCGAGCGTCGGATTGCCATTGGCCGCGGCGTCGAGCGTGAGCGTGACGTCGTAGCCGTCGACTGTATAGGTCTTGCTGAGGCCGGAAGTCCAGGTGCTCACGGTGTCGAAATCCAGCGTGCGAAGCGCCATGACATCGCGCCAGGCGTCGCGCGCGTCGGCGGACACGGCGATGTCGGTCTCGATCGAGCCGGTCCGGCGCTCGAGGTCCCAATCGCCGCCGAGCGACGCGTGACCCGTCGCGTCGTCGCTCGACGCGACGTCCGCGCCGGTGAGCTGCGCGAGCTGCTGTGCCACGGCCTCGCCGGCCGCACCCTTGCCGAAATCGCAGCCGTAGATGAGCAGATCTGCCTCGGCGCTGAGGTGCGCCTTGAGCACCGCGAGGTCCGCGGCGTAGGTGTTGCCCAGCGTCGTCGCGTTCAGCACGCTCGAGCCGAAATTGAGCTGGCCCTCGGTGCCATGGGAAATCAGGTGGATCGCGTCCAGCGAGTCGTATTGCTTCACCACCTCGAGCATCTGCTTGACGCCATCCTTCGCCGGGTCGAGAAGGACGACGCGCGTGTTGGTGGTGTCGATGCCGTCGATCAGCTTCTGGAAGTCGCGTACCGACACGTCGACGAAGACGATTTCCTGGCGCACCTCTGCCGCGGTGCCCTCCGCAATGAGGCGCTCCGCCTCGCTCGCCTGCTTTTCCGCGGCCGGCTTCTGCGCTGGCCCTTCCGATTGCGCTGCCTGAGGCGACGCGGGCGCGACCGGCGCGTCGGTCGTCGCCTCGCCGAGCATGACCTGCGTCGCCTTGACCCCGAGGTCGATGCCGAGCGCGCCGTCGAAGAGCATGCGCGGCTCGAGCGCGATCATGCGGGTGCGCCGGCGGGGCACCACGGCGGCTTTGCGCTTGGCGGTCGTGGGCTTGGCTTCTTTGCTCTTGGACATGCGTTACCTCAGAGTCCGCTCTCGCGGATCAGCACGGAAAGAATTCGGTAGACGAAGTTTTCGACGACGAAGCGGAATCCGGTGTCGATGCGGACGCTGCCGTGCACGACGGCGTTCGCCGAGGCCACGTCGCCGTGCGGCCGGACGAGGACGCGGAATACGGCGTCCTGCGCTACCAGCGCACCTCGCGCGCCCTGCTTTACCGCGACGTCCCCGCCGTAGATCGAGGCGAGAAGCGGCCGCGACAGCTCCTTCTGCGGCGATTTGTCGACGGACACGACCTCTCCGGTCAGGGTCGGGCGGTCAGGCAGCTTCGGATAGAACCGCACCACCTGGCCCGGCTCGATCGCGGCCACCTGCCGCTCGCCGACGTACGCCTCGATGAGCTGGTCGGAATCGGAGACGACGCGCATCAGGAGCTGGCGAGGCCCGACCCAGCGGCCGGCGACGAGATCAGGCGCGAGGTCCCGCACCCGCCCCCCCTGCGGTGCGCGCAGGTGCTGGCGCGTGTACTCGTCGAGCACGGCCTGCTTCTCGACGAGTCCCTGCGCGAGCCGTTCCTGCATCACCTTGTAGTTTTCCTGCAGCCGCACGCTCGCCGGCATGCGCGCGAGCTCGACCCGGGCAGAGGCAATCGCGATCTCCGCTTTCTTCAGGCGCACGTCCAGGTCCACCGCCTCGAGGCTGACGAGCTCCGCATCGGCGCCCACCTCGTCCCGGTCGGCGACCCGCACCGCGACGACGCGGGCCGGGAACGGGGCGTAGACCGCGTGCTCCTGCTGCGCGCGCAGGATCGCGGGCGCCGTGACCGTGTTGGAGATCGGGACGATCCACATGAAGGCGAGCAGCACCGCGACGAGCGCCGCGGCCGGACGCCAGGCGATGCGCACTTCCTTGCGTTGCTTCCAGAGATACGCGAGCTCGGCATAGACCGGCTTGGCGATGAACCAGACCAGCTCCAGGACCATGAGGAACAGGCCCAGCAGCTTGAAGAACATGTGGTACACGAGCACCGCGATGCCGAGAAAGATCGTCAGGCGGTACAGCCAGGTGATGTACGCGAAGACGATCAGCCCGGCACGCTGGCGCGGCGTCAGGGTCGGCTCCGGCTGGGGCTCCTGCAGGCGGAAGAAGGTGCGGCGCAGCCAGTTCTTCGCCAGCGCGCCGCTGCGCTCGTGCAGGTTCGGGAAGTCGATCAGGTCCGAGAAGACGAAGTAGCCGTCGAACCTCATGAACGGGCTGAGGTTGATCGCGAGCGTCATGATCCACGTCGTGCTCGCGAGGACGAAGAAAACGTTCTTCGCCGCGCCCTCCGGCGACAGCGCCCACAGCAGGGTCGAGAACACCGCCAGCACGAGCTCGGCACCCATGCCCGCGCAGGCGATGACGAGCTGCTTGCGGCGGTCCCCGAGCTTCCACGTCTCGCCGGTGTCCGTGTACAGGAACGGCCAGAGCACCAGGAAGGCCACGCCGAGCGTCGGGACCCGCACCCCGTAGCGCCGCGCGGCGTACGCATGCGCGAGCTCGTGGATGATCTTGGAGAAGGTCACCGCCACGGCGTAGTAGAGGAACGCCGCCGGCGTGAGCATGCGCCCCATCGCCTCGGTGAAGCTGTACCACTCACGCGACAGCAGGTAGAGGTCCAGCCCGAGCAGGATCAGCACCAGCAGCACGAAGCCGCGCGTGAAGAAGATGTCCGTCAGCCCGACGGTCCTGGCGAGGAACGCGTCGGGGCGCACGAGCGGAATCCGGAAGAACAGGTAGCCGTGCAGCAGTTGCTGGTGCCACGACTGCCTGGAAGCTTCGCGACGCCGCTTGAGCGCTTCGACGGCGGCGGCGCTGCCGGCGGCGAGCAACTGGTTTTGCGCGAGGAACGAGATCAGGTCCTTCACGTCGTCGGTGCTGGGCCTCAGCGGCGTTTCTGTGCCGACGCGCGCCACCAGCGTCTCGGCATCCGGCGCCTCGCGCCAGCGCGCGAGGAGCTCGAACTCGAGCCAGCCGATCTCGAAAAATGCATTGCGTACCGCATCGTGGATGCGCCACGTCGGCGAGCCGTCGCGCGACGTAGCACCGGGGTACAGACGAAGGTCTTCGCGCAGCGCCGGAAGCTCTGCGGTGGATTTCTTCGCCTCGGTTACCGGACCCTTGGCCCTCGGGTCGTTCACGTGCTTATCCCCCTGTCCCTTCGACCTCGGCGGGCGTCCCCGTCGAAGCAACGACATTGTCCCCTCCGTGCACCCGGAGGTTTGCTAATTTTGGTCATGATAGGATGCCGGAAAATTCAAGCGGAGCAAATACTTAACTCGTAAAATTCAAGCTTCGCTAGAGATTGCTGACAACTTCCCCCAATCACGCGTGCAAGGTAGCGCGCCCGTGGGCCTCCGGAAATCGGGGAAAACCTCAGAAAATCAGGGAGAAACCCTGAGTCGCCCGCTACTGCGGGCTAGCGGCGCCGCCAGGTCGTGGTCCCGCCGCCGTCCTCCAGGACGATGCCCTTTTCGAGCAGGTCGGCCCGTATCCGGTCTGCCGCGGCGAAGTCCTTCCGGCCACGAGCGGCGTTGCGAGCGGCGATCCGGGCTTCGATCCAACCTTCGTCGACCCCCGCGCTTCCGCCGCGCAAGAACTCCATCGGATCGCGTTGGAGGATCCCCAGCACACCGCCCAAAGCCCTCAGCTGCGCGGATGCCTCGGCACGACCCTGAAATGCCTCGTTCGCGAGCTCATGCAGGACGGCGACGGCTTCCGGCGTCCCGAAGTCGTCATCCATGGCCTCCCGGAAGCGCTTGCCGGAGGGACTCTCCCAGTCCGGCGCCGCGGCCCCTCCGGTCACCTGCCTGAGGGCGGTGTAAAGCCGCGTCAGGCCTTGCCGGGCGTCCTCGAGGTGCGCGTCGGAATAGTTGAGCGGGCTCCGATAGTGCGCTCGCAGGATGAAGAAGCGCACGACTTCGGCATCGAACCGGACGAGGACGTCCCGGATCGTCGAGAAGTTGCCAAGAGACTTCGACATCTTCTCGTCGTCCTTGCGGACGAATCCGTTGTGGATCCAGTAGCGCGCGAACCGGGCACCCGTCGCGCCTTCCGACTGCGCGATCTCGTTCTCGTGATGCGGGAACTGCAGATCCTGGCCGCCGCCATGGATGTCGAACTCGTCGCCGAGCAGGGAGCTCGACATCGCGGAGCACTCGATGTGCCAGCCCGGCCGCCCGCCGCCCCACCGGGAAGGCCAGCTCGGCTCTTCGGGCTTGGAATGCTTCCAGAGGACGAAATCGAGCGGATCCTCTTTCGTCGCGTCCACTTCGACTCGCTCTCCGGCGCGCAACTCGTCGAGCGACTTCCCGGAAAGCTTGCCGTAGCCGGGAAAGCGCCGCACCGCGTAGTTCACGTCGCCGGAAGCCGCGGGATAGGCCAGACCGCGCTCCTCGAGCCGGCCGATGAGCTCCAGCATCTGCGGAACATACTGCGTCGCTCGCGGCTCGTGGTCGGGCTTCTGCACGCCCAGGGCAGCGGCATCTTCATCCATGAAGCGGATGAAGCGATCGGTGAGCGCCTGGACCGGCTCGCCGTTCTCGCGCGCGCGCCGGATGATCTTGTCGTCGATATCGGTGATGTTGCGGACGTAGGTGACCCGATAGCCGCTGGCGCGCAGCCAGCGCTGCACCACGTCGAAGACGACGAACATCCGCGCATGACCGATGTGGCAGTAGTCGTAGACGGTGATACCGCACACGTACATGCGCACCTCGCCGGCGCGCAGCGGCACGAATTCCTGCTTGCTGCGGCCGAGCGAGTTGTAGATCTTCAGCATGGGACGAAAACTATGACGCGAAGCGGTTGACGCGCGTCACCGCGGGTTGTGGACCCGCGGGGGTTGGTCTAGAATGCGACGCTTACGTAGGGCCTTGAAAATATAACACAATGCTGAAATTCCACGCGCCGTGGACCGTGGTACGAACGGCCGCCGGAGCGCTGATTTTCGCCCTGGCGCTGGCGGTCCATGCGCCCGCGCGCGCCGACGAGGTCCAAGACGCCGCCAAGCTCCTCAAGGCGGGTCAGCATGCGCAGGCGCTCGAGCGGGTCAATCGGGTCCTGGCGCAGAAACCTCGCGATCCCCAGGCGCGCTTCCTCCGCGGGCTCATCCTGACCGAGCAAGGCAATACGCGCGAGGCCATCGACGTCTTCACCAAGCTCACCCAGGACTACCCGGAGCTTCCGGAGCCGTATAACAACCTCGCCGTCATCTACGCGGCGCAGGGTCAATACGAGAAGGCGCGCATGTCGCTGGAGCAGTCCATTCGTACCCACCCGAGCTATGCGACCGCCTACGAGAATCTGGGCGACGTCTACGCGAAGCTCGCGAGCCAGGCCTACGACAAGGCGCTGCAGCTCGACTCCTCGAACGCAGGCGCGCAGAACAAGCTCTCGCTGGTGCGCGAGCTTGTGGGTGGCCCGGTCACCGTCGCCAAAGCCCCGGCTCCCGTCGCCCAGAAACCGGCGCCAGAGAAGCCGGCCGCGGAAAAGACGCCGCCGATCGTGCTCGCCCAGAAGGCCAGCCCACCCGCCGAGAAACCCGCCGCTGAAAAGCCCGTCGCAGAGAAGCCCGTCGCAGAGAAGCCGGCGCCGAAGGCGGCCCAGACGCCCGCCGCATCCGAGCCGGCGGAGATCACGAAGACCCTAAACGCCTGGGCGCAGGCGTGGTCCAACAAGAATGCCGACGCCTACCTCGCCTTCTATTCCCGCGACTTCAAGACGCCCGGCGGCGAAGCCCGCGCGGCCTGGGAGAAAAGCCGGCGCGAGCGTATCGCGGCGCCCAAGAGCATTGCCGTCGCCATCGCTTCCCCCAAGGTGACCATGTCGGGAAGCAACCAGGCGAAGGTGACGTTCCGGCAGAGTTACCGCTCGGACAAGCTGAAGACGAACAGCACGAAAACTCTGGTCATGGTGAAGAGCGACGGCCGCTGGCTCATCCAGCAGGAGAGATCGGGAAGCTGATGCGGCCCGTGATCGCCCTCGCCGCGGCGTTCCTGCTCGCCCTGCCGGCGGCCGCGTCGACGCCCGAGAATCGGCTGTCCGCCGTCTTCGAATCGATCGAAGCCAACCGGCTCGACGAGGCCCTCAAGCGCGTCGAAGCGCTGATCCGCGACCATCCGAACTTCCGCCTGGCGCACCTCGTGCGCGGCGACCTGCTCCTCGCCCGCTCGCGCCCGCTGCAAACTTTCGGCGACGTCGCCAAGACGGTCCCCGAGGAGAAGATCGCGGGCCTGCGCGAGGAAGCCCTTGCCCGCCTGCGCGCCCAGCGCCAGCGCCCGACGGACGATCGCCTGCCGCGACAGATCCTGCAGCTGCACTCGAACCAGAAGCATGCGTTGCTCATCGATTCGCGCCGCTCCCGCCTGTACGTCTTCTCGAACGCGGATGGGCAGCCCCGCCTCGTGGCCGACTACTACGTGACCCTGGGCAAGAACGGCGTCGAGAAGACGCGCCAGGGCGACCAGAAGACGCCGATCGGCGTCTACCATGTCACCGCGGACCTGCCGCGCAAGAAGCTCACCGATTTCTACGGCAGCGGCGCGTTCCCGATCAACTATCCGAACGAGTGGGACAAGCGCCTGGGCCGCAACGGATACGGAATCTGGGTGCACGGCACTCCGTCGGCCGTGTACAGCCGGCCGCCGCGGGCGAGCGACGGCTGCATCGTCCTCGCCAATCCGGACCTCGATCGCGTTCGCGACTTCATGCAGGTCGGCCTCACGCCGGTGATCATCGCCGACGAGGTCGAGTGGAGCGATGCGTCGGCCCTGGAGGCCGAGCGCCGCTCGCTGAACGCCGCATTCGACCAGTGGCGCCAGGATTGGGCCAGCCGCGATACCGCCCGTTATCTCGATCACTACTCGCCGCGCTTTCGCTCTGGCCGGATGGACCTCGCGGCCTGGAGCCGGCACAAGAAGGCCGTGAATGCCGGCAAGCAGTGGGTCAAGGTCGCCGCGACCGAGGTCTCGATGTTCCGCTACCCGCGCGAAGGTGACTTCGTCGTCGTTACCTTCGCGCAGGACTACCGCTCCAACAACCTCTCCAACGTTTCCCGCAAGCGCCAGTACTGGGTGAAGGAAGCGGGACGGTGGAAGATTCTCTACGAAGGATCCGCATGAAGCTCATCCGCCTGCTCCAGCCCCTCGTCGTGCTGTCCGCCGCAGCCGCCTCCGGAGGGGGCCTGGCCGCAGATCCCCAGGTCGAGCTCAAGACGAGCGCCGGGACGATTCGCGTCGAGCTCTACCCGGCAAAGGCGCCTAAGTCGGTGGAAAACTTCCTGCAGTACGTCAAGGACGGACACTACAACGGCACGATCTTCCATCGCGTCATTCCCGGCTTCATGGTCCAGGGCGGGGGCATGACGAAGGACATGGCGCAGAAGAAGACTCGCGCCCCGGTCCCGATCGAGTCGAAGAACGGCCTGAAGAACGAGGTCGGCACGCTCGCGATGGCGCGCACGTCCGATCCGAACTCCGCGACGTCCCAGTTCTTCATCAACGTGAACAACAACGGCTTTCTCGACTACCCCGGCCAGGACGGCCACGGCTACACCGTGTTCGGCAAGGTGGTGGGGGGCATGGACGTCGTGAACAAGATCGTCTCCGTGCCGACGGGGAACGCGGGGATGCACCAGAACGTGCCGCGCACGCCGGTCGTGATCGAGTCGGCCAGCGTGGTCGGTGCCAAGTAGCCTCTTCATCTCCGACCTGCACCTGAGCGAGGAGCGGTCGGAGGCGAACGAGCGCTTCTTCTCGTTCATGGAGGACACTGCGGCCGAGGCCGCGGCGCTGTACATCCTGGGCGACCTGTTCGAGTACTGGATCGGCGATGACGATCTCGGCCAGCCGTTCCACGCCCTCGTCGCCGGCTTCCTGAAGCGCCTGGCCGCCTCCGGCGTGGCCGTGCATGTGATGCACGGCAACCGGGATTTCCTCATTGCGTCGGCGTTCGCGCGGGCGGCGGGAGCAAGCCTGATGCCGGATCCGACCGTAGCGGACATCGGCGGGACCCCTACCCTCCTCATGCACGGGGACACGTTGTGCCAGGACGACGCCGATTACCAGGCGTGGCGCTCGACCGCCCGGTCGGAGAAATGGCAGGCGGAGTTCCTCGAGCGACCGCTCGAGGAACGCCGCGCCATCATCCTCGGCCTGCGCCGGAAGAGCCGCGACGCGATCCGCACGAAACCGGCGGAGGTGATGGACGTCAGCGCCCCCGCGGTACGCGCAGCCTTTGCGGCGCACGGCGTATCGCGCCTGGTGCATGGCCATACCCACCGGCCCGGCCACCATCGCCTGGAAGTGGACGGCCGGCTCTGCGAGCGCTGGGTCCTGCCCGACTGGTACGGACGCGGCGGCTACCTCGAAATCGGGCGGGGCGCGCCGAAGCTCGTCCGCTTCTAGCAATTCGCACGCGGCACGGCGGTTGCTGCGCCCCTTCCGCAAGGAAAGGAACCGCTCCCATGACCCGCACCCGCAGCAAGACCAACGAAGCGCTGAGCATGCTGAAGGACGACCACGACCGCGTGGAGAAGTCGTTCAAGGAATTCGAGAAGCTCGACCGCGAGGACGCCGAAACGGCGTACCACCTCGCCATGACCGTGTGCGCGGACCTCAAGGTCCACACGACGCTGGAAGAGGAGATCTTCTACCCCGCGGTGCGGGAGGCGATCGACGACGAGGACGTGATGAACGAGGCCGGCGTCGAGCACGAGACCGCCAAGATGCTCATCGAGCAGCTGGAAAACATGCAGCCCGACGACCCGAACTTCCACGCCACGTTCATCGTCCTCGGCGAGTACGTCATGCATCACGTGAAGGAAGAGGAAGGCGAGATGTTCCCGGCGGCGAAGAAGAGCGATCTGGACTTCGACGATCTCGCCCAGCGCATGAAGGAGCGTCGCGAGGAGCTCGCCGGCGAAACGGAGAGAGCCCAGGCCTGAGGGCCGGCGCGGCGCGCTACCCCAAACCGGCGGACAGGTCGTCCTGCAGGTCCGCAACCGCCTCCAGGCCGACGGAAAGGCGGACCAGCCCGTCGCTGATCCCGGCGGCGGCGCGCGCCTCGGGCGAGATGCGGCCGTGGGTCGTCGTGGCGGGGTGGGTAATCGTCGACTTGACGTCGCCGAGGTTGCCGGTAATGGAGATGAGACGCGTGGAATCGATCACCCGCCACGCCGCCGCCTTCCCCCCCTTCACCTCGAACGAGAGCACGGCTCCGCCGGCGCTCTGCTGCCGTCGTGCAAGGGCGAACTGCGGATGGGACTCGAGCCCAGGGTAGTGCACGCGCGCGACCGCAGGGTGGCCCTCCAGCCATCTGGCCAGCTCGAGCGCGGCGGCCGACTGGGCGCGCATGCGCAACTGGAGGGTCTCCAGCCCTTTGAGGATTACCCAGGCGTTGAACGGCGAGAGCGACGGGCCTGCGGTGCGCAGGAACGGGAACACCTGCTCGGTGACGAGCTTTGCCGATCCGAGCACGGCGCCGCCGAGCACCCTGCCCTGGCCATCCAGGTGCTTGGTCGCCGAATGGATCACGAGATCGGCCCCCAGATCGAGGGGCCGCTGCAGGGCAGGCGTGCAGAAAGCGTTGTCGACCGCCAGAAGGGCGCCGGCACGCTTCGCGACGCCCGCCAGCGTGGCGATGTCGGAGATCTCGGTCAGCGGGTTCGAAGGCGTCTCCAGGAAAAGCAGCCGGGTGCCCGGACGCACCGCGCGCTCCCACTCCGCGGGATCGGACGGCGAGACGAACGTCGTTTGCACCCCGAAGCGGGACAGGACGGTCCCGAAGAGCTGGACCGTGGCGCCGAAGACCGCGTTCGAGCAGACGATGTGGTCTCCGGACTTGAGGAGCGCCATCGCAGTAGAAAGGATCGCGGACATCCCCGACGCGGTCGCAACGCAGGCTTCCGCCCCCTCCAGCGCCGCAAGGCGGTCCTGGAACATCGATACCGTGGGGTTGGTGAAGCGCGAATAGACGAAATCGCCGCTCGTGCCGCTGAATCCCTCGGCCGCCTGGGCGGCGTTCTCGAACACGAAGCTCGAGGTGAGGAACAACGCCTCAGAGTGCTCGCGGAAATCCGTGCGCGCCTGCCCGGCGCGTACGCCCTGCGTCGCAATGTCCAGCTTCTTGACCATAAAAAACCCGGCTCCTGAAAGTTAAGCGGACCGGGTCGTCTCGGCACGCTTTAGCGGCATTTATTACGCGCCCGCAAGCTGTGGGCTCAAATCGGCGCGAGGCAAAACTATAGCAGAGCTACTGGGCGGTCGCCAGATTCAGGTCGAGCTGCGCGCCCTCGTCGTCGCCCGAATCCCGGGCGGCATCGCGGCGGATCTCGATCTCCTTCAGGTAGTCGGTGGTGATGTCGCCGGTGATGTAGTGGCCGTCGAAGCAGGAAGTCTCGAACGTCGTGAGCTTCGGGTTGGCGCGCTGTACCGCCTCCTTGAGCGCGTCCAGGTCCTGGTAGATCAGCGCGTCGGCGCCGATTTCCCGCGCGACCTCCTCTTCGCTGCGATGGGCGGCGATCAGCTCGGCGCGCGTCGGCATGTCGATGCCATAGACGTTGGGGAATCGCACCGGCGGCGCCGCCGAGGCGAAGAAGACCTTGCGTGCGCCCGCCTCGCGCGCCATCTGCACGATCTCCTGGCTGGTCGTGCCGCGCACGATGGAGTCGTCCACCAGCATCACGTTCTTGCCCTGGAACTCCATCGCGATGGGATTGAGCTTCTGGCGCACGGACTTCTTGCGGATTCCCTGTCCCGGCATGATGAACGTGCGGCCGATGTAGCGGTTCTTGACGAACCCCTCCCGGTAGGGAACGCCCAGGCCGAGCGCGAGCTGCAGCGCGGAGGGACGGCTCGAATCCGGGATCGGGATCACCACGTCGATCTTGAGGTGCCGGTACTGGCGCCGGATCTTCTCCGCGAGCTTCTCGCCCATGTTGAGGCGCGCCTCGTAGACCGAGGCGCCGTCGATCAGCGAGTCCGGCCGCGCGAGGTAGACGTACTCGAAGATGCAGGGATTCAGGCTCGAAGTCGCGGCGCACTGCTGGCTGTGGAAATTGCCGTCTTCGTCGATGAAGACGGCCTCGCCCGGGGCCACGTCGCGCAGGAGCTTGAAGCCGAGCGCGTCGAGCGCGACCGACTCGGAAGCGACCAGGTACTCGGTGCCGGTTTCGGTCTCGTTGTAGCCGACCACGAGCGGGCGGATGCCGTAGGGATCGCGGAACGCGAGCACCCCGTAGCCGGCAATCATCGCGACCACCGCATAGGCGCCGCGCAGGCGCCGATGGACGTTCGCGACCGCACGGAAGATGGTCGCGACGTCGAGGCGCAGCTTCTCGGCCTCCTGCTCGAGCTCGTGGGCGAGCACGTTGACGAGCACTTCCGAATCGGAGCCGGTGTTGATGTGCCGCCGGTCCATGCGGAACATCTCCTCCTTGAGTGCGTCGGAGTTCGTCAGGTTGCCGTTGTGGCCGAGGACGATGCCGAACGGGGAGTTGACGTAAAACGGCTGCGATTCCGAGACCTTGAATGCCGAGCCGGCCGTCGGGTAGCGGCAATGGGCGATGCCCATGTTGCCCGGCAGCGAGCGCATGTTGCGCGTCCTGAAGACATCCCGGACCTGGCCGCTGCCCTTGTGCATATGGAACGAGCTTCCTTCGCTCGTGACGATGCCGGCGGCGTCCTGTCCGCGGTGCTGGAGAAGCAGAAGCCCGTCATAGAGCAGCTGATTGACGGGCGAACGGGCGACGATTCCGATGATCCCGCACATGGCGAGCGCAGCGTCCAGAAGTCGTTAAGGGTCAATCATAGCGCAAGCGATCCGCCAGCGCGGGCGGCAACCAGGGCTTGAGCGCGAGCGACGCGCGGGCAAGATGCGCGCCGGTGAACGACTCTTTCCACTGCGAGTCGCGCGGCAGGCCCGTCAGCCCCGCGACGAGGCCCAACGCGAGGACCACCACGCCTGCACGTGCCACGCCGAACAGCCCGCCGAGCGTGCGGTCCACGCCGCCGAGCCCGGCGGCCTTCATGATGCGCGACAGGATCAGCCCGCCGAGCGACGCCAGGATCAGCACCACGATGAAGATCCCCACGAACGCCAGCAGCACGCGAAACTCCTCCCGCACCACCGAGGCGGGGATGAACTCGCCCATCGGCCCGGCGAACAGGTTCGCCGCCAGGAATGCAATGACGTACGCGCCGAGCGAGACCACCTCGCGTACGAGGCCTCGCCAGATTCCCCACGCAACCGATAGAACCAGGATGCCGAGGACGACGTAATCCAGCCAGGTCATCCCGCGCGGCTGGCGACCGGGCCTGGCTGCAGGCCGAGACCTTTCAACCGCGCCGCCGCCTTGTCCGCGGCTTCGCGGCTGGCGAACGGGCCCGCGCGCACGCGCGTAAGGTTTCCTGGCGCGGCCTCGGTGTAATAGGGGACCTTCGCCGCGGACAGCTTCGCAATGACGCTATCGGGGTTCGCGAAGGCCCCCACGGGAACGACGAACTGTGCGTTGGCAAGGGCCGCTTCCGCACGCGCACGTTCCTTAATTGCTTCCTTGGCCGCCCCCTTGGGCGCTTCTGCCTTTACCGCCTCGATCGCATTCTTTTCGTCGGGCGCCTTCGCGTCGGCCTCGGGGGCCGGCGTTGCCTCCCCCTTGGTCTCCGACGGACGCGGCGGCGGCTTGGGTCCCTTCGGCGTGAACCCCGCGTCGTCGCGCCCGGGCACCGTGACGGTGACGGGCGGGAGCGTGCCGCGAGGCTCCGGGTCGAACACCATGGGAAGGACGATCACCGCCAGTAGAACGAGCGCCACCGCGCCGACGAGGCGCCTGCGCCCGCGCCGCTTCAGCGCGTCGACGTCTTGTTGTTCTTGTTCAGCCATTGCATCGCTTCGCCGACGGTGAGGAAGGAACCGAACACGACGATCTTATCATTCTCGCCTGCCGCGCCGAGCGCGGCCTCGAGCGCGAGCACGGCAGATTCGAACGTCGCCACCGGCGCGCGGATCCCCGCCGCTTCGCTTGCCGCGCGCAGCGCGTCGGCGCGCGCCGCGCGCGGCCCCTGCAGCGAGCAGAAGTGCCAGCGCGAAACCTGGCCGGCCAGCGCGCGCAGGACACCCGGGATGTCCTTGTCGCGGAGCATGCCGCACACGCCGAACGTCTCGGGCGCGAATCCCGACGCAGAAAGGTTCGTGGCGAGCGCCTGCGCCGCCTCGACGTTGTGCGCGACGTCGAGGATCACCTGCGGACGTCCCGGGAGGACCTGGAAACGTCCGGGCAGGGTCACTTCGGCGAGCCCGCGACGCACGTCCTGCATGGCGATCGGGAGCCGCTCGCGCAACGAATCGAGCGCGCAGAGCGCGGCGGAGGCGTTGCGCAGCTGGATCGCACCGCGCAGCGCAGGATGCGCGAGCCCCGACCGTCGGCCCGCGGGGCCCCAGTAGGACCACTGCGAGCCCTGGTCGGTGAACCCGAAGTCACGGCCCAGGAGCAGGTGCCGTCCCGGTGCGGTCATCACCGCCTCCGGCGGATGCGGCTCGGCGATCACCGCGGGACGGCCGGCTCGGAAGATGCCCGCCTTCTCCCGCCCGATGTCCTCGCGGCTCGAACCGAGGAAATCCACGTGGTCGATGCCGACGCTCGTGAGCACGGCGCAGTCCGGGTCCACCACGTTCACCGCGTCGAGCCGCCCGCCCAGGCCGACCTCGAGGACCGCGACGTCGACTCGTTCGCGGGCGAAATGCCAGAACGCGGCGAGCGTCCCGTACTCGAAGTACGTCAGGGGGACGTCCCCGCGCGCGCTCTCCACCGCCTCGAAGGCGGCGATCAGTGCCGCATCGGAGGCCTCCTCGCCGCAGACGCGGACGCGCTCGTTGTAGCGAAGCAGGTGCGGCGAGCTGTAAAGCGCCGCTCGATGGCCAGCCGCGCCGAGGATCGCGGCGAGCATGGCGGTCGTCGATCCCTTGCCGTTCGTTCCCGTCACGGTGATGACCGGCCCCGTCGGACGCGCGTCCATCCGGCCGAACACCTCGCGCACGCGGTCCAGCCCGAGCGCAATGGCCTGCGGGTGCTGGCCCTCGATGTAGGCGAGCCATTCCGCGAGCGTCTTCATCGTCCCGCCTGGCTCTCGAAGAGACGCCGCACCGTGTCGATCGTATCGGCTTGCGTAGCCGCCTTGTCCGGGCGATACCGCTTCACGCGGGCGAAGCGCAGGGCCATGCCGCAGGGATAGTGCGGGCTCTTCTGGATGTCGTTGAAGGCGATCTCCACGACGAGCTCCGGGCGCACGCGCACTATCCACTCGTCCCGTGCGGTCTCACGCGCGAGGAACTCACGCGTCTGCCATTCCAGCATGGCGTCCGTGAGCCCCTTGAAAGTCTTCCCCAGCATGACGAATCCGCCGCCGGCCGGATCGCGAGCGCCCAAGTGGAGGTTGGACAGCCATCCCTTGCGGCGGCCGCTGCCCCACTCCACCGCAAGAACCACCAGGTCGAGGGTGTGTGCGCGCTTGACCTTCAGCCAGGTTCCGCCGCGGCGGCCCGCCTCGTAGGGCGACCCGAGCGACTTCACCATCACGCCTTCATGTCCTCGCCGGAGCGCGTCCTCATAGAAGGCAGCGGCCTGCTCGCCGGTGGCCGCGCGCACGGCGGGGGTGACGTTCTCCGGGAGAACCGCACGCTCGAGGGCTGCGCGGCGGGCTTCGAGGGGCGCGTCGACCAATGGATGCCCGTCCGCCAGCAGGCAATCGAAGAAAAATGCAGAGAGCGGCAGTCCGTCGCGCGTGTCGGCGTCATCCTTCTTGCGGCCGAAGCGGCGCATGGTGTCTTGAAACGGATGCGGCGAGCCGTCCGGGCGAAGCGCGATCGCCTCTCCGTCCAGGATGAGCGACTGCGCGGGCGCCGCGAGAGCTGCGGCAACGACCTCGGGCAAGGCCGCGGTCACTTCATTCAGGCTGCGCGTAAATACTTTGACCTGCGCCCCCTCTTTGTGGACCTGAACCCGCGCGCCGTCGAGCTTCCACTCGACCAGAGCCGTGCCGCAGGCGGCCATCGCGGCCTGCGCATCGGCGGCAGGCTGCGCGAGCATCGGCATCACGGGGCGCATCACCTGAACTGAAAAATGTCGCAGCCCCGCGGTGCCTGCCTCCAGCGCTGCGCGCGCGACCGGCGCAAGCGCTCCGGCGAACGTTGCCGCCCGGCGGACGTCTGCCGCAGGCACGTCCGCGGCGGCGGCGACGGCATCCAGCATGACCCCTTCAAGTGCTCCCTGGCGCAGCTCGCCAATGATCAACCGCGCCAGGAAATCCTGCTCCGAGGGCGTCGCCCGGACGAAGAGCTCGCGGAGCGCGGTTGCGCGCCTTTGCGCGACGCCCTTGCCCCGCATCCCCTTGAGCGACTCGAAGGCGCGATCGACGTCCTGAACGGTGAGGCGTGACTCGCCCCCAGGCGCCTGCGCGCTCCTGAGCGCCGCGAATGGCACGGAGAGCCGGCCCTGGCGAGGCTCGCCGCTGAGAAAAGGGATGACGATCTCGAGCTCCCCGGGTTCCAGGCGCCGCAGGAGCGCGGCGAACGCTTCGATCTTTTCGCGCCGGCTGGCGGTCGCCGCCACGCGCCCGGACGTCTCGACCACGTCTGCGAAGCGGGTCACGCCGTGGTTTCGGCGGGCAGCCCCTGGAGCATCGACAGGATTGCGTGCAGCTTGTCCCGCAGCTGGCGGCGGTCGACGATCATGTCGATCGCGCCCTTCTCGAGGAGGAACTCGGCGCGCTGGAAGCCCTCCGGGAGCTTCTGGCGCACCGTCTGCTCGATGACGCGCGGGCCGGCAAAGCCGATCAGCGCCTTGGGCTCTGCGATGACCACGTCGCCGATCATGGCGAAGCTCGCCGACACGCCTCCCATCGTGGGATCGGCGAGCACGGTGATGAACGGCAGCCGGCGCTCGGCGAGGTCCGTAAGCGCCGCCGTGGTCTTCGCCATCTGCACGAGCGAAAGCAGGCCTTCCTGCATCCGGGCACCGCCGGACGACGTCACGCAGACGAAAGGCAGCTTCTGCTCGATCGCGACGCGCACGCCGCGCACGAACCGCTCGCCGACGACCGAGCCCATGGATCCGCCCATGAAGTCGAACTCGAACGCGGCCGCGACGACGCCTACCGCCTTGATCGCGCCCTGCATGACGACCAGCGCGTCGGATTCCGCCGTCTGCTCCTGGGCTTCGGCGAGCCGCTCGGTGTAGCGTCGCGAGTCCTTGAACTTCAGCGTATCGACCGGCAGCACCTCCGCGCCGATCTCGAACCGGCCGTCGGGGTCCAGCAGCGCATCGAGACGCGGACGCGCCCCGAGGCGCTCGTGGTGGCCGCACTTCGGGCAGACGTTGAGGTTCTTCTCGAGGTCGGTGCTGTACAGCACTGCGTCGCACGAAGCGCACTTGGTCCAGAGGCCTTCGGGAACCGTCTTGCGGCCCGCGCCGGTGCGCTGGATCTTCGGCGGCAGCAACTTCTGGAGCCAGCTCATTTCGCCACCTCCGCGTCGAGCGCCTTGCGAATCGGCGCCAGGAATTCCTTCACCTTCGCTGCCGCACTCTGCGCGCCGGCGGCTTCGATGACCTCGATGATCCGGCTGCCGATCACGACCGCGTCGGCGGTCTGAGCGATCCGGCAGGCCGACTCGGCGTCGCGGATGCCGAAACCGACGCCGATCGGCAGCTTCGTCGCCGCGCGGATCTTCGGGATGCGCGCTGCCACGTCGGATACGTCGATGTGGCCGGCCCCGGTGATGCCCTTGAGCGAGACGTAGTAGAGGTAGCCGCTGCCGCAGCGCCCGACGTCCCGGATCCGCTTGTCGGTCGACGTGGGAGCGAGGAGAAAGATGGGATCGATGCCGTTCTTTTTCGCCAGCGCGGAGAACTCCTCGCACTCCTCCGGCGGGTAGTCGACGACGATCACGCCGTCCACGCCGGCCTGGCGCGCCGCGGCGACGAACTTCTCCATCCCCATCGCTTCCACCGGGTTCGCGTACCCCATCAGCACGATCGGTGTTGTCGCGTCCTGCTTCCTGAATTCCGCAACGATCGCGAGCACGTCGCCGAGGCCGACGCCGTGCTTGAGCGCGCGCTCGCTGGCCCGCTGGACCACGGGCCCGTCCGCCATCGGATCGGAAAACGGCACCCCGAGCTCCAGGATGTCGCCCCCGGATTCGACGAGCGCTCGCATCAGCGGGACGGTGAGCGACGGATGCGGATCGCCCGCGGTGATGTACGGGATCAGAGCCTTGCGCTTCGCCCGGCGCAGCGCTTCGAAGCAGGCCTGGATCCGCGACATGCTCAGAGCTGGATTCCCATGCGCTGGGCCACCGTGTGCATGTCCTTGTCGCCGCGGCCCGAAAGGTTGACCAGGAGGAGCGAGGACTTCGGCAGCGTCGGCGCGATCTTCATGGCGTAGGCGACGGCGTGCGCCGACTCCAGCGCAGGGATGATGCCTTCCATGCGGCAGAGAGCCTCGAACGCCTTCAGCGCCTCGTCATCGGTGACCGCCACGTATTCGGCGCGACCGCTGTCCTTCAGCCACGCGTGCTCGGGGCCGACGCCGGGATAGTCGAGACCCGCGGAGACCGAGTGCGTCTCGATGATCTGGCCGTTCTTATCCTGCAGGAGATAGGTCCGGTTGCCGTGCAGCACGCCCGGCTTGCCCGCGCACAGCGAGGCGGCATGCTTCCCCGACGCGAGCCCCTCCCCGGCCGCCTCGACGCCGATCAGACGAGTCTTCTCGTACGGGATGTAGGGAAAGAAGATCCCCATCGCATTCGAGCCGCCGCCGACGCAGGCGATCACCGCGTCGGGCTGACGTCCCGCCATCTCGGGCATCTGCTCGAGGCACTCCTCGCCGATCACCGACTGGAAGTCGCGCACCATCATCGGATACGGGTGCGGGCCGGCGACCGTGCCGATGATGTAGAACGTGCTGTCGACGTTCGTCACCCAGTCGCGCATCGCCTCGTTCAACGCGTCCTTGAGCGTCTTCGAGCCGGACTCGACCGGAACCACCTTAGCGCCGAGGAGCTTCATGCGATAGACGTTCTGGGCCTGGCGCTTGACGTCCTCGGAGCCCATATAGACGATGCACTCCATGCCGTAGCGCGCGGCGACCGTCGCGCTCGCGACGCCGTGCATCCCCGCGCCCGTTTCGGCGATGACCCGCCGCTTGCCCATCCGCCGGGCGAGCAGCGCCTGCCCGATCGTGTTGTTCACCTTGTGCGCGCCGGTGTGGTTGAGGTCCTCGCGCTTGATGTAGATCTGCGCCCCGGCGCACGCCTCGGTAAGCCGCCGCGCGTGGTAGATCGGGCTCGGCCGCCCGACGTAGTGCTTCAGCTCCGACCGGAACTCGGCCTCGAACTCGGGATCCTTGCGCGCCTGTTCGTAGGCCGCGCGCAGCTCGTCGAGGGCGTGCGTAAGGGTCTCGGCGACGAACGAGCCTCCGTACGGCCCGAAGTGCCCACGCGCGTCCGGCAAGTCATACGGCTTCATTTGCGACCTCCGAGATGAACGCGGCGATTTTCGCGGCGTCCTTGATGCCCTTCGCCGACTCGACTCCGCTCGACACGTCCACGCCCCACGGCCTCACCCGGCGGATCGCTTCGCGCACGTTCCCTGGCTCGAGGCCGCCGGAAAGAACCAGCGGGCGCTCGCGCTGGGCCGGCACCAGCGACCAGTCGAACCGCTCGCCCACGCCGCCGTATTCCGCGACGTGGCTGTCGAGCAGCCACGCCGATGCGTGCTTGAAGGAGCGCAGGTATTTTAGCAAGACCTCCGGCGTGATCCCCCCTTTCACCCGCGCGGCCTTGATGTACGGCAGCCCGAATTCGTCGCAGAAAGCCGGCGTTTCTTCGCCATGGAACTGCAGCAGCGAAGGCTTCACCCGGCCGATCACCTGAGCGACCTGGGCCGCATCCGGATTGACGAACAGCGCCACGGCTTGCACGAACGGCGGCAGCGCGTCACGGATCTCCACCGCCCGCTCCAGGCTGAGAAAGCGCGGGCTCGGCGGATAGAACACGAGACCGATCGCATCCGCGCCGGCTTGCGCCGCAGCGAGGGCATCCGACGGGCGTGTGATGCCGCAGATCTTGACTCGCGTCCTCATTGGGCCGGCACCTCGAGGAGTCCCGCCTCGCGCGCGGGAAGTTGCCAATGCGCCTCGTACTCCACCTTCTCGAGGTAAAGGCCCTCGGCGGGGAAGGTCGGCGCGGCGAGTGCGCGATTGCGCGATGCGAGTACGTCCCGCGCCCACTGCGGCGGGTGCTTCCCTTTCCCCACGTAGACCAGGGTCCCGACGAGGTTGCGAACCATGTGATGGAGGAAAGCGTTCGCCCGCACCACGAAATCGATGCGCTCGCCACGCCGCTCGATCTCCAGGGCATGCAGGGTGCGGACCGGCGATTTCGCCTGGCACTCCGCCGATCGAAAGGCCGAGAAATCGTGCTCGCCGACGAGATGCGAAGCAGCGCGACGCATCGCCTCGACGTCGAGCGGCAGGTGGAACCAGCCGGCGTGGCGCGCGCCGAGCGCTGGCCGCACGGCGCGGTTCAGCAGCACGTAGCGATAAGTCCGCGCGCGCGCGCTGAAACGAGCGTGAAATTCGCCGGGCACCTCCCGCGACCAGAGGACCGCGACGGATTCGGGCAGAGTCGCGTTGACGCCGCGGACCCAGGCGGATTCGGGACGCGAAGCTCGCGTGTCGAAATGCACGACCTGCTCGCGCGCATGTACACCGCGATCCGTCCGGCCCGCGCAAGTGACGCCGACGCTTTCGCCCGCGATTCCGCTCAGCGCCGGCTCGAGGGCGTCCTGGACCGCGCCGCCTCCCGGCTGCGTCTGCCAGCCGAGGTAGCGGCTGCCGTCGTACTCGATGCCCAGTGCAATTCTCATAAAAGAAAAAGCCGCGGTCGCCCGCGGCTTTCGGCGGGATTGGGAGCGCCTAGCCGAGCTTGGCGAGCAACTGCTGCGCCTGCCCCTTCTGCGCTGCGTCACCATCCTTCATGACTTCGTTCAGCAGCTCGCGTGCACCGTCCTTGTCGCCCATCTCCTCGTATGCCTTCGCCAGGTCGAGCTTGGTCGCGACCTCCTGCCATTTCGGATCGCCCCCGCCTGCCGACGAAGCCGACGCGTCGCCGAGGTCGAGGCTGATGGCCGACAGATCCATCGAAGGCGCCGCTTCCGGCGCGGCGGCCGGCTTGTCGCCGCCCATGTCGAGATTCAGGTCGAAGTCCAGGCCGCCGCTCGGATCCGCCGCAGCAGGCGCGGAGGCAGGCGCCGACACGGGCTTCGTGTCGCCGCCAAAGCCCAGGTCGAAGTCCAGGCCGCCAGCGGCGGTCTTGTCCGCCGAAGGCTCGTCCTTGCCGATGATCAGCGTGCCCTCGGGCGTGAAGTCGCTTTTCTGCTCCGGTTCCGCGGGCGCGGATGCCGCGGCACCGAGGTCGAAATCGATGGAAGACGCGGCGGCGTCCTTCGGCGCGACGGAATCGAGTGCGATGTCGGGCGGGGGCTGGGTCGAGGCTCCCCCGAGGTCGAAGTCGAGGGCGGGTGCAGCGACCGCTGGCGCCGCTGCGGCTGCGGCGGCGGCCGCCGCCGCAGCGCCGGAAGCCCCGCCATACAGGCCGTTTTGCGGATCGATCCCGCGCCCGAGCGCTGCCGCCTTGTCCCATTCCGGCCCGGCGCCGTTCGTCAGGCCTTTCAGCTTGAGGGCGGTCTGCTCGAACGACTTGGCATCCTTGCGATTCGCATAGATCTCGAGCAGCTTCGCATGCACCGGAATGCGGCTCGGATCCTTCGCCACCGCCTCCTTGAGGATTTCTTCGGCCTGCGCGTCGCGGCCATAGGCCATGTACACGTCCGCCTCGGCGATCGGATCGACCTCCTCCGCCTCCATCCCGGTGGGGGCCTGGCTGACGGACGCCGCGGACGAGGAGGCGCTCGCCGCCGCAGGTGCGCCGAAGACCGATGCGGCTCCCCCGCTCGAGGCGGCATCCAGGACGCTGTCCTGGAACTTGGACTGCGAGCGCTTCTTGCGGCGCCAGGCCCAGGCGCCGTAGCCGATGAGGACCAGAACCGCGAACCCAAGCCCGCCGAGTGCGGCAGGATTGTCGAGGAATTCGTCGATGATGCTCGGCTCCGGCGCGGGTGCCGGCGCGGGCTTCTTGGCTTCCTTCGGGGCCGGCTTTGGGGCGTCCTTCTTCTTCTCGTCCTTCGCGGCGGGCTTGGGCGCTTCGGCGGCAGGCTTTGCCGGCTCTGCTGCCTTCGGCGCGGGCGCGGGAGCAGCCGGCTTGGGCGCTTCAGGGGCTTTCGATGCAGGCTCGGCGGCCTTGGGCGCCGGCGCTGGTGCCGGCTTGGGGGCTTCGGCAGCTTTCGGGGCCGGGGCGGGAGCCGGGGCCGGCTTCGCAGGCTCGGCCGCCTTCGGGGCAGGTGCCGGCGCAGGAGCGGGCTTTGCCCCGGCCTTCTTCTCCAACTCGGCGAGCTGCTGGTTCTTCAGCTCCAGCAGCTTCTGCAAGTCGGTGACGTTCTTCTCCAGCTCGGCCTGGCGCGATTGCGCCTCCTTCAGCGCGCGCTCGCGCGCGACCCGGTCGTCCTCGCGCGCGGCGCGAGCGCCCGGCGCGCCCGGCTTCGCGGGGTCGGCCTTGGACAGCCGCAGCTGGTCCTGCTTGTCGGCCGGCGCCGGTGCAGCCGGCTTGGGCTCGATGCGGCCCGCAACCTCGCGCTGTCCGGCCGAACCGTCCGCCGTAACGGGCGCGGACGCCAGGCGATTGCGATAGGCCACGAACTCCGACTGGTGAGTCTTGACGATACGGCGCGCCTCGTCATTGTCGACGGTCGTCGCGGCATCGGCGGGAATGTTGAGAATGCGCCCGGCGCGGACGAGGTTGATGTTGTCCCGGATGAACGCGTCCTGGTTGGCGCGGAAGATCGCGATCAGCATCTGGTCGAGGGTGACCCCCGGCGCCAGGTTCTCGCGCGCGATCTTGCCCAGCGTGTCGCCTCTCTTGACCTCGTACGTCTTCTTTTCGCTCTCGGCTGCTTTTTCCATGGCCGGCGCGGCGGGCGCTACCGGCTCCGAGACGAGGGGCTTCGATTCGATCGGTGCGGGCTTCGTCGCCTCGGCCGGCGCAGGGGCAGGCTTGGCCTGCGGAGCGGGAACCGGGGCCGGCGCAGGCGCCGCGGCGATCGCGGCGGGGCCCTTGTATTCGACCGGGTCGAGCAGGAACGTGTACTCGCGGACGAGCCGGCCGGTATTCCACTGCAGCTCCACGAGCAGGTCGAGGAACGGCTCGTTGACCGGCGTCGAGCTGCTGATCTTGACGAGCGGACGCCCGCCCCGCCGCTCGATGGCGAAGCGCAGCGAAGACAGCAAGACGTTGTAGTCGATGCCCGCCTGCTTGAAGGCTTCCGGCGTCGCGAGTCGCGCAGCCAGGTTCTCCTCCTCGCCCGGCTGCAGGGACACGATCTCGATTTCCGCGTTGAGCGGCTGGCCGAGCGGCGAGAGGACGGTGAGCTTGCCGAGCCCTGCGGCGTGCGCGGCGAGCGGTCCCGCCAGGGACAGCACGGCCACAACGACTGCAATGGCGATAGATCTACCCACGCTTCCCCCGCCCAAAGTTCTTATTAGCTGGACCAATCCTACGGACCAACTAACATAACATCATGATGTTATGCTGGCAAATCAAGAATTTCCGTGAAATTCAGGATCGCCCCCCTCGCCCTAGTTCCGAACCCCCGCGTCTAGCAGGATCCTGACCATCCGCCGGAGCGGCTCGGCCGCCCCCCAGAGGAGCTGGTCCCCGACCGTGAAGGCGGAAAGGTAGTCCGGTCCCATGGGGAGCTTCCGCAGGCGCCCGACGGGTACGGACAGCTTCCCGGTCACCGCCGCCGGCGTCAGCTCGGCGAGGGACTCCTCCCGCCGGTTCGGCACGACCTTCACCCAGTCGTTCGCCTCCGCGATCATGCCTTCGATCTCGTCGAGCGGGATCGGCCGGCGCAGCTTGATCGTCAGGGCCTGGCTGTGGCAGCGCATCGCGCCGATGCGCACGCAGACGCCGTCGACCGGAATCGGCCCCTTCCCGTTGCGGCCGAGGATCTTGTTGGTCTCGGCCTGGCCCTTCCACTCCTCGCGGCTCTGGCCGTTGCCCATGTCCTTGTCGATCCAGGGCAGCAGGCTCGCCGCGAGGGGATAGCCGAAGTTCTCCTTCGGCATCCCCGGCCCGCGCACCGCGTCGGTCACGGCGCGGTCGAGGTCCAGGATGCTCGAAGCGGGATCGGCGAGGAGCGCCTTCGCGCTGTCGCCGACCTGCGCCATCTGAGCGACGAGCTCGCGCATGTTGGCCGCACCGGCGCCGGAAGCCGCCTGATACGTCATGGTCGTCAGCCACTCGATCTCGTCGCGCTGAAAGAGGCCGGCCATGCCCATCATCATCAGGCTGACGGTGCAATTGCCGCCGATGTAGTCGCGCGCGCCGGCCTTGAGGGCGTCCTTGATCACCGGCATGTTCACCGGGTCGAGGATGATGACCGCGTCGTCCTTCATGCGCAGGGCGCTGGCGGCGTCGATCCAGTAGCCCTTCCACCCCGCCTGGCGCAGCCTGGGGTAGACATCGTTCGTGTAGTCGCCGCCCTGGCAGGAGATGATCACCGGCAGCGCCTTCAGCGCCGCGATGTCGTTCGCGTCCTGCACGGCCTCGACGTCGCGGCCGATCTGCGGCCCCTTGCCGCCGGCCCGGGAGGTGGAGAAGAACACCGGATCGACGTGGTCGAAGTCGCGCTCCTCGCGCATGCGCTGCACCAGGACCGACCCCACCATTCCGCGCCAACCGACGATACCGACTCTGAGCATGGCCGTAGTTTAAAGCGCGGCGACGACCGCGTCGCCCATCTCGCGCGTCCCCACCCGCCGGGTTCCCTCGCCGTGGATGTCGGGCGTGCGCAGGCCGCTTTGCAGCACCTTGGCGACCGCCTTCTCGATGCGCTCTGCCGCGGCGGCCTGGCCGAGCGAGTAGCGCAGCATCATCGCGGCCGACAGGATCGTCGCGAGCGGGTTCGCGACGCCCTTGCCGACGATGTCGGGCGCGCTGCCGTGAATGGGCTCGTAGAGCCCCTTGCCCTTCTCGTCGAGCGAGGCCGAAGGCAGCATGCCGATCGAGCCGGTAAGCATCGAGGCTTCGTCGGACAGGATGTCGCCGAACAGGTTGCCGGTGACGATGACGTCGAACTGCTTGGGCGTGCGCACGAGCTGCATCGCGCAGTTGTCGACGTACATGTGCGACAGCTCGACGTCCGGGTAGCTGCGGGATTCCTGGATGACGACCTCCCGCCAGAGCTGCGAGGTCTCCAGGACGTTCGCCTTGTCGACCGAGCAAAGCCTCTTCGAGCGCTTGCGCGCCGCCTCGAACGCGACGCGGGCGATGCGCCGCACTTCCGACTCCCGGTAGCGCATGGTGTCGAAGCCCTCGCGCTCGCCGTCGGTCTCGCGGATGCCCTTCGGCTGGCCGAAGTAGATGTCGCCGGTGAGCTCGCGCACGATCAGGATGTCCAGTCCCGCCACGACCTCGGCCTTGAGCGCCGACGCGGCCGCGAGCTCGCGGTGGACCTGGGCGGGACGCAGGTTCGCGAAGAGGCCCAGCGCCTTGCGCAGGCCGAGGATCGCCTGCTCCGGCCGCTTCGAGCGCTCGAGGGCGTCGTAGCGCGGATCGCCCACGGCGCCGAACAGCACGGCGTCGGCCTCCTTGGCGACCGAAAGCGTCTTCTCCGGCAGCGGATGGCCTTGCGCAGCGTACGCGGCGCCGCCCACCGGCACCTCCTGGAACTCCAGGCGCAGGTCGAGCTTGCGCAGCACCGTGAGCGCTTCGCCAATGATCTCGGGCCCGATGCCGTCACCGGGCAGAACGGCGACTTTCATCCTAGAAGTACCAGGGGAACTGCTGCTTTCGCCTCGCCTCGAAGGCGCGGATCTTGTCCGCGTGGCGCAGCGTGAGGCCGATGTCGTCGAACCCGTTCAGCAGGCAGTACTTGCGGTGCGGATCGACGTCGAAGCGCATCTTCTTCGCGCCATCGCTTGTCGACACGGTCTGGCTGTCGAGGTCGATGACCAGCTTGAAGCCGGGGAAGGACGCGGCGTCGTAGAACAGCGCATCGACTTCGTGCTCGCTCAGCACGACCGGCAGGAAGCCGTTCTTGAACGAGTTGTTGTAGAAGATGTCGCCGAACGACGGGGCGATCACCGCGCGGAAGCCGAAGTCGCGCAGCGCCCACGGCGCGTGCTCGCGCGAGGAGCCGCAGCCGAAGTTCTTGCGCCCGAGCAGGATGCTCGCGCCTTGGTAGCGTGCCTGGTTCAGCACGAACGCCGGGTCGCGCCGCCACTCCGCGAAGCAGCCCTCGCCGAAGCCGGTGCGCTTGATCGAGGCGAGATATTGCTTCGGGATGATCTGGTCCGTATCGACGTTGGCGCGGTCGAGCGGCGCGACGAGGCCGGTGTGGACGGTGAACTTGTCCATGCTTACCTCCAGCTCCGGATGTCCACGAAATGCCCGGCGATCGCCGCGGCGGCCGCCATCGGCGGGCTCACGAGATGCGTCCGCCCCCCGATGCCCTGCCGGCCCTCGAAGTTGCGGTTCGACGTGGACGCGCAGCGCTCGCCCGGATCGAGCCGGTCGGGATTCATGCCGAGACACATCGAGCAGCCGGGCTCGCGCCACTGGAAGCCGGCGTCGCGGAAGATCTTGTCGAGCCCCTCGCGCTCGGCCTGGGCCTTCACCACGCCCGAGCCCGGGACCACCATCGCGACCTTGATGTTCGAGGCGACGCGGCGGCCCTTCACGACGTGCGCGGCTGCGCGCAGGTCCTCGATGCGCGAATTGGTGCAGGAGCCGATGAAGATCTTGTCGAGCCGGATGTCGGTGATCTTCGTGCGCGGCTTGAGGCTCATGTACTGGAGCGCGCGCTCCATGCCCTCGCGGCGCAAGGCGTCCTTCTCCTTGTCGGGATCGGGGACCGTCTCGTCGACCGCGACCACCATCTCCGGAGAGGTGCCCCAGGTGACGTGCGGCTTGATCTCGCGTGCGTCGAGCTTCACCTCCCGGTCGAACTTCGCGTCCGGGTCGCTCTTCAGCGATTTCCAGTAGGCCACCGCTGCATCCCATTCGACGCCCTTGGGCGCGAACGGGCGGCCCCTCACGTAGTCGATCGTGGCGTCATCCACGGCGACGAGGCCGGCGCGGGCGCCCGCTTCGATCGACATGTTGCACACCGTCATCCGCCCCTCCATGGAAAGGCCACGGATCGTGCTGCCGGCGAACTCGATGGCGCTGCCCGTGCCGCCGGCGGTGCCGATCTTGCCGATGATGGCGAGCACGACGTCCTTCGCGGTGACGCCGGGGCCGAGCGGGCCGTCGACGGACACGCGCATGTTCTTCATCTTCTTCGTCACGAGGCACTGGGTGGCGAGGACGTGCTCGACCTCCGAGGTGCCGATGCCGTGCGCAAGGCAGCCGAAAGCGCCATGGGTGCTGGTGTGCGAATCGCCGCAGACCACCGTCATGCCCGGCAGCGTCGCGCCCTGCTCCGGCCCGATCACGTGCACGATGCCCTGGCGCTTGTCGAGGAACGGGAAGTAGACCTTGGCCCCGTACTCCCTCATGTTGGCGTCGAGGGTCTCGATCTGCTGCTTCGCGAGCTTGTCGCGCACGCCCGCCATGCCCTCTTCCCAGTGCTCGGTCGGGGTGTTGTGGTCCGCGGTCGCGACGACCGAGTCCACGCGCCATGGCTTGCGGTTCGCAAGCTTCAGCCCCTCATACGCCTGCGGGCTCGTCACCTCGTGGATGAGATGCCGGTCGATGTAGAGAATGGACGTGCCGTCCTCCTCGGAATGAACGAGGTGGCTGTCCCAAAGCTTGTCGTAGAGCGTCTGGCCCATTTGCCGCGATTCCGTGAACGCGCGCGCTTGCCGCGCTGCGCAAATGGGAAATTATGGCACGGAAACCGTGGCTTACTACTTTCCCGTCGACGCGCTCCCGCCGGATTTCGCAGCCTGGTAGAGCGGCATCACCCGCTGCGAGTACTCGCGCAGGTCCTTGATCCTGTTCTCGTGCGAGGGATGCGTCGAAAGGAACTGCGGCGGCCCGCCGTTTCCCGCCTTCTGCATCTTCTCCCAGAGGGTGATCGCCGCACGCGGGTCATAGCCGGCGCGCGCCGCGAGCTCCACGCCCATCCGGTCCGCCTCCACCTCCTGGGTCCGCGAGTTCGGGCGGTTGAACGTCACGTCCGCGACCAGATTGCCCAGCCCCTGGCCGAGATCGCCCAGGCCGAACAAGGCGCCTGCGATGCCGACGGCCATCTGCGTGCCCATCTCGCGCGACGCGCGTTCCCGGGAGTGCTCGCGCAGGGCGTGCGAGATCTCATGCCCCATCACCGCGGCGATCTCGTCGTCGGTCGCCTTCAGGCTCTCGATCAGGCCGGAGTAGATCGCCATCTTGCCCCCCGGCATGCACCAGGCGTTCACCTCGGCCACGGAGACCACGTGCACCTCCCACGGCCACTTGGCCGCGTCCGGCCGGAACGCCTTGGTCTGCCCGACCAGGCGCTGGGTGATCGCGCGCACGCGTTGCACCTGGGCGGCGTCGCGATCGAGCAGTCCCTTCTTCTTCGCTTCGCCCATCATCTGGGCGTACGCCTTGACCGCGCCTGCCTCCATGTCCTGGGCGGAAACCATCATTCGCTGGTCGCGGTCGACGCCCACCACGCCGGGCTGCGTCGTCTCCACGCTTTGGCAGGCGGCAAGAACCGCCGCCGTGAACGCTATTGTCAGTCTTCGCATGACACTCCTCGTCGCTAAAGTCCCGCTCGCCTGAGCCGATATGCAAAATGCGCGCCGAATAGTCCGAACAGCGCAGCGCCCGTGAAGGCGAGCCCGGCTCCGTGCGCGTCCCACGCCCAGCCGGCCATCATCGCCCCGATGGCGCCGCCCGCGCCATAGGAAGCGCTGGAAAAGAGCGCCTGGCCCCGCGCGTGCGCGGTGTCGGGAAAGACGCGATGGATCGCGGCCACCGACGCGGCGTGGAAGGATCCGAACGTCGCCGCGTGCAATACCTGCGCGAGCGCGATGAGCCAGAACGCTCCGGCGAGCCAGGCGATCCCAAGGAAGCGGGCCACCGCGCAGCCGAAGCTGAAAAGCAGGATCGAGGAGAGCGCATAGCGCCGCAGCAGATGCGGGAGGTAGTAGAAAACGAGGATCTCCGCGATCACGCCGAGCGTCCATAGCGCCCCGATGGTCGTCCCGCTGTAGCCCAGGCGCTGCAGATGCAGCGTCAGGAACGCGTAGAGCGCGCCGTGCGCCGCCGCCATGCAGAAACCGGCACCGAGGACGGCACGCGCTTCGGGCGTGAGGCGCACGGACAGACTTGTACCGTTCGCCTGCCGCTTTCCCCCGGGAAGCCCGGTCGCTGCGGCGACCGCGGCCACCGCCAGCACTGCCATCGCCGGCGCGACAGTCGCAGGCGAGAAGTGATCCAGCCACACGCCGCCGCCCAGGACCACCGCGATGAAGCCCACGGATCCCCAGAGACGGATCGGCCCGTACCGCGCCGGGCCCCCGGGGATCCCGAGCGCGATCGCCTCGACCAGCGGCAGCGCGCCGGCGGAAACGATCCCGGTGATGCCGATCAGCCAGGCGATGCCCGCAGCATCGACGAACGGCAGCGCCGCGAAGCAGACGGCCATGCTCGCGCAGGAGGCGACAACGATGCCGCCGCGCGCGCCGGCGCGGTCCGCCACCCAGCCCCAGAGCGCCGGGGCGAAGATGCGCGCGAGCTGGGGCAACGCGAGCACGAGCGCGATCGCCGCTGCATCGAGGCCGCGGCCGGCGAGATACAGCGGGAAGTAGGCGACGTAGGCGGCCGCGTAGGCGAAGAACGCGAAGTAGAACGCGCCCAGCCGCGTCGGCAGTTCGAACCGGAGCCATGGCAGCGGCATCACGCTTAAATTAGCATCGCGCGATGCCGCGCGGCCTCTTCTACCTCGTTTTCGTCTTTTCCGGCGTCGCCGGCCTGATCTACGAGTCCATCTGGACTCACTACCTGAAGCTCTTCCTCGGCCACGCGGCCTACGCCCAGTCGCTCGTGCTCATGGTGTTCATGGGCGGCCTCGCGGGCGGCGCCTGGCTCGCCGGACGGTACTCCGCGCGCGTGCGCAACCCGCTGCGCGCCTATGCCGCGATCGAGGCCGCGATCGGGCTGCTCGCGATGGTGTTCCATGCGGTGTTCACCGGTGCGACGGACTGGGCCTACGGCTCGCTCCTCCCCGCTCTCGGCGCGGACGCCCCGGTGCTCGCGGCAAAGCTCGCGCTCTCGGCGGCGCTCATCGTGCCGCAGTCCGTGCTGCTCGGCATGACCTTCCCCCTGATGAGCGCCGGCCTCGCTCGCGCGCACCCGGGCGCCGCGGGCGAGTCGATCGCCATGCTCTATTTCACCAACAGCCTCGGCGCGGCGCTCGGCGTACTTGCGAGCGGCTTCGTCCTGATCGAGGCACTGGCCCTGCCGGGCACCCTGCGCTTCGCGGGAGCGATGAATCTCGTGCTGGCCGCCGCGGTCTGGCTGGTCGCACGCCCCGAGGAGCGGGTCCTGTCGCCTGCGCGAGCGTATGCGCCCTCCGCGGCGCGGCTCCTGCTCGGCATCGCCTTCCTGACCGGCCTCGCCTCGTTCGTCTACGAGATCGCGTGGATCCGCATGCTTTCGCTGGTGCTCGGAGCCTCCACGCATTCCTTCGAGCTGATGCTCGCCACGTTCATCCTCGGCCTCGCCCTCGGCGGGCTGGCGGTGCGCCGGCGCGTGGATGGGGCGCGCCCGCCGGAGCGCCTGCTCGCCCTCGTGCAGCTCGCGATGGCCGGCGCCGCCGCCGGCACCCTCGCCCTCTACGACGTCACCTTCGACCTGATGGAAGCGCTGATGCAGGGCCTGGCGCGGACGCAGGCCGGCTACGCGCTCTTCAATGCGGGCGGCGCCGCGGTCGCGGCGCTGGTGATGCTGCCGGCCACCTTCTTCGCCGGCATGACGCTTCCGCTGCTCACCGGCGCCCTGCTGCGGCGCGGCGCCGGGGAGGCGGCCATCGGGCAGATCTATGCCGCGAACACGCTCGGCGCGATCGCCGGGGTTGTACTCGCGGTGCACGTCGGCCTGCCGGTGCTCGGCCTCAAGGGCACGCTCCTCGCGGGAGCGCTCGTCGACGCCGCACTCGGGCTCGTGCTGCTCGCGTCGCTCGGCACGACACGCGGCGCGCTCGGCGTTGCCGGCGCAGCGTGCGGCGTCGTGCTGCTCGCGCTCGCGACGTTCGTGCAGCTCGACGTGAACAAGATGACGGCCGGCGTTTTTCGCCATGGCGATCTGTCGACTTCCCGCGACGCGCAGGTCCTGTTCGCCCGCGACGGGAAAACCGCGACCGTGCACCTCGTCAAATACTCGGACGCGACCAGCTTGCGCACGAACGGCAAGTCCGACGGCTCGATCAACCTCGATCCCGGGGCGGAGCGCGGCACCGACGAGATCACCATGGTGCTCACGGCTGCGCTGCCCCTCGCCCTCAAGCCCGACGCTCGCAGCGCCGCGGTCATCGGCATCGGCACCGGGCTGACCACGCATACCCTGCTGCAGAGCCTGCACATCGAGCGCGTGGAGACGATCGAGATCGAGGCGGCGATGGCCGAAGCCGCCCGCGGCTTCCTGCCGCGCAACAGCGGCGCCTTCGCCGACCCGCGCGGCGAGATCGTGATCGACGACGCGAAGACCTTCTTCGCGGCGCGCGACCGGCGCTACGACCTGATCGTGTCCGAGCCCTCGAATCCGTGGGTGAGCGGCGTCGCGGGCCTCTTCACGCGGGAGTTCTACCGGCGCGTGCGCGGCCACCTCGCCGAGGGCGGCCTGCTCGTGCAATGGTTCCAGCTCTACGAGATCGACCCCTCCCTCGTGGCAAGCGTGATCACGGCGCTCGGCGAGGTCTTCCCGCACTACGCCATCTTCGCCGCGAGCGATCACGACCTTCTGATCGTGGCCGGCGCGACGCCGGTGCCGTTGCCCGCCCAGGCGGCGGTCTTCGAGCAGCCGGGCCTGGCGAAGGAGCTCTGGACCACGCACGTGCTGGCCGCCGGGGACCTCGACGCGCGCTACCTGGGCAGCCGCGCGGCGCTCGAGCCGCTCTTTCGCAGCTACGGCATGCCGGCCAATTCGGACTTCGCGCCGATCCTCGACCTGAACGCCGCCCGCCACCGCTTCATGGAGCGCAGCGCCGCTTCGCTGGTGGCGCTCCTCAACGCCGACGTCCCGGTCCTCGAGATGATCGAGCCGGCGCGCAGCCGGCGCGCGGTCAATCCCCTGTTCCGCGGCGCCTATGCCTTCGACCGCGTCGAGAACACCCGCCTTGCCTGGTACGCGCGGGATTTCCTCGTCGCGCCGCGCGCGCCGGAGCCGCAGGGGATCCCGGCGCAGCTCCAGCAGGACCTGGAGCTCTTCAAGCTGCGCGCCATCGACTGCCACGAGCCCCGCGAGCTCGACCTCTGGCTGCGCTCGGCGCTGCGGGTCGCGAAGCAGCTCAATCCGTACCTTGCGAGCGACGACGCGAGCGCGGTGTGGTTCCGTACGGCCCGCGCGCCATGCTTCGGGCAATTGCACGAATACCAGCGCCAGTGGCTCGCGCTCTTCCGCGCGGTCGGCGCAAGGGACGCCCCCCGCATGGCGGAGTTCGCGGAGCGCCTGCTGACTGGGGAACGCCCCATAGGGATCGAAGCGCGCGAATACCTCGTCCTCGCCGCGATGGCCGGGCGCGTCGCCATGGGGCAGGCGCCCCGGGCGGCCGAGGTGTGGCGCACGCACAAGGACGAGCTGGGCGAAGCCGCCGGGCGACCCGCGTTCCGCCTCCTCCATTGCCGGGGCGAGCCGGACCGCTGCGCCGCGGAGTTCGCGCCCTACGCCGTGCGCTGAGGCGCTGCCGCGAAGCGGACCGCGCCCGTCACCTTGCGGATGAACTCCGCGCGCTGCGCGCCGCCTGCCGTCGCCTGCGGAAAGTGCCCGGCGAGCAGCAGGTGGGAAAGGCCATGGACGAGCGACCAGGCGGCCGCAGCCGCGGTCTCCGGGTCGGCCACGTCGCCGCGGGCGCGAAACGCGGCGACCAGCCCCTCGTATGCGCCGCTCGCTGCCCGTGCCAGGGCCGGGTCGCTGCCGAGCTTGACCGTCCCTCCGAACATGAGCCGGAAACGCTGCGGCCGCTCGAGGGCAAACGACACATAGGCCTCCCCCATGACGGCGCCGGCCTGCGACTGCATACGCGCCCCGAATTCCGCGAAGCCCTCGGCGGCGAGCGCCGCGAGCAGCGCGTCCCGGCTGGGAAAATGGCGGTACGGCGCATTGTGGGAGACTCCGGCACGCCGCGCGACCTCCCGCAACACGATCCCCTCAGGTCCTTGTTTCTCCAGTATTTCCCCGGCCGCCCGCAGCAAAGCCGAGCGCAGGTCGCCGTGATGGTACGGAGGCTTCTTCTGGCCTGATGTTGACATGAGCAACATTGATCCGGTAACGTGATGTTGTCATTGTCAACTTATGCTTGGAGAAACGCAAATGACCGCCGCCCTCGTCGGCCTGCTTCACCACCTCGCGGCTTTTACGCTCGTCGCCGCGCTCGTCGCTGAGCACCTGCTGTTCGAGCGCCGCCTGGAGCCCGCGGCGGCGCGGCGGCTCCAGATCGTCGACGCCGTCTACGGCCTCTCTGCCGGCGTTCTCCTCGTCGCCGGCCTCCTGCGCGTGTTCTATTTCGAGAAGGGGGCGGCGTATTACTTCGGCAACCCGTATTTCCTGATCAAGCTCGCCGCGTTCGTGGCGATCGCCCTGCTCTCGATCTATCCGACCGTGAGTTTCCTCTCGTGGCGCAAGACGCCCGGTGTCACCGAAGCGCAGGCCGCCTGGATTCCGCGCCTGCTCAGGCTGCAGCTCCTCCTCGTCCCCGTCATCCTCTTCTGCGCCGTCCTTATGGCGAAAGGCTTCCGATGATCATCGGCATTCACCTCTCGGCCGCGCTCGCTTCCCTTGCGCTCGGCCCCGCCCTGCTCTTCCTGCGCAAGGGCACGCCGCTGCACAAGGGCCTCGGGCGCGCCTGGGCGGCGCTGATGCTCCTCACCGCGATCTCTTCGTTCTGGATCCTCAAGAACGGCCAGTTCTCCTGGATCCACATCCTGTCGGTGGTAGTCCTGGCCAACCTTGCTTGCGCGGTGTACTTCATCCGCCGGGGCCACGTGCGCGCGCACATGAAGTTCATGGTCGGCAACTACCTCGGGTTGGTCGCGGCCGGCGTCGGCGCCGTGGCGGCGCCGGGCCGCACGCTTCACTTTTTCTTCTTCACGTAGCCGCGCTTGCGGTCTTTCGCCTGCTGCAGGGCGCGCGGCTTGCCCGAGGGAAGCCGCTTGCCCTTCTCCGCGTACGGATTGCGCCCCGAGCGGAACTCGATGCGCAGCGGCGTGCCGACGAGCTGGAACTCGCTGCTGAAGAAGTGCTCGAGGTAGCGCTTGTAGGCGTCGGGGATGCGGTCGAGCGCGTTGCCGTGGATCACGATGCGCGGCGGGTTCATCCCGCCCTGGTGCGCGTAGCGCAGCTTCGGCCGCACCAGGCCGGCCTTGGGCGGCGCCTGCCGCTCGACGGCGGCCATCAGCGCGCGCGTAAGCCTCGGCGTGGGCAGCTTCGCCATCGCGGCGGCATAGGCGCCGTCGACGCCGCGCAGCAGCGGCGCGAGCCCCTTCCCGTCCCGCGCCGACACGAAATGCGTCTCCGCGAAGCCAAGGAAGCCGAGCTTCCACTGCAGCTCCGCCTTGATCCGGCGGCGCATCTCTTCGTCCGCCGCGTCCCACTTGTTCACCGCGATCACCACCGCGCGCCCGCGCTCCAGGATGTAGCCCGCCACGTGCGCGTCCTGCTCCGTGACGCCGTCGGCGGCGTCGAGCATGAGGATCGCGACGTTCGCCGCCTCGATCGCCTGCAGCGCCTTCACGATCGAGAAGAACTCGACCGGGCTGCCGGTCTTGCCGCGCCGGCGCACCCCCGCGGTGTCGATGAGCGTATAGCGCCGGCCCGCCTTCTCGAAGGGCACTTCGATCGGGTCGCGCGTCGTGCCGGGCTGGTCGAAGGCGATGACGCGCTCCTCGCCGACCAGCGAGTTGATGAGGGTCGACTTCCCCACGTTCGGCCTGCCGACGACCGCCACGCGCGGGTGGCCTTCGTCCTTCTCCTCCGCCTGGCGCCGGGAAGGAAACGGCGCGAGCACCGCCTCCATCAGGTCGTGGACCCCCTCGCCGTGCGACGCCGAGATCGCGTCGGGATCGCCGAGGCCGAGCTCGTGGAACTCCGCCACGGCCGTGTCGCGCTGCATCCCTTCGGCCTTGTTCACCGCCACGCGCAGCGGCGTGCGCAGCTTGCGCAGGCGCTCGGCGATCACGCGGTCCCCGGGCGTGAGGCCCGCGCGCGCGTCGACGACGAAAACGACGGCGTCCGCCTCCGCGATCGCCTGCTCTGCCTGGCGCGCCATCTCGACGTAGATGCCGTCCGCTGCGCCGAGCTCGAGCCCGCCGGTGTCGATGGCGATGAAGGCGCGATCGCCGAGGCGGCCCTCGCCGTAGTGCCGGTCGCGCGTGACGCCCGGCACGTCGTGCACGATGGCGTCGCGGCTCTTCGTCAGACGGTTAAAGAGGGTGGACTTGCCGACGTTCGGGCGCCCGACCAGGGCGACGACGGGCTTCACGGTGCAAGCGCGTAGAGCCCGCCGTCCGCGGTCTGAACGAGGAACCCCTTCGGCAGCGGGAGGGGCGCCGCGCGCACGGCCCCGCCGCCGGTCGAGTAGCGCGACACGAAAGCGCCCGAATCCCGCGCGAGGAAATGCACGTAGCCCTCGAAATCGCCGACGGCGGCCGTGGCGCCGACCGGCAGGGGCAGCGAGAGCTGTCGAAGCGACAGGCGATCCTGCTTCCAGATCGCCCGGCCATTGGAGCGGTCGAGGGCGTGGACCGCGCCCTTCTCGTCGCTCACGTAGGCGTAGCGCGCGTCGAGGCTGACGCCGTTCAGTACGGACAGGTCGCGCGCCCAGAGCTGGCGGCCCGTCGCCGCCTCGAAGCAGGCCACCCGCCCCTGGTAGGCGGCGACGCAGACCTCGCGTCCCTGGACGGCGGGATAGCCGACCACGTCGGTCACGCGCTCGAGCTCCGTCGCGCCCTTCGGGATGGCGACGGTGGCTTCCCAGCGCACCCCGCCGTTGCCGAGCGCGAGGGCCACCAGGCGGCCGCCGGGAACGCCGAGGAACGCCGTCTCCCCGTCGATTGTGACACCCGCCGGCGAGCGGACCATGAGGCTCGTGGGAGAGCGCTGGTACACCCAGCGGCGCTTGCCATCGAGCTCGCCGAAAGCGAACACGCGGTTGTCCACGCTGCGCACCAGCACCAGGCCGCTTCCGACCGTGGGCGCGGCCAGCACTTCGCTCGACACGCGGCCGCGCCAGCGCTCCTTGCCGTCGGCCGCGTCGAGGGCGATCACCTCCCCTTCCTCGGTGGCGAACGCCACCGTGCCGCTCCCGGCGCCCGCCCCGGCCGACAGCGGCGTGCCGAGGGAGATCCGCCAGACTTCCTTCCCGGTCGCGGCATCCAGGCGGAGCACCGCGCCGTCGCGCGAAGAGGCATAGACCGCGTCGCCCGAGAGGGCGGGATAGAAAATGAATCGCTCCGCACCTCCCACGCTCGCCGACCAGAGCAACTGCACGGGACGCGGGTTGGCGAGCTCCGGCAGCGGCGCGGGCTTCGGCCCGCTCGAGCTGGAGCAGCCCGCGAGGAACAGCGCGGCGATGCCGAGGCGGGCGAGGACGCCCCTCATCCGCCGAGCCCTTCGAGGCGCATCCGCACGCTGTCGCGGAACGCGCGCTGCGACGGCGGCGCCTTTTCGAGCGCGACCTTGTAGGCGGCCTTCGCTTCGGCCGCCTGGTTCTTGGCGACCAGCGCGTCGCCCTTGAGCGCCGCGAACTGCGCGTCGAACGCGGCGCCGTGCGGCGCCTCGGCGGCCTTCAGCGCCTCGTCGTAGGCCTTCTCGTCGAGCAGGATCGCGCCGAGTCGCAGCCGCGCCAGGTCGCGCAGGTCGGGGGAGGCGCGCTCGATCACCCATTGCAGCTGCGCCTTCGCGTTCTTCAGGTCGTTGCGATCGAAGTAGTAGCGCGCCGACAGGAGCGCGCCGAGCGCCGCGTACTGCGTGCGCGGATACGACTCCACCAGCGTGCCGCCCGCGTCGCGCAGGGCCTTGGCGTCGTTCTCCGTCGCGGCCTTGCTGAGCGTCTCGTAGAGCGCGCTCGCCCCGGCGGCCTGGCTCGCCTGATACCACTGCCACCCGCTCCAGCCCGCGACGGCGAGCGCCGCCGCCGCGACGAGCGCCGTGACCAACGTCCCGTGCTGGTTCCACCACGCCTTCAGCTCGGCGACCTTTTCCTGCTCTTCCAGATCCAGTGCCATGTCTCTTCTCTATCCCTTCAAGGCGGCGCGCACCGCTTCCACGAGGCCGCCAAGGTTAACCTCCGCCTGGCTTTTCGTGAGCAGGTTCTTCAGCTGCACGGCATCGCGGCCGAATTCGTTCCCCCCGGCTACGACCGCGAGCCGGAAGCCCTTCTTGCTGGCGTACTCGAGCTGCTTGCCGAGCGCCTTATCCTCGAGATAGAGCTCGGTGTTGATTCCCGCCTTCCTGAGCTGGTTCGCGACCTTGATGTACCGCTCGATGTGCGGCTTCTCCAGAACCGTCACCAGCACCTCCGCCGGGGTCTTCTCGAGCGGCTTGAGGAGGTTCGCGTCCTTCATGCGCGAGAAGAGACGCGACAGGCCGATGGAGATCCCCACGCCCGGCAGCTTCGTGTTCGTGAAGTAGCCGGCGAGGTCGTCGTAGCGACCGCCCGAGCAGATGCTCCCGAGCTCGGGATGGTCGATCAGCGTGGTCTCGTAGATGGTGCCCGTGTAGTAGTCGAGGCCGCGGACCACGCCGAGATCCACGCCGAAGGCCGAATCGGGCACGTCGAACTGGCGGATCGCGCTCACCACGGCCTTCAGCTCCTCGAGGCCCTTTGCGCACAGATCGTTCTTGCCGGCGTAACTGGAGAGCTCCCCGAAGATGTCCGCGTGCCTGTGCGTGATCAGGCGGAGAATTTCCGTCGAGACGTCCTTCGCGAGACCTTGCCGTCCGAGATCCTCGAGCGTCTTCGCGTGCTCTTCCTTCTCGGCCTTGTCCATGATGCGGAACACTTCCGGCGCGGCCGCCTCGGAAACCCCGAAATGCTGCAGCAGCCCCTTGAGGAGCTTGCGGTTGTTGAGGCGGATGCGGAACGGGCCGATGTTCATCCCGGAGAACACGCGGTAGATGACGCTCGGGATCTCCGCTTCGGCGAGGTAGCCGAGCTCGCCCTTGCCGATGATGTCGATGTCGCACTGGTAGAACTCGCGGAAGCGGCCCTTGCTCGCCTGCGGGTTCTCGCCGCGCCAGACGCGCTGGATCTGGTAGCGGCGGAACGGGAACGCGAGCTGGTGCTCGCGCATGGCGACGTAGCGCGCGAGCGGAACGGTCAGGTCGAAGTGCAGCGCGCCGCGCGAGGACTCCGTGTCGCCGGGATCGCCGGCGAGCCGCGTGATGGCGTAGATCTCCTTCTCCATGCCGCCCTTCGAGGTGAGGATCTCCCTGCGCTCGGCCGAGGGCGTCTCGATCGGCAGGAAGCCGAACAGCTCGAAGCTGCGGCGGATCGAGTCGACGAGCGCGTTGAACTGCAGCTGCTCGCCGGGCAGGAATTCCTGGTCGAAGCCCTTCAGGAGGGCAGGCTTCACTTTCTCCATGGGGACCGCTAGACCGCCTTGATGGGGATTTTTCTCTTGGCCGGGGAACCCGGGGCAGCGGCGGTTCCATACCTCCGCGCCACGTACTCCTCCACGAGCGCCTGGAACTCCTCGGCGATGCGCGCGCCCTTGAGCGTGACGGTCTTCTCGCCGTCGACGTACACCGGCGCCACGGGCGACTCATTGGTCCCCGGCAGGCTGATGCCGATGTCCGCGTGCTTCGACTCGCCCGGGCCGTTGACGACGCAGCCCATGACCGCGACGCGCATGCTCTCCACCCCCGGGTACCGCGCGCGCCACTCACGCATCTTCTCGCGCAGCGAGGCCTCGATCCTCTGCGCGAGCTCCTGGAACTCCGTGCTCGTGGTGCGCCCGCAGCCCGGGCAGGCGCTCACCATCGGCGAGAAGGCGCGCAGGCCCATCGTCTGGAGCAGCTCCTGCGCGACCTGGACCTCGCGCGTGCGATCGCCGCCCGGCTCCGGCGTGAGCGAAATGCGGATCGTGTCGCCGATGCCTTCCTGGAGCAGCACGCCCATCGCCGCCGCCGAGGCGACGATGCCCTTGCTGCCCATGCCCGCCTCGGTGAGGCCGAGGTGCAAAGCGTAGCCGCAGCGCGCCGCGAGGCTGCGGTAGACGGCGATCAGGTCCTGCACCTGGCTCATCTTGCACGAGAGCACGATGCGCTCCGCGGCGAGGCCGAGCGCCTCGGCCTGCGCCGCCGAGTCGAGCGCGGAGCGGATCACCGCCTCCCGCATGACCTCGAGCGAATCCTTGGGCTGCGCGAGCCGCGCGTTCTCGTCCATCACGCGCGCCAGCAGCTCCGGGTCGAGGCTGCCCCAGTTCACGCCGATGCGCACCGGCTTGCCGTAGCGGATCGCGCACTCGATCATGGTCGCGAACTGGTCGTCGCGCTTCGCGCCGCGCCCGACGTTGCCGGGATTGATGCGGTACTTCGCGAGCGCCTTCGCGCACTCCGGATACTGCGTCAGCAGCTTGTGGCCGTTGAAATGGAAGTCGCCGATCAGCGGGACGCTGCAGCCGGCGCGGTCCAGCCTCTCGCGGATCTCGCCTACCCGGGCGGCCGCCTCCGGCGAGTTCACCGTGATGCGGACGAGCTCCGAGCCGGCGCGGGCGAGCGCCTCGACCTGCGCGGCCGTCGCCGCGGCATCCGCGGTGTCCGTGTTGGTCATCGACTGCACGACCACCGGCGCGCCGCCGCCGATGAGGATGCCGCCCACGTCGACCGGGCGAGAGACGCGTCGGCCGGGGCTCATGGCAGCGTGAAGCGCGCGACGTCGGCCCTGGCGTGGGCCTGCAGGTCGACCTCGCGGTCGTTGTAGGTGATCCGCACGCTGGAGGCGTTGCCCACCACGAGGCTGCACGGCGGCGCGCAGTTCACCACCCGTTCCGTGCCGCCGGGCTGCAGGGAGGAAATGAGCAGCTTCCCGGCGCCGTTGGTCACCTCGAGCCACGCCTCCTCCTCGAACTGCAACCGCAGGCGGTTGGGGCCGGCGACCGCCTTCGGCGCGGACGCCACCACGACCGGCGCCGCTGGTTTGGCTTCGGGTTTGGTTTCGGGTTTGGCTTCGGACTTCGCTTCGGGCTTGGCGACGGGCTCAGCCTTCTTCACCGTGGCCTCGACCTTCTTCGCCACCGTCTCGACTTTCGCAACCTGCACCGGCTGCTCCTTCGCCGGGGAAACGAACTGCGCCACCGGCCGCTCGTGGCGCCATTCGTAGAGGAGCCCGCCGGCGAGCGCGAGCACGCCCGCGGACAGCACCAGGTAGAGCAGGGTCGAGCGGCGCCCGCCGTCGGAGAACGGCACCGGCTGGTTGAAGCGCGCCGAGAGCTGCGGCGTCGGGTCGGGCGCCTCGACGCGCCCCGCCATGCGCTCGAGCAGAGGCTCGGGCTCCAGCTTGAGGAAGCGCGCGTAGGTGCGGACCATGCCGCGGGCGATCGTCGGGCCGGGCAGCGAGTCGAAGCGCTCGGCCTCGAGCGCCTCGAGCTGGCGCGGCATGAACTTCAGCTGCTGCGCGACGTCGTGGTGCGAAAGGCCGAGGGCCTTGCGCGCTTCGGCGAGCGCGCTGCCGACGCCCAGGCCTGCGGCTTCAGTCAAATTCCCCTCGCTGCAGCGATTGGTACTCGGCCGAGTTCGGGAAGCGGCGCCGCAACTGGGTGGCGTAGCTCGCCTCGGCAGTGCGCGCGCCGGTCCGCCGCTCGATGCGCAGGGCGAGCCACAGCGACTCGGCGCTCGGCTCGGCGATCTTCCCGTACCGGGACACGAGGCGCCGGGCTTCGTCGAGCCTGCCCTGGCGGTAGCGGATCTGGCCCATCTGCAGCGTGGCGACGGGATCGTCGGGCTCCAGGCGCAGCGAGCGCTCGAAGTACTGCTCCGCGTCCTTGTAGTTCTTCAGCCGCATGGTGCAGACGCCGGCGGCGGAGTACGAGCGCCAGGGCGCCTGGTAGAGCGGATTGCGCAGCGCGGTCAGGAAATACTTGATCGAGTCGGTTTCCCGCTGCGTCTGGCAGAGGAACCAGCCGTAGTTGTGGTTCACGTCCGGGTCGCCCGGCGCGAGGCGCAGCGCGCGGTCGAAGCTCTGCTCCGCGAGGCGGTTCTCCCGCAGGTCCTGGTACACGATGCCGAACATCATGTGCGCCGGCGCGTAGGTCGCGTCCGCGCTCGCCGCGACGCGCAGCTCCTCGAGGGCGACCGCCATGTTGCCGCGCGCGTGGTAGAGCGACGCGAGCTCGGTGTGCAGGCGAGCGCGGTTGCGCGGCTCGCCGCTTTCGCCGACCTGCGTGCCGGTCTCGACCGTCGGCCCCTCGGGCAGGTCCGTGGTGCCGCCGGCGCATCCGGCGAGCAGCGTCGCGGCGCCGAGCGCCGCCAGCGTGGTCCTCATGCCCTCACCTCCCTGATCGTCGTGACGCCGCGCGTTCGCCGCGTGCGGTCGGCCACATCCCCCGCGAGCTGGCCGCAGGCCGCCGCGATGTCGTCACCACGCGTCTTGCGCGTGGTGACCGTGAGCCCGGCGCGGCGCAGGATGTCCGCGAAGCGCGCGATGCGCTCCGGCGGCGAGCGCCGGAACTCCGAGCGGGGAAACGGATTGAACGGTATGAGGTTGAACTTGCAGCGCACCTTCGCCGCCAGGCCCACCAGCTCGCGCGCGTTGGCGTCGGCATCGTTGACGCCGTCGAGCATCACGTACTCCATGGTCACGAAGTCGCGCGGCGCCCGGTCGAGGTAGCGGTTGCAGGCGGCGATCAGGTCCGCGATCGGATACTTTCGGTTCACCGGGACGAGCCGGTCGCGCAGCGCGTCGTTCGAGGCGTGCAGCGAGACCGCGAGCGCCACCGGGCATTCGTCGCGCAGCCGGTCCATGCCGGGGACCACGCCCGAGGTCGACACGGTGACGCGGCGCCGCGAGAGGCCGTAGGCGTTGTCGTCGAGCATCAGGCGCAGCGCGGGAATCACCGCGTCGAGGTTCAGCAGCGGCTCGCCCATGCCCATCATCACGACGTTGGACACCGGCCGCGGATCCGTTTCGCTCCTCAATTCCCGGTTGGCGAGCCAGAGCTGACCGATGATCTCGCCGGTGGAAAGGTTGCGGTTGAAGCCCTGCTTGCCCGTGGCGCAGAACGCACAGTCGAGCACGCATCCCGCCTGGCTCGAGACGCACAGCGTGCCCCTCTCCGCCTCCGGGATGAATACCGCTTCCACGGCGTTGGCGCCATCGACGGCGACCAGCCATTTGCGCGTGCCGTCTGCCGCCGTCGTGTCTCCGACCGTGACCGGGGCGCGAATCGCCGCGACCTGCCCGAGCTTCTCGCGCAGGTCCTTCGCCAGGTCGCTCATGGAAGCGAAGTCCGCCGCGCCGCGCTGGTGGATCCAGCGCAGCACCTGCCGGGCGCGGAAAGGCTTCTCGCCCAGCTCCTCGAAGTAGCGCGCGAGTCCCTCCGCGTCCAGGTCGAGGAGGTTCTTCTTCAACGGGGGAACACCTCGAGCGCGGCGAAGAAATACGCGATCTCGGTACGCGCGGTGTCCGGCCCGTCGGAGCCGTGCACGGCGTTCGCATCGATCGACTCGGCGAAGTCGGCGCGGATCGTTCCCTTCGCCGCCTTCTTCGGGTCGGTGGCGCCCATCAGCTCGCGGTTCTTCGCGATCGCGTTCTCGCCCTCCAGCACCTGGACGAGCACCGGCCCGGAGACCATGAAGTCGACGAGATCCTTGAAGAACGGGCGCTCGCGGTGCACGGCGTAGAAGCCCTCCGCCTGCGGGCGCGACAGGTGCATCATCCGCGCCGCCGCGATGCGCAGGCCTGCCGCCTCGAACCGCGCCATGATTTGGCCGATCGCCTTCTTCTTGACCGCGTCGGGCTTGATGATCGAAAGGGTCCTCTCCACTGCCATTCCCGATTCTCCGTGAGCGCTATGAAAAATTAGCCCGCGAGTTTACCACGCGCAGGCGCGGATTCACGCAAAAACAAGGCCTTAGGTCTTTGCTTGCCAGCGCGGCAGCGCGCCATCGCGCGCCTGGAATCGCGCGTCGAGGCCAAGCCCGGGCACCCACACGAGATCGTCGCCGCAGAAGAGCAGCGGGAGCCGATCGCGCTCGTGCGGCGGCACGCCGGCTTCCTGGAACAGATTCTTGAGCGTGCGGCGCGGGCGCTTCGGGTCGGGCTGCAGCCGCTCGCCGCCGCTGCGCAGGCGAAAGGAAAAAGGCTTCTCCTTCAACAACGTGGCATCCACGCCGAGCGGCGCGCGGGCGAACGTCACCACGCCGCCCAGCGCCGGGATCGCCAGCCGCTTTTCGCCCTTCCAGCGCAGGCCGTGGAACGCCCGCGGCCGGTCGACGGCTTCGACGGAAACACGGCCGCGATAAACGCGCAGCATCTTGCCGTCGTGGCGCAGCGCCGTGCGCGCGCCGCCCGACTGCAGCTGCTTGAGCATCTCGACCAGCCGGGCCTCGCCCGGCGCGCGCAGCCCGCGCGCGCGCAGGAACTCGCGCAGCAGATCGGAGGCGTCCGCCTCGTCGCGCGCCGCAAGGCGTGCCGTTCGCGCGATGCCTTCGCGCCAGCGCGGGAACCTTGCTTCCAGCAGCGGTGCGACCCGCCTGCGCAGGAAGTTGCGCGTCAGGGCTTCGTCGTCGTTGCTCTCGTCCTCGATCCAGCGCAGCTCGTGCGCTTGCGCGTACGCCTCGATGGACGCGCGCGGCACCTCGAGCAGGGGACGCAGCAGGACCTTGCCGCCGTGGCGCCCGCGCGCCGGCATCCCGCTCAGCCCGCGCCGGCCCGCGCCGCGCAGCAGGTTGAGGAGCACCGTCTCGGCCTGGTCGTCCAGATGATGGGCGAGCGCGACCGCGTCTCCCTTGACCGCGCGAAACGCTTCGTATCGCGCCTTGCGCGCGGCGGCCTCCAATCCTTCTCCCGCCCTTGTGACGCGCACTCGCTTCGTGCTCAGGGGAACCTTCAACTGCCGGCACACCCACTGACAGAAGCGTTGCCACTTGGCCGCGTTCGGGCTCAGGCCGTGATGCACGTGCAGGGCGGAAAGCCGGAAGCCGTGCCGGGCCTTCAGCCCGCGCAGGACGTGGAGCAGAACGACGGAATCCACCCCGCCCGAGAGCGCCACGACGACGTGCTTCTTCCCGAGGAGAGCGCCGGCGAGGAACGCGTCCGCCGCGCGCGCGGGGTCAGCGCTCCGCGGTTTCCTTGAACTTGCCATGGCCCATCAGCCGCTCGAGGCGCTCCTCGACCAGCTGCTTCGGCTTCTTCTCCTCGAGCTGCTTCAGCGCCTCGGCCAGCGCCTTGCGCAGGGACTGGGCCGCGGCCTGCGGGTCGCGGTGCGCGCCGCCGAGCGGCTCGGGGACGATCCGGTCGATGAGGCCGAGGGTCTTCAGCCGACTCGACGTGATGCCGAGCGCGTCGGCCGCCTCGGGCGCCATGTCGGCGCTGCGCCAGAGGATGGAGGCGCAGCCTTCCGGCGAGATCACCGAATAGGTCGCGTACTGCATCATCATCACGACGTCGGCGACCGCGATCGCGAGCGCGCCCCCCGAGCCGCCTTCGCCGATGACCGTGGCGATCACCGGCGTGCGCAGCTTCGCCATCTCGAACAGGTTGCGGCCGATCGCCTCGGACTGGCCGCGCTCTTCCGCGTCGATGCCCGGGTAGGCGCCCGGCGTGTCGACGAAAGTGAGGACCGGCAGGCCGTACTTCTCGGCGAGCTTCATCACGCGCAGCGCCTTGCGGTAGCCCTCGGGGCGCGGCATGCCGAAGTTGCGCAGGATCTTCTCCTTGGTGTCGCGGCCCTTCTGGTGCCCGATCACCGCGCACGCTTCGCCGTTGAAGCGCGCGAGCCCGGCGACGATCGAAGGGTCGTCGGCGAAGGCGCGGTCGCCGTGCAGCTCCTCGAAGTGCGTGAAGAGCAGCGCGATGTAGTCGAGCGTGTAGGGACGCTGCGGGTGGCGCGCCACCTGCGCCATCTGCCACGGCGAGAGCTTGCCGTAGATCTCCTTGGTGAGCGTCTGGCTGCGCTTGGCGAGCCGCTGGATCTCCTCGGAGATGTCGACCGCCGAGTCGTCCTGGACGAAGCGCAGCTCCTCGATGCGGTTCTCGAGCTCCGCGATGGGCTGCTCGAACTCGAGGAAGGTGGTCTTCATCGGGGGGCGATTCTACCCCTGCCCCGCGGCTTCAATATTCGACCGGGACGGGGTCGAGGGACCGCCACAGGTACCAGGTGGCCACCGAGCGCCACGGGCGCCACGTCTCGCCCAGGCGCTTCATGGTCCTGACGGAGACCTTGCGGCCGCCGAAATAGGCGACCCGGATGCCCTTCTGCAGGCCGAGGTCGTCGAGCGGGAAGACGTCCGGGCGCAGCAGGTTGAAGATGAGGAACATCTCCGCGGTCCAGCGGCCGATGCCGCGCACCTCGACCAGCTCGGCGATGATCGCCTCGTCGTCCATCTGCGGCCACTTGTGGACGTGGATGCGGCCGTCGGCGAAGTGCTGCGCCAGGTCCGCGATGTACTCCACCTTGCGATCCGAGAAGCCGCAGGCGCGCAGCGCAGGCCTCTTCTGCCGGAGCACGTTCGCCGGCGTCACGGCGCCGACGCAGGCCTCGAAGCGGTTCCACACGCTCTGCGCGGCCTTCACGGAGATCTGCTGTCCGACGATCGCGCGCGCCAGCGTGAAGAACGGCTCGCCGCGCGGCTGCAGGTACACCTTCGGATGCGCCCTGATGACGGCGCGCAGGACAGGATCGGCCCGGCCGAGCGCGCGCTTCGCGCGCTCCCAGTATTCAGGCTTCATTCAGCGGCAGGTTGAGGAGCAGGTTCTGCGGCTTCATCCGCACCACGCCCTCCTCGTCCGCCGAGAGCGCGAGGTAGACCGATCGCCCCGCGATGTCCGGCCGCATCGCCGCCGGATCCTCGAACTGCAGCGCGAAGAGCGAGAGGATCCGCCGCATGCGGCCCTGCTCCACCTGCGTTCCCGCCCACAGGTCGTTGAGGATCGCGGTCGACTCGGCGTCGAGGCCGGCATGCCAGGCCCACGGATGCTCGTCGATCTGGCGGAGCGGCCTGATTCTCGTCTTGAGCGCATACAGGTGCTCGATCCACCTTTCCATGACGCGGCAGAAAGCGTCGAGCGCGGGGCGGCCGTACGTCATGCTCACCACCGTGTCGTGGCGCGACTCGCGCTCCCAGTAGATCGCGGCGTTGGCGCGGTCGAGGACGTCGAGGTCCACCTTGGCGAGGTCGCCCTGCGCCTCGACGATCAGGCGGCCGATGCTGCCGAAGCGGTTGCCCGACGCGTGCATCTCGACCGTCTCCTGGTCGGCGAGCAGGACGTGGCCGTCCTGGATCGTCGCCTTCTGCTCGCGGAAGAAGAGCTCCGCGGCGCGCAGCCGGAGCGGATCGTCGCAGCCGTCAAGGACGTTGCGCAGGATGACGTGGACGAGCTGCTCGATGAACATCGGCGGTATGTCGATCGCGCTCTTGAAGAGGCTCATGTAGCAGCCCTCGACCGTCCCGGCCTCGAGGAGCCGGTCGCGGAAGCGCAGCACCACCCGGTAGTTGTGGATCGCGTCCTCGTCGCCGACGGCGCCGATCTCCGCTTCCGCGACCGCCCTCCGCGGCGACTCCATGAGGGACGCGTGGAGCGCGTGCTCGGCGTCGTTCGATTCCTCGACCGGATGCACCTCCGGGCGCAGGTAGTACGCGCGCAGGAAGTCGTCGGTGACCTTCAGCCGGCCGGCCGGGTCGCGCTCGAGAAGATGAAAACCGCTATTGCGCCAGAAGTCGGGCAGAAAACCTTCAGGCAGGCGTCAGGACCAGGCGCGAATGCGACGCGACGTGCTGCTTCAGGAACTCCATCTGGTCGGCGAGGATGCGGCGGTTGGTGAGGATCAGGTATTCCGCCTTGTTCGGCACGTACGGCGCGTAGAGGAGCTGCATCCCCGATTCCTCCGGCAGGCGATTGCGCTTGTGGCCGTTGCAATGCCGGCACGCGGCGACGACGTTCATCCACGTGTCCCGCCCGCCGCGCGAAAGCGGGGTGATGTGGTCGCGGGTCAGGCGGAAGTAGTTGAACTCGCCGCCGCAGTAGGCGCACATGTGCCGGTCGCGGCGGAACAGCTCGCGGTTGTTGAGCGGCGGCACCTGGTTGAAGCCCTTCGCGGCGAGCGCCTTGCCCTTGACCGCGATGATGGAGTGCGCCGTGATGCTGGAGCGCTCGCCGGTGATGCGGGAGATGCCCCCGTAGTACGTGAACGTCTCGTCCCCCAGCGTCCACGCGACGAGGTTCTTCGCATAGTAGAAGCACGCCTGCTGCCAGCTGATCCACCGGTGCGGAACACCGTGGGCGTCGAGCGAGAGGATGAGAGGATGGTCCATGGCAAAAATCGTGCTACGCGATTCTGCCTATGCCCGCCATGCTTGGCAATCCCCGTGAAAATCAAGGAACTGCGGGAGGAACTTCTCCTACTTCTTGTCGACCGCTTCCTTGAAGCCCTGCCCCGCGGCGAATGCCGGAAGCGTCTTCGCGTGGATGCGGATTTCCTTGCCGTTGACGGGGCTGCGGCCGGAGCGCGCCTTGCGCCTGCGGGGGAGGAAGGTGCCGAAGCCGACGACCGTGACCCGATTGCCCTTGGCGACGTTCTGGACGATGGCGTCGAAGAGCGCGTTCACCGCCTCGCCCGCCGCCGCCTTGCTGACATTGCCCGCTTTCGCCGCGACCTGCACCAGGTCGGACTTGGTGACCACCGATGGCATTCGATCCCCTCCGGCGACGATGCTACCCAAACGAAAATCGAAATTCAACGCGCGCTGCTACACTAAAGGTTCAGAGGAGGAGTCATGAACACATTTCACAAGTGCAATGCCGCCGCGCTCGTCGCTGCAGCCGCGTTCGCGCTTCCCGCGCACGCCCAGGCGCCGCTCACGTTTTCCTCGTGGGTGCCGCCGACGCATCACCTCACCATCTGGCAGCAGAACTGGGCCGCCGACGTGGAAAAGGCCACGGGCGGACGCGTGAAGTTCCAGTCGCTGCCCAAGGCGCCCGCCGCGCCTCCCGGGACCTTCGACGCGGTACGCGACGGCCTGGTCGACGTGTCGTACGTGACGGCGAGCTATACGCCGGCGCGGCATATCCTGCCGCTGATGGCCGAGCTCCCGGGCGCCGGCGACACCGCCGAGGTCAACTCGGTCGCGTTCTCGCGCATCCACTGGAAGCACTTCCACAAGTACGGCGAGTACAAGGGCGTGAAGCTGCTCGCCGTCTGGACCCATGGCCCCGGGCAGATGTTCACCAAGAAGCCGATCAAGGCGATCGGCGACTTCCAGAACCTCAAGATCCGCACCGGCGGCGGCATCGCCGAGAAGACGGCCAACGCGCTGGGCGCTTCCGCTTTCGTGAAGCCCGCGCCCGAGTCCTACGAGCTGCTGAGCTCCGGCGTCGCCGACGGGGTGTTCTTCCCGTTCGAGTCCATCGTCTCGTTCAAGCTCGACAAGCTGATCGGCCAGGCGACGGTGTTCCCGGGCGGGCTGTACAGCTCCGCGTTCGGCTTCTTCATGAACGAGGACAAGTGGAACAAGCTCGCCAAGCAGGACCAGGCGATCATCGAGAAGTACGCCGGCGAGTACGCGGCGCGCAGCAACGGCCAGTCG
>DASZQH010000246.1:0-20011 GCA_035549805.1 Burkholderiales bacterium
GAAGTACTCCTCGATGCCCGGGTACTTCATGCCCGGCACGTAGGTGTTGTAGTTCATGATGCCGTTCAGCGACGAGCCGAGCGACTCCATGATCGGCGTGAACTGCAGGCCGACCATGCCGCCGCCGAAGAGCTTCACGCCGGCGCCGACGCCGATCTCGTTCACCGCGCGCACGATCGCCACCGAGTCGTTCGGATAGGAAGCGACGAACACGAGGTCGGGCTTCGCGTTGCGCACGGCGCGGATCATGGACGAGAAGTCCACCGTGGTCGGCGGGTAGTTCTGCTCGTATACGACCTTCAGGCCGCGCTGCTTGGCGAGCTCGCGCGCGCCGTTCACCAGGTTCTGCGCGAACTCCTGGTCGGCGGCGAGGAAGGCGATGGTCTTCGCCCCCAGCTTGTCGCCGGCCTGGAAGAAGCCGTCGAACCAGCTCGCCGCGGTGCTCCACGGCGCGTTGTTGAACCACTTGTCGTGCTTGACGGTGTGGTTCACCTGGAACGAGAAGTTGCCCATGAGCAGCACGTCGCGCTGCTTGACGAGCGGCATGATGGGCGCCGTGGGCACGGTCGCGTACGGCGCGATCAGCAGATCGACCTTGTCCACGTCGAGGAGCTTGGTATAGATGCCCGGCGTGTTGGCCGCGCTCGACTGGTCGTCGTAGGCGATCAGCTCGACCTTGCGCCCGAGCAGGCCGCCCTTCGCGTTCACGTCCTCCACCCACATCCGCAGCGCGACGAGCGCCGCCTTTCCGCCGCCGGCGAGGCCGCCGGTCTGCGGCATGCTCATGCCGATCTTGATCGGCTGAGCGAACGCAAGGCCCGACACGAGCAATGCGGCAAATGCTGCAAGCAGTCTCTTCATCATGGGATGCTCCTCCTCCGAGGCATTGTAATCAGGTTTCTTTCAGTGCGGCGTTGACCCGCGGCATCACTTCCTCGGCCATGAGCTGCATCGAGCGCCTGCCGAGCGCCGGGTCGACCCAGTCGTGGCACGGATAGTAGAGCGTGCCGAACGGGCCGGCCTTCTCGCGGAACGCGAGGATCTGCTCCACCACGCTCGGCACCGTCCCGGCGATCACGAGCTTCGGCGTGAGGGTATCGGCGTTGATGGACGCGTCGGGCTCGGACGGGTCCAGCTTGAAGAGGTTGCCCCGGCCGCCGGCGCCGACCAGCTTGCGGATGAGCTGCCGGAAGTAGAAATGGTAGGGCCCCTGCGGCCCGTGCCCGTACGCCCTGGCGGTCTTCTCGTCGTCCGCCACGAAGATGGATTTCGCGACCCGCCAATCCTCCCCCCGCGAAACCCGGCCCGAGGAGAGACACCCCTCCTGGTACTTCGGCCAGTGGGTCGCCACCCATTCCGGGAGGAGGAAGTTGGCCGAGACCGGCGCCCAGCCCCGCTTCGCCGCCTCGGCCACCCCCCTGGAGTGCGGCGCGACGGCGGTCACCACGATCGGCGGGTGCGGCTTCTGGAACGGCTTCAGGATGCTGCCCTGCCCGATCTCCGGGATCATCGTGTTCTTCGTGCTGACCGAGAAGAAGCTCCCTTGCAGCTCGTAAGGCGCGTCCTTCGCCCAGATGTCGAGGACCATGTTGATCGACTCGAGGAAGATGGCGTTGCGGTCCTTGCCGAGGTTGCCGAAGGCTTCGGCGTCCGACATCAGGCCGCCCGGGCTGATGCCCATCAGGAAGCGCCCCTGCAGCATGTGGTCGAGCATCGCCACCTGCGCCGCGACCATGGCCGGGTGCGAGTTGGGCATGTTGAGCGTGCCGCTGCCCAGGACGATCCGCTTCGTCTCGTGGGCGAGGCTGGCGAGGAACATCAGGCAGGAGGTGATGTTCTCCGCGAGGTCGGTGACGTGCTCGCCCACCAGCGCCTCGCAGTAGCCCAGGCGGTCGGCGAGCAGGATCGCCTCGCGGTCCTCGCGCAGGGTCTCCGCGGGTCTGCGCCCCGGCGGGTGCAACGGCATCATGAACGTCCCCAGCTTCAAGGCTTCTCTTTCTTGTTCTAGACCTTCTTCAGCGCGGAGAGGATTCTCTCCGGCGTGAACGGCATCCTGCTCACCTTCGCGCCGAGCGGCGCGAGCGCATCGTTGATCGCGTTCATCACCGCGCCCGGCGCGCCGGCCGTCCCCGCCTCGCCCGCCCCCTTCGCGCCGAGCTGCGACTGCTTCGTCGGCGTCTCGACGTGGCCGCAGACGATGTCGGGCATCTCGCCGCTCATCGGCACGAGGTAGTCGGCCATGTTCGCGTTCAGCATCTGCCCGTTCTCGTCGTAGAGGCACTCCTCGTAGAGCGCCGCGCCGATCCCCTGCACCACCCCGCCGCGGATCTGCTCGTCCACCAGCATCGGGTTGATGATCGTGCCGCAGTCCTCGACGCACCAGTGCTTGAGCAGCTTCACGAAGCCGGTGTCGACGTCTACCTCGACGTAGGAGGCCTGGATGCCGTTGGTGAACGTGAACCCGTACTCGCGCGGCGTGTAGTGACGCGTCACCGTGAGCTCCGCCTGGAATCCCATCGGCAGGGTGTCGGGACGGAAGTACGCGATCCTTCCCAGCTCCGCCAGGGGAAGCTTGCTTTCGCCTGTAAGGCGATGGACTACACAGTCTTCCCGTACGTCCAGCTCGGCCCGGTCCAGATTCAGAACCTTCGAAGCGATGTCCAGGATGTTGCTCTTCAACGCGAGCCCCGCCTGGAGCACGGCTTCGCCGCCGATGCCGGCGCCGCGCGAGGCCCAGGTGCCGCCGCCGTAGGGCGTGACGCCCGTGTCGCCGGTCAGCACGCGCACCTTCGAGAGCGAGACGCCGACCGCGCTCGCGGCGATCTGGGCGAAGATGCCGTCGGTCCCCTGCCCCTGCTCGGTGACGCTGCACATGACGTTCACCATGCCGGTGGGCTCCAGGCGCAGCGTCGCGCCGTCCTGGGCCGAGATGCGCGCGCCGCCGACGCCGTAGAACGCGGGCGAGGGATTGGTCACCTCGATCATCGCGGCGAGGCCGATGCCCCGGTAGATGCCCCTGGCCCTCAACTCCTCCCTCTCCTTCTTCAGCCTGTCGTAGTCCATCAGCTTCAGGAGCTTGTCGAGCGCCTGATGGTGCGACAGCTTCTCGAATTTCAGGCCGGAGGGAAAGGTATAAGGATAAGCGTCATCGGGTATCAGATTTCGTTTTCGCAGCTCCGCCGGATCCATGCCGAGCTTGCGTGCGGCGAGGTCGACGATGCCCTCGGTGAGCGCCACCGCGATGGGGTGGCCGACCGCGCGGTACTGGCAGGTGACGTTCTTGTTCGTGAACACCACGTTCATGTTCGCGCGGTATTTCTGGTGCTTGTAGGGCCCGCCGGTGAGGTTCACCACCTGGTTGCCCTCGATGCCGCTGGTGCGCGGGTAGACCGAATACGGCCCGATCGCGGTCAGGTCGTCGAGATCGAACGCCAGGATCTCGCCTTCCTTTGTCACTGCTATCTTGATCTTTACCCTGTGTTCCCGCGCGTGGATATCGGACAGGAAGGACTCCAGCCGGTCGGCGACGAACTTCACGGGGCGGCGCAGGATCACCGAGATCGCGGCGGTCGCCATCTCGTCCGGGTAGACGTGCACCTTGATGCCGTACGAGCCGCCGACGTCCTTCGCGATCACTCGCACGTTGCCCTCGGGAATGTTGAGGTGGCGCGAGAAGATGTCCTGCATCATGTGCGGCGCCTGGGTCGAGTGGTAGACCGTCAGCGAGTGCTCCGCCGCGTTGTAGTCCGCGAGGATCGAGCGGCCCTCCAGGCACACGCCCGTATGCCGGCCGAAGTGATATGTCTCCTCGACGACCACGTCGGCCTTCGCGAACGCCTCGTCCACGCCGCCCGAGTCGAACGCGCGGTGGAAGCAGATGTTGTCTTTCAGCTCTTCATGAACAAGGACATCCCCCCGGAGGGAAGACTCCATGTCCGTCACCACGGGAAGCTCTTCCCACTCCGCCTCGATGAGAGCGACCGCGTCCTCGGCCTGGCTGCGCGACTCGGCGACCACCGCGGCGACGGCCTCGCCCTGCCAGCACGCGCGCCCGATCGCGATCGCGTGCTGCGGCGGCGACTTGATGCCCTTCAGGTGGCCGAGCACCGCCACCCATGGCGTGCAGTACTCCGCGACCTTCGGCCCGTCGAAGACGGCGATGACGCCTTTCGCCTTGGCCGCTTTTTCAAGCTGCAGCTTCTTTATCCGGGCATGCGCGTAAGGGCTGCGGAAAAAGGCCACATGCGCGAGGCGCGGAAAGCGCAGGTCGTCGGTGAACGTGCCGCGGCCCTGCAGCAGGCGCTGCGCGTTGGCGCGCGGCACGCTCTGCCCGATGTAGCCCTTGTCGGTCTTGGTGCCCGGTGTGTGGAGGGGAAGCTCTGCCTTACCCATTTACTACCTCATCGATGGCGTCGACGATCGCCTGATAGCCGGTGCAACGGCAGTAGTTGCCGGAGATGTGCTGCCTTATCTCTTCACGGGTGACCGTGCGCTTCTGGAGAACGAGCTCCTGGGCGGCCATGAGCATGCCGGGCGTGCAGAAGCCGCATTGCAGGGCGTTCTTCTCGTGGAAGGCCTTCTGAAGCCTGGACAGTTCCTTGCTGTCGGAAAGTCCTTCGACGGTGTCGACGCGGCAGCCGTCGGCCTGCACGGCGAGCATCAGGCAACCGCGCACGATCTCGCCGTCGACGCGGACCGTGCAGGCGCCGCAGACGCCGTGCTCGCAGCCGGTATGCGAGCCGGTCAGGCCGAGCTCGTCGCGCAGGAAGTCGACGAGGTGCATGCGCGCCTCGACGCGGCGGCGCACCTCGGTGCCGTTCACGGTGAGGGTTACTTCGAGAGATTGTTCCATGCGCGCTCCATGAGGACGCGGGCGAGGTGCTTCTTCGTCGCCGCACTGTTGTGGAGGTCCGCCGTCGGATTCAGCTCGTCCGCGTCCCTGACGAGCACCGGCGTCGGCCCGACGTTCAGGAAGGCGAAGCGGGTCTCTGCGCCGCGCGTTTCTCCCCGCCAGGCGGCGAGGCCGACGATGGCGTAGTCGCCGTGCCGGCGCGCGAGCTCGAGGAACACCGAGCGGTCGCCCGGCTTCGCGAGCGGAAACTCCGCCGCCGCGACGATCTCCCCTGGCCGCAGGTCCGTTTCGAACAGGCCCTTGAAGAAGTCCTGCGCCCGCACGCGCCGCTCCCCTTTCGCGCCGCGCAAGACGATCTGCGCATCGAGCGCGAGCGCGACAGCCGGGTACTCGGCCGCCGGGTCCGCGAGCGCGAGGCTGCCGCCGAGCGTGCCGCGGTTGCGGATCGCGGCGTGCGCCACGTGAGGCACCGCCTGGGCGAGCAACGGCACGTGCCGGCCGACCTCGGGCGAGCGCTCGAGGGCGGCATGGGTGACGAGCGCGCCGATCGACAGGCGATCCCCCTTCACCTCGATCGCCTTCAGCTCGCGCAGCGCCCCGATGTCCACGAGGAGCGCCGGGCTCGACAGCCGCATGTTGAGGGCGGGGATCAGGCTCTGGCCACCGGCGAGCACGCGCGCGGCCTCGCCATGGCGCTCGAGCAGCTCGAGCGCCTGTGCGACCGTCGACGGCTTCGCGTAGGCGAACGGCGCGGCTTTCACCTCTCCTCCTCGCGGCGAGTATGCCGGATAATGGGCCCGGCCTGCACGGAGGATCCATGCCGCTCACCGGACTGAACCACTATCTCATCGTTTCCCGCGACCTCGACCGGTCGCGCAAGTTCTACGAGGACGTGCTCGGCATGCAGCTCGCCGACCGCCCGGACTTCGGCTTCCCGGGCTACTGGCTGAAGCTCGGCGACGACATCTGCGTGCACCTCGCCTCGCAGGCGCCGAACGAGATCCGCGACCAGTTCCTGTTGAAGAAGCACCCGGCGGGCACCGCCGGCTCGGGGTCGGTCGACCACATCGCGTTCCTCGCCCGCGACCCGCGCGAGGTGCGCGAGCGGATCCGCCGCAACCAGGTCGAGATGCACTACCGGAGCTTCCCGGACGCGAAGCTCTTCCAGATCTTCCTCAGGGACCCGGACGACGTCACCATCGAGCTCAACTTCCTCGGCGAGGTGATCGACGAGAAGGAATGGAGCGGCGAGGACGCGAAGTCCGCGCTGACGCTCAAGCGGTCGGCCAGCGGCGAGACCAAGGCGGAGCTGGCCTAGGCAGGGCGGCGCGCGCGCAGCGCCTTGAGCAGCGCGCGCCCGAGCGGCACGACGATCGCCAGCAGCGCCGCGACCGTGAGGACCGCGGCGATCGGTCGCAGGAACAGGATGCCGAGCCCGGCGTCGGAGATGATGAGCGACTGGCGCAGCGCGCGCTCCGCGAGCGGCCCGAGCACCAGCGCGAGCACCAGCGCCGCCGGCGAGTAGCCGAGCTTCTTCATCAGGTAGCCCACGCCGCCGAACACGAGCATCGTGCCGACGTCCCACAGGCTGTTCTTCAGCGAGTAGGCGCCGGTGACGCAGAACACGATGATGAGCGGCATCAGGATGCTGTAGGGCACGCGCAGCGCGCGCACGAACAGGGGGATGAACAGCGTGCTGAGGATGAGCAGCAGCACGTTGGCGATGTACTGCGAGGCGATGAGGCCCCACACGAACTGGGGGTTCTTCTCGAACAGCATCGGCCCCGGCCGCAGGCCCCACATCATCAGCCCGCCGAGCATGATCGCGGTCGTGGCGGAGCCGGGGATGCCGAGCGTGAGCATCGGCACCATCGCCGCGGTGGCGGCGGCGTTGTTGGCCGACTCGGGCGCGGCGACGCCCTCGATCGCGCCGCGCCCGAACCGCTCCGGGTGCTTGGAGAGCCGCTTCTCCGTGGTGTAGGCGAGGAAGGAGGCGACCGTCGGGCCGGCGCCGGGCAGCACGCCGACCAGGAAGCCGAACACCGTCCCGCGGAAGATGGACCAGCGCGTGCGCACGACGTCGGCCCAGCGCGGCAAGGCGTCGCGCAGCCCGAGCCTGCCCTGGACGACCTGCGCGCCGGCGGCCGCCTCGGCGCCCACCAGCACTTCGCCCAGGCCGAACAGGCCGATCGCCACCGGCAGGAAGTCGACGCCGTCCATCATCTCCGGGATGCCGAAGCCGTAGCGCGCCTCGCCCGAGATGATGTCGAAGCCCACCATGGCGAGCACCAGGCCGAGCGCCATGCTGATGTAGCCCTTGAGCGGGTCGTCGCCGGTGAGGAGCGTCACCGTGGTGAGGCCGAGCAGCATCAGCGCGAACGTCTCGGGCGGACCGAACGACAGCGACCAGCGCGCGAGCAGCGGCGAGACCAGCATCAGCAGCACCACGCCGACCGTGCCGGCGATGAAGGAGCCGATCGCGGCGATGCCGAGCGCGTGCCCCGCCCGCCCCTGCAGCGCCATCTGGTAGCCGTCGAGGCAGGTGACCACCGAGGCCGATTCGCCCGGCGTGTTGATGAGCACCGCGGTGATCGTGCCGCCGTACATCGTGCCGGCGTAGAGCGCGGCGAGCATGATGATGCCGGAGGTCGGCTCCATGCCGAAGGTGAGCGGCAGGAGCATCGCCACGCCCGAGGGCGGGCCGACGCCCGGCAGCGCGCCGATCAGGATGCCGATCGTCACGCCGGCCACCGCCATCACCAGGTTGAACGGCGTGAGCGCGACGGAGAAGCCGAGCGCGAGGTTGCCGACGAAGTCCATCGCCGCCTAGAACCCGAACGGGCCGGCCGGCATCGGCACGCGCAGCCAGTGCACGAACACCAGCCAGTTGAACCCGGCGGCGGCCGCGGCCACCGCGCCGCACACCCACCAGCGGTGGCGTCCGAGGTAGCGCACGATCGCGCCGAGGAAGAGCGCGGTGCCGAGCACCATCCCGGTCGTCTTCAGCGCGGCGACGAACGCCACCGTGAGCGCGAGCACCGCCAGCATCCGCCGCAGCCCGGCGCCCTGCGGCAGCCAGGCGGCACCGGGCGCCTTCTCACGCAGGCTGCGCACAAGGAGGATGCCGGCGAGCAGGGCCATCAGCAGGCCGAGCCAGAACGGCATGAAGGCCGGGCCCGGGCCCTCGTCGCCCCACCACTTGTAGTACTTCAGCGCCCCGGCGGCAAAGGCCGCCGAGAACGCGAGCAGCAGGACCGCGGCGATGCGATCGGCGGCGCGCACGGTCCCGGCCGCCGTGCTACTTGCCGCCCGCCTTCAGCGCCTTGAGCGCCGCGTCGTACTTGCCGTGCAGGCTGTCGAGGTACTTGTTCGCCTCCTCGCCCGTCCACTGCGTCGGCGTGAGCAGGTTGCGCTTGATGTACTGCTCCTGCCATTTCGGCGTGTCGGTCACCTTCTTCAGCGTTTCCTGCCACCACTTCACCGCCGCCGGGTCCATGTTGGCCGGGCCGACCACGCCGCGCATCTGCTCCCAGTAGAACTCGTAGCCGCGCTCGGCGAAGGTCGGCACGTTCGGCGCGTCCTTGAGGCGCTGCTTCGCCGCGACCGCGAGATTCTTGGCCTTGCCGGCCTCGACCTGGGTCTGGATCTCGTTCGGGTTCATCACCGAGGCGTCGATGTGCCCGCCGAGGAGCGCGGTGGTGACCTCGCCGCCGGAGTTGAACGGCACGTACTTCACCTTCATCTTCGCCGCCTGCTCGAAGAGGTGGGTGAAGATGTGGTCCTCGGTGAAGGTGGCGGTGCCGCCGACGGTCAGCGTACCGGGCTTCGCGCGCGCCGCGGCGACGAACTCGTCCACCGTCTTGAACGGCGATTCGCTGCGCACCGTGAGCATCAGCTCGTCGATCGCCACGATCATCAGCGTCGTCATGGCGTCGCGGTGGTTGCCCGGGAGGCGGCCCTCGATCTTGCCCGAGACGATCATCGGCGTCGCGCCGGCGATGACGTGCGCGTCGCCCTTCTTGTTGATGAGGTAGTTGTAGCCGATGGCGCCGCTGCCGCCGGCGCGGTTGTTGACCGTGAGCGGCACCGGCGACCATTTGTTCTCGTCGATGATGCCGGTGATCATGCGCATCAGGTTGTCGGTGCCGCCGCCGGGGGCGTAGGGCACGACGACCTCGACGGCCTTCGCGGGATACTTCGCCTGCGCCGCCGCGCCGGCCGATGCGGCGAGCAGCGACACCGCGGTGCAGGATGCTGCCAGAAAACGCATTGCGGACATTCTGGACTCCTCCTCGTTTGAGCCACTCACTGGATGACGCCCTTCGCCCGAAGCGCTGCGACCTCCGATTCAGCGTAGCACAGCTCCTTCAGGATCTCGTCGCTGTGCTGGCCGAGCAGCGGCGCGGCGCGCTCGACGGCGCCGGGCGTGGCGGACAGCTTCACCGGGACACCGAGCGCCTTGATGTCGCCCGCGCCCGGGTGCACGAGGTCCACCACCATGCCGCGCGCGAGGGCGTGCGGGTCGGCGAGCGCCTCGGCGTAGTCATTGATCGGCCCCGCGGGCACCCCGGCCTTCTCCAGGCGCGCGAGCCACGCGGCGCGGGTGTCCCCGCGGGTGCGCTGCTCGATCGCCTCGATCAGCGCCGGCCGGTTCTGCATGCGCCCCGCGCGCGTCGCGAAGCGCTCGTCCTTGTGCAGCGCAATGCCGGCGGCCTCGCAGAACGCGGTGAACATCCGGTCGCTCTGCGCGCCCACGGTGAAATAGCCGTCGCTCGCGCGCAGCGCCTGGTAAGGCGCGCCGAGGCGGTGCGCGGAGCCGACCGGCTTCGGCGCCTTGCCGGTGAGCCAGTACTCGGCCGACTCCCAGACGGTCAGCGCCATCGCCGCCTCGAGGAGCGAGGTGTCGACGAGCTGGCCCTCGCCGGTGCGGTCGCGATGCTCGAGCGCGCAGAGGATGCCGTACGCGCCGAAGAGGCCGGCCGAGAGGTCGGCCAGCGGCACGCCGGACTTCGCCGGCTGCCCGCCTTCCTCGCCGGTGACGCTCATGACGCCGCTCATGCCCTGCGCGATCAGGTCGTAGCCGCCGCGCTTCGCGTAGGGCCCGGTCTGGCCGAAGCCGCTGATCGCGCAGTACACGAGCCGCGGGTTCACGGCGCGCAACGCCTCGTAGCCCACGCCGAGGCGCTCGGCCACGCCGGGCCGGTAGTTCTGCACGAAGACATCCGCCGTCTTCGCGAGGCGGCGCAGAATCTCCACGCCCTCGGGCTGCTTCAGGTCGACCGAGAGGCTGCGCTTGTTGCGGTTCATCGTCATGAACGTGCCGCTGTGGCCGTTCTTCTGCGCGCGCCCGAGCTGGCGCATCGACTCGCCCTCGCCGGGCGCCTCGACCTTGATCACGTCGGCGCCCATGTCGGCGAGGTTCATGGTGCAGAACGGCGCCGCCATGGCCTGCGTGAGGTCGATGACCCGCAGCCCCTGCAGCGGCTTCATCGGCGGCTTCACGGGATGACCTTGCGCTCGCGGAACGCCCGGATCTCCTGCGCGGAGAAGCCGAGCTCGCCGAGGAGCGCCTCGTTGTCCTCGCCCAGGCGCGGCGGCGGCTTGCGCAGGCGCGCCGGGGAGCGCGACAGCTTGACCGGGTTGCCGAGCGTGCGCACGCGGCCCGCGCCCGGAAAGTCGTATTCCTGCGTCATGCCGCGCGCCTGCGCCTGCGGGTCGGCGAGCGCCTCGGCGACCGAGTAGATCGGCCCGGCGGGGATGCCGGCCGCCTCAAGCTTCGCCAGCCAGTGCGCTCGCGTCTCGCGCACCGTCGCCGCCTCGACGAGCTTCTCGAGCTCGGCGCGATTGGCGAGGCGGTTGCCCGGGCTTTTGAAGCGCGGGTCCTCGGTGAGGTGCGCCAGTCCCACCACGCCGGCGAAGATGCCCCACAGCTTCTGGTTCGCCGCGCCCACCGTGAAGTGGCCGTCGGAGGCCCGGAACGCCTGGTAGGGGGCGTTCAGGCGATGCGCGCTGCCGAGGCGCTTCGGGACGTCGCCCGTGTACCAGTACTCGGTCGCCTCCCACGCGGAGAGCGCGAGACCGGCCTCGAAGAGCGAGGTGTCGACGAGCTGCCCGAGGCCGGTCGTGCGACGCGCGCGCAGCGCGCAGAGGATGCCGAACACCGCGAAGAGGCCCGCGCCGAGGTCGGTGATCGGCACGCCCACCTTCACCGGCGGGCCGCCTTCGCTGCCGGTCGCGCTCATGATGCCGCTCATCCCCTGCGCGATGAGGTCGAAGCCGCCTCGGCTCGCGTAAGGCCCGGTCTGGCCGAAGCCGGAGACGGAGCAATAGACCAGCCTCGGGTTGATGACCTTCAGGTCGTCGTAGGAAATTCCCAGTCGCCGGGCGACCCCGGGGCGGTAGTTCTCGACCAGCACGTCGGCGCTCGCGGCGAGGCGCTTCAGGATCTCCACGCCCCCGGGCTGCTTCAGGTCGAGCGCCATGCCGCGCTTGTTGCGATTGACGGCGAGGAACGACATCGACACGCCGGGCGCGATCGAGCGCTCCTGGCGCGTGTGCTCGCCCTCGACCGGCTCGACCTTGATCACCTCCGCGCCCATGTCGGCGAGCAGCATGCTGCAGAACGGGCCGGCCATGACCTGCGTCTGGTCCACCACCCGCAGCCCATCGAGCGCCATCGCTGGTACCATCGCCCTCCGATTCTCGGAGAGAAAGCACCGGTGGACAAGCCCGCTTCCGAAGTTCTGGTGTCGCGCGACGGCCCGGTCGTCACCCTCACCTTCAATCGCCCCGAGGCGCGCAACGCCATGACCTGGGGGATGTACCAGAAGCTCTACGACACCTGCGAGGAAGTCGACGCCGACGAGTCGATCCGCGTGCTGGTGCTCAAGGGCGCGGGCGGCAAGGCCTTCGTCGCCGGCACCGACATCAGCCAGTTCACCCAGTTCAAGGGCGCCGAGGACGGGCTGCAGTACGAGCGCGACGGCGACAAGCGCGCCGGGCGCATCTCGCGCGTCACGAAGCCGGTGATCGCGCAGATCGAGGGCGCCGCGGTCGGCGGCGGCTTCGGCATCGCCGCCGGGGCCGACATCCGCATCGCAACGCCCGAGGCGCGCTTCGGCCTGCCGATGGCGCGCACGCTGGGCAACTGCCTGTCGATGGGCAACTACGCGAAGTTCATGGAAGTGCTCGGCGCCTCGCGGCTGAAGGAAATGATGATGCGCGCACGGCTCCTCTCCGCGCAGGAGGCGCTCGCCGCCGGCTTCGTGCACGAGATCGTGCCCGCCGCCGAGATCGACGCGAAAGTCGAGGCGATCGCGAAGGAAGTCGCCTCGCACGCGCCGATCACGCTCGCCGTCACCAAGGAGGCGATCCGCCGCATCCAGGCCGCGCGCGCCCTGCCCGACGGCGACGACCTGGTCGCGAAGACCTACGCCAGCGCCGACTTCAAGGAAGGCGTGAGCGCCTTCGTCGCCAAGCGCCCGCCGCGCTGGACCGGCCGCTAGGCGCGCTCAGATCGTCGCGTTGTCGGAGGGCAGCCCGAGCGCGACGCGCCCGTAGGTCGTGCCCGCGATGTCGGTGTTGAACGAGAAGTGCTGGCGGATCGCGTGGGCGTCGCGGAACGCGCGCGCCGTCTCGCCGCTCTCGTACAGGCCGCTCGCCCCCGACAGGCCGAACATCAGGTCGGCCGCGCGCACCGCCCATTCCACCGCCCAGGCGCCTTCCAGGCGATAGCGTGCCTTGGCGAGCAGGTCCGGCACCTTGCCCGCGGCCGCGATCTGCTGCGCCTCGACGCAGTTGCCGACCATCGCCTGGCGCGCGGCGCGCGCGTACGCGGTCGCCTCGCCGACCCGGATCTGCGTGCTCTGGATCTCCGCGACGCGGGCGGCGGTCATCTTTCCGGCGCGCTCGCGCGCGGTGCGGGTGAAGGACTCGATCATTCCCTCGGCCACGCCGAGCGCGACGCCCGAGAGGAAATAGGGAAAGAGCGAGAACACCGGGATGCGGAAGCTCGGCCCCGGGTTGACCGCGCTGCCGGGCGTCTCGCCGCCCTTGGTGTCGGCGACCGCAAGGGTGCGGTGCTCGGGAATGAACTGCTCGGTCACCTCGACGTCCTTGCTGCCGGTGCCGCGCAGGCCGCCGGCGAACCAGGTGTCGTGGACCACGAACTGCGACTTGTGGACGAGGAATACGCGCTGGTCGGGCGGCGCGTGGTCGTCCAGGCGCGCCATCCCGGCGAGCATGTTCCAGTCGGAGTGGTCGACGCCGCTCGAGAACGGCCAGCGGCCGGAGAGCACGTAGCCGCCCTCGACTTTCCTCGCCCGCCCGGCCGGGAAGACGAACGAGGTCGCGATCAGCGTGTCGGGCGACGGGCCCCAGACGTCGTCCTGGGCCTGCTTCGGGTACATCCCGAGCAGGAGGTGGTGCGAGCCGAGGTTGACGAAGTTCCACGCGGTGGAGGCGCAGGCCTTCGCGAGCAGCGCGGGCAGCGTGACGAGCGACGAGAAGTCGAGCTCCGAGCCGCCGACGCGCCTGGGCTGGACGAAGCGGAAGAGCCCCGTGTCGTGCAGGTCGCGCACCGTCTCGTCGGGCATGCGGCGCAGCTCCTCGCAGCGCGCCGCCCGGCTGCGCAACACCGGAAGAAGCGCTTCGGCGCGCCGGTAAAGCTCCTCGTACGAATGACTCATTTCTTCTTCTTTCCTTTCCTCTTCTCCGCGCCCTTGTACCAGTCGAGGATCTCCGCGCCGGTCCAGACGAGCGCGCCGTCGTGGCCGCGCACGTGCTCGAGGAGCCGCTCCAGGTAGCCGATGCGGTGCGGCACGCCGGTGATGTAGGGGTGCACGCTGATCGCCATGACGCGCGGGATCTCCCCGCCTTCCTGGTAGAGCCGATCGAAGCAGTCCTTGCCCCGCTGCAGCCATTCGGAGGACGGATGGTGCTGGATCGCCATCATGGCGATGTCGTTCATCTCGACGGTGTACGGGATCGAGTGCACGTCGCCGTGGCGCGTGCGGATCCGGCACGGCAGGTCGTCGAGGACCCAGTCGGCGACGTACTCGATGCCCGCCTCGGCGAGCAGATCGATCGTCTCGGCGGTCTCGGTGAGGCCGGGGCTCTCCCAGCCGCGCGGGTGCTTGCCGGTGAGCTTGCGGATCGCGGCGATCGTGTCGCGGATCGCCGCGCGCTGGTCCTCGACGTGGTGCATGGGCCGCTGCACGAAGCCGTGGCCCATGAACTCCCAGCCGGCGTCCATCGCCGCCTTCGCCACGCGCGGGTAGGTCCGGCACACCGAGCCGTTGATCGCCAGCGTCGCCCGGATGTCGAGCGCCTTCAGGCAGTCGAGGAAGCGCCAGAAGCCGACGCGCATGCCGTACTCGTGCCAGGCCCAGTTGGGGAGGTCCGGCAGGAGCGGCTGCCCGTACGGAGGGGGGAGGACGGTGCGCGGCATGGCGCGCTCGTCGGACCACTCCTCCACGTTGACGATGACCCACACCGCCACGCGGGCGCCGCCGGGCAGCGCGAGCTTCGGGCGGTCGACGATCGCCTTGTACGGCAGGCGCTGTCGAAAATTGGTCATGGTGCGCTAATTTATCGCATGCCCGAATTGCCCGACCTGCAGGTTTACATCGACGGCCTGGTCGCGCGGATCCGTGGCCGGAAATTGATCGGCGTCAAGCTCTTGAATCCGTTTCTCCTTCGCACCGCCGTCCCGCCGCTCTCCGGCGTCGAGGGGAAGAAGGTGGCGCAGATCAGGAGGCTCGGCAAGCGGATCGTCATCGGCCTGGAGGGCGGGCTGTTCCTCGTCTTGCACCTCATGGTCGCGGGGCGGCTGCGCTGGCTCGAGCCCGGCGCGAAGCCCCCGGGACGGATCACCCTCGCGCTCTTCGAGTTCGAAGGCGGCGTGCTCGCCTTCACGGAGGCCGGCACCAAGCGGCGGGCTTCCCTGCACGTCGTCGAAGGCGAGGAAGCGCTCCGGGCGATGGATCCCGGCGGGCTCGAAGTTCTCGACCTGTCGCTCGCCGCTTTTCGCGCCCGGCTGCAATCTGAAAATCACACCCTGAAGCGCGCTCTCACCGACCCCCATCTCTTCGCCGGCATCGGCAACGCCTATTCCGACGAGATCCTGCACCGGGCGAGGCTCTCGCCGATCGCCTTCACGCAAAAGCTGGACGACGGGGAAGTCGGGAGACTTTTCGAAGCGGTCAGGCAGACGCTCGAGGACTGGATCGGGCGCCTTCGGACCGACGCGTGGCCGGAAAAGGTCACCGCGTTCCGCGAAGGCATGGCGGTGCACGGCCGCTTCGGCAAGCCCTGCCCGGTGTGCGGCGCTCCGGTGCAGCGCATCCGCTACGCCGACAACGAGACGAACTACTGCGCGCGCTGCCAGACCGGCGGCAGGATTCTCGCCGACCGCTCGCTCTCGCGCCTGCTCAAGAAAAGCTGGCCCAAGTCGATCGACGAGCTCGGCTAGATGAGAAAAATGGGGTCCGTCCCCATTTTTCCTACCAGCCGATGGCCTTCGGCAGCCAGAGCGCGAGATCGGGGAAGAAGAACACCAGCGCCACCGCGACGACCTGCAGCGCGATGAAGGGAAGCACGCCGAGGTACATGTCGCGCGTGGTCACCTGGGGCGGCGCGACGCCGCGCAGGAAGAAGAGCGCCCAGCCGAACGGCGGGGTGAGGAACGAGGTCTGCAGGTTGACGCAGATCAGCATCGCGAGCCACACCAGGTTGACGTCCTGCGCCACGAACACCGGCAGGAACAGCGGCACCGCGATGTAGCTGATCTCGATCCACTCGATGAAGAAGCCGAGGATGAAGATGATCAGCATCAGGAACCAGATGTCCGCGGCCACGCCGCCGGGCAGGTACTTGAACATGTCGCTGATCAGGTCCTCGCCCTTCAGGCCGCGGAACGCGAGCGAGAACACCTGCGCGCAGATGAGGATGAACATCATCATCGCCGTGACCTTGGTGGTCGAGCGCATCACGTCCTTCAGGACCTGCATCGAGAAGCGGCCGCCGAAGGCGCACACCACGATCGAGCCGAGCGCCCCCATCGAGGCGGCTTCCGTCGGCGCGGCGACGCCGCCGATGATCGAGCCGAGCACCGCGAGCACCAGGACCACCGGCGGCACGACCACCTTGAAGAAGCGCGTCCAGAGCTGGCGCCGCGACACGGCGTCGCGCTCCTCGCGCGGGATCGGCGGCACCCACTCCGGCTTCAGCATGCCGACGATCACGATGTAGGTGCAGTACAGCGCCGCGAGCATCAGCCCGGGAATCACGGCCGCGGCGAAGAGCGTGCCGACCGAGAGCTGCAGGATGTCGGAGAGCAGGATCAGGATCAGGCTGGGCGGGATGATCTGGCCGAGCGTGCCGGAGGCGCAGATCGCGCCGCAGGCCATCCCGGTGTGGTAGCCGCGCTTGAGCAGCGTGGGCAGCGTGAGCAGGCCGAGCGTGATGACGGTCGCGCCGACGATGCCGGTCGTCGCGCCCATCAGTATGCCCACGCCGATGATGCCCAGCGCCATGCCGCCGCGCAGGTTGCCGGCGAGGTGGCCGACCACGTCGAGGAGATCGTCGGCGAGGCGCGACTTCTCCAGCATCACGCCCATGAAGACGAAGAGCGGGATCGCGAGCCACTGGTAGTTCGCGACCACGCCGAAGATGCGCGCCGGCAGCAGGTTGAAGAGCAGCGGCCCGAAGCCGATGAAGCCGAAGACGAAGCCCACCGTCGCGAGCGTGAGCGCGACCGGGATGCCGGCCATCAGCAGGACGAAGAACGCCACCAGCATGCCGATGGCGAGCCACTCGAGCCCCGTCATTTCTTCAGCCTCTCGAGCACGCCGAGGATGCTCGCGACGCACTGCAGGACCAGGAAGGCGAAGCCGAGCGGGATCAGCGCCTTCAGGATCCAGCGGTACGGCAGCCCGCCGGGGTCCGGGGAGCCTTCGTTGATCACGTACGCCTGCTGCACGTACTTGATCGAGAGCCAGATGATGGCGAGCGAGACGAGGATGCAGATTCCCTGGGAGACGAGCTCGACCCACAGCTTGGTTCGCTCGCTGAACTTGTCGTAGAGCACATCCACGCGCACGTGCTCGCCGTGCAGCAGCGCGTAGCTGATGCCGAAGAGGATGAGCGGCGCGAGCAGATGCCACTCCAGCTCCTGCGCCCACACGGAGCCGTAGCTGAACGAGTAGCGCAGGATCACGTTCGTCGCCATCAGGACGACGATCACCAGGGCGAGCCACGAGGTGGCCCGCCCCACGAGGTCCGTGAAGCGCTCGATGCCGCTTCTGACGCCCACTATCGGACGCTCAGGCCGGCGTCAGCCGCGGATCTTGTTGTGGTAGACGGCCTCGCTGTAGCCGGCCCACGCGTCGTACTTCGCCTTGAACGCCATGTACGAGGTATGCACCTTCTTCGTCAGCGCGTCCTTGGCGACGCCCTCGGCCAGCACCTGGTTCGTCACCTCGCGCAGGCGCTTCACCACCGCGTCCGGCAGCGGCTTGGCGGTCACGCCCTCCTTCAGCAGCTCCGCCATCGCCTCGGCGTTGGTGCGCTGGCACCAGGCCTCGCTGATCACGTTGCACGCCGCGCAGGCGTTCTCGACGATCGCCTGCAGGTCCTTCGGCAACTTTTCCCAGGCCGCCTTGTTGATGAGCAGCTCCGAGACCGTGGCGGTCTCGTGCCAGCCGGTGGTGTGATAGAACTTCGCCGCCTTCTGCAGGCCGAGGCGCCGGTCCTGGTAGGGGCCGACGAACTCCGCCGCGTCGATCACGCCGCGCTCGAGCGCGGGGAAGATCTCGCCGCCGGGCAGCAGCTTCACGTCGACGCCGAGCGCCGCGTACACCTTGCCGGCGAGGCCCGGGATGCGCATCTTCAGGCCCTTGAAGTCCTCCACCTTCGTGATCTCCTTGCGGAACCAGCCGGTCATCTGCACGCCGGTGTTGCCGCAGGGGAAGGCGATCATGCCGAACGGCGCGTACGTCTCGTGCCAGAGCGGGATGCCGCCGCCGTCGTAGAGCCAGCCGTTCATGCCCTGGAAGTTCAGGCCGAAGGGCACCGCGGTGAAGTACTGCGCAGCGAACGTCTTGCCGGTCCAGAAGTAGGCATTGGCGTGGTTCATCTCCACGGTGCCGGAGCGCACCGCGTCGAAGCCCTCGAACGCCGGGATCAGCTCGCCCGCGCCGTAGACGCTGATCTTCATCCGGCCGTTCGACATCGCCTCGATGCGCTTCGCGAGGTCGGTCGCGCTTCCGGGACCGTCCATATAGAAGGGGGCGCCCTTGCCGTACGCGCTCGTCATCTTCCAGTTGAAGGTCTGCTGCGCCCGCGCGATGTGCGGGAAGCCGGTCACCGCGGCCGCGCTGCCCGCGACGATGCCGGCCTTGAGGAACTTGCGCCGTCCCTTGCTCATGCTGCACCCCCTGAATGGTTGTTGGCGCCCCCTAATAGCAAGGAGCGGTCCAGCGGTCAGCCAGCCGATTCAGGTTAATTCCGGGACATTCCGCCCGTCAACGGTGCATCGACTGTCCCTGCGAACCACGCTTGGGCGCAGGTGCCGGCGGCGGCGGGGCTTCCTTCTCCTTCGCCACCGGCCGCGGCGAAGCCTTTGCCGCGGCGATGGTCGCGGCTTCCTCGGTCGCCCGGGCGGTCAGCGCATAGGTGTCGGCGAAGAGGTCGCGGGAGCGCGAGATCTGCTGCTGGACGCGCCCGAGCGCCTCGGTCTGGTTCTGGCCGGCCGCCTGGCAGACGCTGCTCCAGTAGCCCATGACGCGCTCGAGCTGGGCGCCGGCCATCTTCTGCTGCAGCGCCACGAGATCCTCGAGGCTTCGGGCCTTGCCGAGCGCCTCGACGGACCGGACGTGCTCCTCGAGGGCCTCGCGCACGGAAGAAAGCTGCTGCTGAGAGAGGCGTTCCGCGTTCTCCAGGGAGGCCTTCATGAGCTCGACGGCGCTGTTCAGGCCGGCGCGGTACAGCTCCAGGAACTCCGTGGAGGGCACGGGATTCGGCGGGGTCATCGTATCTCCTTGAAACAATGAAACAACCCCTTTGTGCTGCCCCCTCCCCCGGCCTCGCGCGCTCCGTTGTCGATGCGCACCGACGCCTGCGCGAACTATATGCCGCACGGAATAGTTGTTGCATAAAAGTATTCAACTTGCATGACGGATCGGCATTGATGGGACAAATCGTCCAGCTCTCGGAGTACCGCAAGCCGCGCCCCGCGCGGCGCGCCGGCCCGGGCTCGTCCCCACCGCACTACTTCTGCCTGCGCTGCGACACCGACCACTTCAAGCTGTTTCCCGGCGGCACGATCCACTGCGCGCAGTGCGGCGCGCTGATGCGCAACCTCACCCTGTCCGACAAAGGGTCTTCCTGATTCCGCAGTAGCCCGCGGTCAGCCCGCGGGAACCAAAGGCGAGCGCGCGCCCGGTAAAATTACGCGCAAGTGAAGCAGGAACAACTTCCCGGCGACGCGATCCTCATCCGCGGCGCCCGCCAGAACAACCTCAAGAACGTCAGCGTCGCGATCCCGACGGGAGAGCTCGTCGTGGTCACCGGCGTGTCGGGCTCGGGAAAGTCCTCGCTCGTCTTCGACACGCTGTACGCGGAAGGTCAGCGCCGCTACGTCGAGACCTTCAGTCCCTATGCGCGGCAGTTCCTCGACCGCATGGACAAGCCGCAGGTCGACGCCGTGGACGGCATCCCGCCAGCGATCGCCATCGACCAGACCAACCCGGTGCGCACCTCGCGCTCCACGGTCGGGACGATGACCGAGCTGAACGACCACCTGAAGCTCCTCTTCGCCCGTGCGGCGAAGCTGCACTGCCGCGGCTGCGGCAAGCCGGTACTCAAGGATTCTCCGCAAAGCATTTTTGAATCGTTGAAAAGCAAAAGCGACACCGCGCGGTTTGTCATTACGTTCCCGATCCCGATCCCGAAGAACTTCTCGGAGAAGGAGATCGAGCAGCTCCTCCAGGCGCAGGGCTACACCAAGCTGCACTCGCGCTCGAAGGAGCTGATCGAGGTCGTGCAGGACCGCTTCCGCTTTTCCAGCGTCGAGCGCGCCCGGGTGATCGAAGCCCTGGAAGCGGCGTTGCGCGTCGGCCAGGGCAATGTCGCGATCCACCCGCTCGAGGAAGGAGAAGC
>DASZQH010000247.1:0-7163 GCA_035549805.1 Burkholderiales bacterium
AGCGCCGCGGGCACGACCTCGCGCATCGGCGCGACGAAGGCGGCATCCCAGTCGGTATAATTTTCGGGTTCGCTTCCCGCGCTTTTTCGAGACAACCGCCGCTTCATGTCCCCAAGTGTACTGGTCCGGCTCGCGCTGACCCTCCTGCTCGCCGCGGCGCTCGGCGGCTGCGGCGGCGGCGTGGTCGACGACGAGACCGCCGGCTGGTCCGCGCAGCGCCTCTATGGCGAGGCCAAGGACGCGATGGCGGCGAAGGACTGGGCGAACGCGGTCAAGTACTTCGAGAAGCTCGAGGCGCGCTATCCGTACGGCCGCTACGCGCAGCAGGCGCAGCTCGAGGTGGCATACGCGCACTGGAAGGACGGCGAGCGCGCCTCGGCCGTCGCGGCGGCGGAGCGCTTCATCAAGCTGTACCCCAACCATCCCAACGTCGACTACGCGTACTACCTGAAGGGCCTGATCAACTTCAACGAGCTGACGGGGTTCCTGACCTGGCTCACCTCGCCCGACATGACCGACCGCGACCCGAAGGCGACGCGCGAGGCATTCGAGGCATTCAAGGAAGTCGTGACGCGCTTCCCGCAGTCGAAGTACGCGGACGATTCCGCGGCGCGCATGCGCTACCTCGTCAACGCGCTCGCCTCGCACGAGGTGCACGTGGCGCGCTACTACATGCGCCGCAGCGCCTACGTGGCCGCCGCGAACCGGGCGCAGTACGCGGTACAGCACTACCCGCAATCGCCGGCGATCGAGGAGGCCATCTTCATCCTGATGAAGGCCTACGAGGCACTCGACATACCCGAGCTGCGCGACTCGGCCGAGCGCGTCCTGCGCAAGAACTTCCCCGCGAGCGAGTTCCTGCAGGCAGGCGGCCCGCGCCGCTCCGCGCCGTGGTGGCGCATCTGGGATCCGAACTGGTAAAGGAGAACCCGCGGTGAAGCAACGCGTCCTCGTCATCGGCGCGGCCGGCATGATCGGCCGCAAGCTCACGGAGCGCCTCGCGAAGGAGCCGCCGGCGAGCCTCACGCTGCACGACGTCGTGCCGGCGCAGGCGCCGGCCGGCCTCGCGGCGAAAGTCGCGGTGTCCGACCTGTCGGCGCCAGGCGAGGCAGAGCGCCTCGTCGCCGACCGCCCGGAGCTCATCTTCCACCTCGCGGCCATCGTCTCCGGGGAGGCGGAGGCCGACTTCGAGAAGGGCTATCGCATCAACCTCGACGGGACGCGGCACCTCTTCGAGGCCATCCGGAAGATCGGGGACGGCTACCGGCCGCGCGTCGTGTTCACCTCGTCGATCGCCGTGTTCGGCGCCCCGTTCCCCGATGCGATCGGGGACGAGTTCCTCAATGCCCCGCTCACGAGCTACGGCACGCAGAAGGCGATCGGCGAGCTGCTGCTCTCCGACTACAGCCGGCGCGGCTTTTTCGACGGCATCGGCATCCGCCTGCCGACCATCTGCGTGCGCCCCGGCAAGCCCAACAAGGCGGCGTCGGGGTTCTTCTCCGGCATCATCCGCGAGCCGCTCGCCGGCCAGGAGGCGATCCTGCCGGTGGCGGACACGGTGCGCCACTGGCACGCCTCGCCGCGCGCGGCGATCGGCTTTCTCATGCACGCCGCCACGCTCGACACGGCCAGGCTCGGCACGCGACGCAACCTGTCGATGCCCGGCATCTCGGCGACGGTGGCGGAGCAGATCGAGTCGCTGCGTCGCGTCGGCGGGGAGAAGGCGGTGAAGCTGATCCGGCGCGAGCCCGACCCGGTGGTGATGAAGATCGTCGAAGGCTGGCCGCGCAATTTCGACCCGAAGCGCGCGCTCGGCCTGGGCTTCCGCGCCGATCCGAGCTTCGACGACATCATCCGCTACCACCTGGAAGACGAGCACCCGCCGAAGTAGGGTCGGTCGCCTCGAAGAAGCGCTGCACGTCGGCAAGCTCGCGGGTGCGGCGCATGGGCGGCAGGCTGTGCACGATGCGCTTCCCGTACGGCCGCGAAACGAGGCGCGGGTCGCACAGCATCAGCACGCCGCGGTCCGTCTCGTCGCGGATCAGCCGTCCCGCCCCCTGCTTGAGCTGCAGCACCGCCTGCGGCAGCTGCAGCTCGTTGAACGGGTTCCCGCCGCGCGCGCGCAGGCCTTCGATGCGCGCGGACAGGACCGGGTCGTCCGGCGGCGCAAAAGGCAGCTTGTCGATCACCACCACGGAAAGTGCCTCGCCGCGCACGTCGACCCCTTCCCAGAACGACTGGCTGCCCAGGAGCACGGCGTTGCCCAGCGAACGGAAGCGCCGGAGGAGCTCGCTGCGCGAGCCCGTGCCCTGCACCAGCAGGGGATACGGCGTGCGGCCCTCCAGAAGCTCGTGCGCGCGCCGCAGGGCGCGCAAGGTCGTGAAGAGCAGGAAGGCGCGGCCGCCGCTCGCCTGCAGCACCGGCAACGCCGCCTCCACCACCGCGTCGGTGAAGGCGCGGTCGTTGGGGTCCTCCGGCAGGCCCTTCGGCACGTAGAGCAGGCCCTGGTTGGGAAAGTCGAACGGGCTCGCCCACTGCACGGCGCGCGCATCGTCGAGGCCCAGCTCGCGCGTGAAATGGCTGAAGTCGCGGCCCACGGCGAGGGTGGCGGAAGTGAAGATCCAGGCGCGCGGGTGGTCGCTCATCTGCTTGCGGAAGGAGTCGGCGGACGAAAGCGGCGTCACGTGCAGGTGCAGCGCGTGCGCGAGCACCTCGATCCAGCGCACCGCCTCGGCGCCCTCTTCGCGCGACAGCCGGGCGAGCACGGCGTGCGCCTCGCCGGCGCGCCGAGCGCAGGCAGCCAGGCCCTCCGAGGTCTCCGCGTGCGCGGCGAGGGCGACGCCGAGCGTCTCGAGCGCGCCGTCGAGGCGCAGCAGCGCGTCGGCGAATCCGGGGAGCCGTTGTGCCTGGCTCCAGGCGATGCGCCCCGGCTCGGCGAACGCGAGGCGCAGGTCGCGGGCGGCCTTGTCGACGGCGCCGGCGAGCGCGTCGAGCTCGGCCGACACGCCCCCCGCCGCGCGCAGCTCGAGTCGCGCGTCGCGCGCGATCTCGAGGAGCTGCGAGGTGGAGAGGCGCTCGCCGAAGAACGCCCGCGCGGTCTCGGGCAGCTGGTGCGCCTCGTCGAAGATGAGGGTGTTGCACGCCGGCAGCAGCTCCGCGATGCCTTCGTCGCGCAGTGCCACGTCGGCGAAGAAGAGGTGGTGGTTCACGACCACGATGTCTGCGGCAAGCGCATTGCGGCGCGCGCGCATCACGAAGCAGTCCTTGTAGTCCGGGCACTCCTGCCCCAGGCAGTTCTCGCGCGTGGAGGTCGCATGCGCCCAGACGGGCGAGTCTTCCGGCACGTCGGCGAGGTCGGCGCGGTCGCCGGTGTCGGTCACGGCGGCGAAGCGCTCGATGGTGCGCAGCTGCCCCGCCTCCTCGCGCGAGGCGAGGCGCGCCTCCGCCGCCGCCCGCTTCAGGCGATAGAGGCAGACGTAGTTCGCGCGGCCCTTCAGGAGCGCGGCGCTGGCGCCGCTCGCGAGCGCCTTGCGCACCGAGGGCAGGTCGCGGTCGAACAACTGGTCCTGCAGCGTCTTGGTCCCGGTGGAGACGATCACCTTGCCGCCCGCGAGAAGCGCCGGCACGAGGTAGGCGAAGGTCTTGCCGGTGCCGGTGCCGGCCTCCGCGACCAGGACGCGCGTGCCCTCGATCGCGTCGTAGATGGCCTCGGCCATCTCGACCTGCTGGCCGCGCCGCTTGAACCCCGGGATGGCGGCCGCGAGCGCGCCGCCCGGGGCAAAGGCCTCGCCGAGCAGCCGCTTCAGCCGGCCCGTCAGTTCCTCACCTCGTCGACGCGTACCCAGATGCGCCGCGACACGCTGCTGCGCGCCTGCGCCGAGGACGCGATGCCGCTCGAGGCGCCCGTCGCGTGCTCGACAGCCCCGCCGATCTCGACCCATTCGCCCAACGCGGCGCTCACCGTGGCGGCAACGCGTTGCACGTCGACCGCGCCGCCGGAAGCGAAGCGCTCGCGCTGCGGCGCGATGTCGAGCTGGACCCGCGATCCGGCGAGGCGCGGAACGATTTCGAAGCCCGACGCGGTCTCCCGCATCACCAGTGCATCCTGGCCGATCGTTCCGGCCGGCGTCTGCAGGCGCTCGCGCACGAGCGCCGGGCGCGACTGCCCGTAGAGGATCACCGCGCGACCGCCCTCGAGGACCTGCACGCGCTGGTCGACGCGCTCCTCGCCGGCCCGGGCGGCGTCCTGGGCGCGGATCTGGATCTCGCTGCCGCGGTTGCTGATGCGCCCGCCGGCTTCGATGCCGCGCCGGGCGCTGTCCGACACCTCGTCGAAGCGCACCGACACCTGCAGGCGGCGCCGCGGCCGGTCGATGGCGTCGAGCGCGCGACGGATCTCGTCGATGTTTCCCGGGCTCGCGCGGACGATCAGCTGGCTGTACTGGCCGGTCAGGGTGCCCCCCGGCTCGAGCAGCGGTCGCAGCGCAGGCAGCACCTGCTCCACCGTCGAGTGCCGCAGCGGGATGACCTCCAGGACCTGCTGGGCCCCGGCAGTCGCGACCGCAGACAGCAGCACGGCGGCAAGGAGCGTACGAAGGGGAATCATGTCGGCGTCCGTAGAACGCGCGAGGACGTTCCCGCGCCGACGCATTATGCGGGTTCCGAGATGATAGCGATTCTCATTGACAATGACAATGAGAGTCATTATCGTCTGGCCTGGTTTCGGACATTTCGAGGACACCTGCCCATGCGGCTTTCCGCACTGCTCGCTCTTCTCATCGCAGCCTCCCCCGCCATAGCACAGGAGCGCGTGCTGAACCTTTACTCGTCGCGCCACTACCAGACCGACGAGGCGCTCTACGCCAACTTCACCAAGCAGACCGGCATCAAGATCAACCGCATCGAGGCCGGCGAAGACCCGCTCATCGAGCGCATCCGCAGCGAGGGCGAGCGCAGCCCCGCGGACGTCCTCATCACCGTCGACGCAGGCCGCCTGTGGCGCGCGGAGCAGCTCGGAATGTTCCAGCCCGTGAAGTCCGCTCTGCTGGAGTCGCGCATCCCCGAGAGCTTCCGCGAGCCCGAGGGCCGCTGGTTCGGCTTCTCGACCCGCGCGCGCGTCATCGCCTTCAACAAGGACAAGGTGAAGCCGGGCGAGATCGCCACCTACGAGGAACTGGCGGATCCGAAGTGGAAGGGGCGCGTGTGCATGCGCTCTTCCACGAACATCTACAACCTGTCCCTCATGGGGGCGCTCATCAACCACCTGGGCGAAGCGAAGGCCGAGGCGTGGGCGAGGGGCGTGCACGCGAACCTCGCGCAGCAGCCCAAGGGCGGCGACACGGACCAGCTCAAGTTCGTCGCCTCGGGCGCCTGCGACGTCACGATCTCGAACCAGTACTACTACGCCCGCCTCGCGCGCTCGCAGAAGCCCGACGACCGGCAGGTCGCCGACAGGATCGGCATCGTGTTCCCGAACCAGAATACCTGGGGCACGCACGTCAACATTTCCGGCGCCGGCGTGATGAAGAACGCGCCGAACCGCGAAGCCGCGGTCAGGTTCCTCGAGTACCTGGCGAGCGACGAGGCGCAGCGCTACTTCGCCGAGGGCAACAACGAGTGGCCGGTGGTCGCGGGCGTCAAGCCGGACAACCCGGTGCTCGCGAGCTTCGGCGACTTCCGCCGCGACCGCGTGAACGTCGCCGTGTTCGGCCGCAACCAGCCGAGCTCGCAGAAGATCTACGACCGCGTGGCCTGGAAGTAGCGCCTCGCGACCAGGATCACCGGCAGCATCCCGACCGCGACGATCACCAGCGAAGGACCGGCGGCCTCCGCGAGCCGCTCGTCCTTCGCGAGGTTGTAGGCCTCGATCGCCAGCGTGTCGAAGTTGAAAGGCCGCAGAGCGAACGTGGCCGGCAGCTCCTTCAGCACGTCCACGAAGACCAGGAGCGCCGCGGTGGCGAGGCTCGGCCGCAGGAGCGGCACGTGCACCTGGCGCAGCGTCTGCACCGGCGTCGCGCCGAGGGAGCGCGCGGCGTCCGCCATGCTGGGCGTGATGCGGGCGAGGCCGGCTTCGGTCGTCTGCAGCGCCACCGCCAGCAGGCGCACCAGATACGCGAACACCACCGCCGCGATCGTTCCCGTCAGCAGCAGGCCGGTTCGCCAGCCCATCGTGCGCTCGAGCCAGGCGGCAAGCGCGTTGTCCAGCGCGCCGAGCGGCGCGAGCACGCCCACGGCGATCACCGCACCCGGCACCGCGTAGCCCAGGCTGACGAGACGGTTGGCGGCGCCGACGGCGCGGCTGCGCGTGAGGCGCGCGGCATAGGCCATCAGCGTCGCCAGCACCACGGCGACGAGGGCCGTGACGGCGGCGACGCCGAAGCTGTTGCCCACCAGGACGGGCATCCGTCCCGTGTTGAACGCGCCGGATTGCCATGCCAGCCAGCCGAGCAGGAGCAGCGGCAGCAGGAAGCCGAAGAAGACCGGCGCGGCGCAGAGAAGCAGAGCGCCGGCGGCGCGCCAGCCGCGCAGCACCAGAGGCGGCGCGGCTTTGCGCGGCGAATCGACGTGGTACGCGGCGCGCCCGCGGCTCGCGCGCTCGAGCGCGACCAGCACGGCGACGAAGGCGAGCAGGCAGCTCGACAGTTGCGCGGCCGCCACCCGATCCCCCATGGAGAACCACGCCTTGAAGATGCCGGTCGTGAACACCTCCAGGCCGAAGTAGGAAACCGTGCCGAAGTCCGCGAGCGTCTCCATGAGCGCGAGCAGCGTGCCGGCGACGATCGCCGGGCGCGCGAGCGGGATCGCGACGCGGAGGAAGACCTCGCGCTGCGCGTACCCCGCGAGGCGCGCCGCCTCGAGCGCGCTGCGCGAGAGCTCGCTGAACGCCGTGCGCGCGATGATGTAGACGTAGGGATAGAGCGCGAAGGACAGCATCGCTGCGCCGCCCCACAGGGAGCGCACGTCGGGAAACCAGTAGTCGCGCCCCTGCCAGCCCGTGAGATTGCGCAGCGCGGACTGAACCGGCCCGGAGAACTGCAGCCAGTCCGTGTAGGCGTAGGCCATCACGTACGCCGGCATGGCCAGCGGCAGGACCAGGATCCACTGCAGCAGGGTGCGTCCCGGGAAACGGTACATCGCCACCAGCCAGGCGGACACGACGCCGA
>DASZQH010000248.1:0-10415 GCA_035549805.1 Burkholderiales bacterium
GTGTTCCACAACACGGCGCTGCAGGCCACCGGCTCGGGCGCGACGAGCGGCCTCGGCGCGGGCCTCGGCCTCGCCGGCAACACCGGCCAGGCGCTGACGAACACCGTGTCGCGCAACAACATCTTCCACATCTGGAAGGGCACCTGGCCGTCGATCAGCCAGACCTCGGGCGGCAACGGCAACGACGTGAACTACGACCTCTACAACGGCAACCTCGACCTCACCGGCGAGGCGAACGGGGTACGCGGCACGCCGGTGTACGCGTCGGGCCACGGCCCGGCGAGCGGCGCGGGCGGCAACTACCAGCTCGCGCCGACGAGCCCCGGCTACGGCCGCGGCCTGCGGATCAACAACTTCAACGACGACGTCGCCGCGCCCGACATGGGCGCCCACCAGTCGGGCCGCCCGGCGATGCGCTTCGGCATCCAGTAAGGAGCCTTTCGATGAAAAGAAACTTCGGCTTCACTCTCCTCGAGCTGCTGGTGGTCATCGTGATCATCGGCCTGCTCGCCGGCTACGTCGCGCCGCGCTACTTCGCGCAGGTCGGCAAGTCGGAGATCCAGGTGGCGCGCGCGCAGATCGAGTCGATCGAGAAGGCGCTCGACCAGTTCCGCCTCGACATGCGCCGCTACCCGACCGCGGAAGAAGGCCTCGAGGCGCTCGTCGCCAAGCCTTCGGCCGCGGCGAACTGGAGCGGCCCGTACCTGAAGAAGGCCGTGCCCGCCGACCCGTGGGGCCGCCCGTACGTGTACCGCGTGCCCGGCGAGAAGCACGAGTTCCAGCTCATGTCCCTCGGCCGGGACGGCAAGTCGGGCGGCATCGGCGAGGACGCCGACATCGGGGTGAACTGAAAATGCAGTTCGAGGTCCACGCCATCGACCGGCGGCAGCAGGTCGTCTCGCTCTCGCTGGACGCGGTGAGCGAGACGGCCGCGGCCGAGGCCGCTCGGTTGCGCGGCCTGACGGTGTTCTCCGTCCGCACCACGAGGAAGGTCCTGTCGTGGCAGGCCCGCAAGGCCCGCTTCCCGACGCTGCTCTTCACCATCGAGCTCGCGGCGCTGCTCGACGCGGGCCTGAACCTGGTGGAGGCGCTCTCCACGCTCGCCGAGAAGGGGCGCGAGTCGGCGGTGCTCTCCGGCCTGATCGGGGCGATCCGCCGCGGCGAGCCGTTCTCGCAGGCGGTGGCGGCCTTCCCGCAGCACTTCCCGCCGCTCTACGTCGCGACGGTCCGCGCGAGCGAGCGCACCGGTAACGTGCGCGAGGCGCTCGGCCGCTACATCGCCTACCAGGAAGAGCTCGACAAGGTGAAGAAGAAGGTCGTCTCCGCGACCATCTACCCCGCGATCCTCGCCATCGTCGGCGCGCTCGTGGTCGGCTTCCTGATGCTCTACGTCGTGCCGAGGTTCGCGCGGATCTACGAAGACATGGCCGGCACGCTGCCCTTCTTCTCGCGCATGCTGCTCGGCTTCGGCAGCTTCGTCGGCAACAACGCCTCGCTGTTCATTCTTTGCTTCGCCTCGACGGCCGCGCTCGCGGGCTGGGCGTTCTCGCGGCCGCAGTTCCGTTCCTGGCTGAACACCCGCCTCTGGGCGATCCCCGCGATCGGCGAGCGCCTGAAGGTCTACCAGCTCGCGCGCCTCTACCGCACCGCCGGCATGCTGCTGAAGGCCGGCATCCCCGCGGTGCAGGCGCTCGCCATGGTGAGCGACCTCCTCGCCGCGCACCTGCGCCCGCAGCTCGCCGCCGCGAAGAAGAGGATCGAGAGCGGCGAGGCGATGTCGGCGGCGCTCGGCGCCTGCGGCCTCGCGACGCCGGTCGCCTCGCGCATGATGGTCGTGGGCGAGCGCTCCGGCGACATGGGCGGCATGTTCGCCCAGATCGCACGCTTCCACGACGACGAGGTGGCGCGCTTCATCGACTGGTTCACCCGCGCCTTCGAGCCGATCCTGATGACGCTGCTCGGCGTCTCGGTCGGCCTCGTGGTCGTGCTCATGTACATGCCCATCTTCGAGCTCGCCGGGAGCATCCGCTAACGTGATTTCCGCCATCGACCTGCAGGCCGCCCGCGAAAAGGACGGCCGCCTCATCGAGAACCTCGAGGAGCACCTCGCCGTCGCCCCCGAGGAGTTCCTGCTGCGCCTGTCGCTCACGCTGCGCATGCCTCCCATGCGCCTGGACCAGATGCGCCGCAGCGCCCCGTCGTTCGACCTGCTGCCCTACGCGGAAGCGAGCCGCCGCTGCTGCGTCGCGCTGCGCGACGAGGACGGCGACCTGTGGCTCGCCCTCGGCGACCCGTACGACCTCGACACGCAGGAATGGCTCGAGGCGAGGATCAACCTGCCGTTCCGCTACCGCGTCGCGCACCGCCTCGACGTGCAGGCCTACCTCTCCGAGCAGGAGGAAAAGTTCCGCGCGCTCGACGGCGTTTCCTCGTCCTTCGAGGTCAACGCCCGCGACGAGAAGACCCAGGAAATCTCGTTCGAGAACGCCGCCGAGGCCGACAGCCCGGTGGTGCGCCTGGTGAACTCCACCCTGTACGACGCGCTCAAGGCCGGCGCGAGCGACGTGCACCTCGAGTCGACCGCGAACGGCCTCACCATCCGCTACCGCATCGACGGCGTGCTGGTGTCGGCCGAGTCGATCCCGGGCGCCGAAACCGCCGAGCAGGTCGTGTCGCGCATCAAGGTGATGTCGGAGCTCGACATCGCCGAGCGGCGCGTGCCGCAGGACGGCCGCTTCAAGGCCCGCCTGGTTCTGGGAAACGACGCAAGAGCAGGCCGCGACATCGACTTCCGCGTCTCGGTGATGCCGAGCGTGTTCGGCGAGGACGCGGTGCTTCGCATCCTCGACCGCAAGGCCCTCACCGACCAGGTCACGGGCCTGTCCCTGGAGACCCTCGGCTTCGAGAAGGACCTGAAGAAGAGGCTGCGCACCCTGGCCGCGCTGCCGTACGGGATGATCCTGGCCACCGGCCCGACCGGCAGCGGCAAGACGACGACGCTGTACGCGCTCATCAGCGAGACGAACCGGGGCGAGCAGAAGATCGTCACCATCGAGGACCCGGTCGAGTACCAGCTCCCCGGCGTGCTGCAGATCCCGGTGAACGAGCAGAAGGGCCTCACCTTCGCGCGCGGCCTGCGCTCCATCCTGCGCCACGACCCGGACCGCATCCTGGTGGGCGAGATCCGCGACCCGGAGACCGCCGAGATCGCGGTGCAGTCGGCCCTCACCGGCCACCTCGTCTACACGACGGTGCACGCGAACAACAGCCTCGACGTCCTCGGCCGCTTCCAGCACATGGGCGTCGACACGTACAACTTCGTCTCGGCCCTCAACGCCGTCCTCGCGCAGCGGCTGGTGCGGACTTTCTGCAGGACATGCAAAGGAAAAGGCTGCCCGGAATGCCGGGGCACCGGCTTCAAGGGCAGGAAGGCGATCGGCGAGCTGCTCGTGATGAACGACGAGCTGCGCGAGCTGATCGTCGCGCGCGCCCCGGCGCGCAAGCTGAAGGAGGCGGCGCAGGCCGCCGGAACCGTGCCGCTCCGCGACGCGGCCCTCGCGCTCGTGGAATCGGGCGAAACGACCCAGGAGGAAATCGACCGTGTCACTTTCGTTGCTTAAGCGCTTCCGCACTTCCCTGCGCCGCCCGCGCCTCGCGCGGCGCAAGCTCGCCCCGCGCTCGCTGTGCCTGGGCTTCACCGCCGAGCGCATCCTCCTCTCCACCGGCGAGACGTTCGACGTCGCGCCGCGCGAAGACGGCGCCCCCGAGTGGCAGCCGGCCGTGGAGGCCCTCGAGAAGGCGCTGCCGTCGCTGAAGGGCAAGGAGGCCGGCGTGGTGGTCGCCGACCGCTTCGTGCGCTACGCCCTGTTGCCGTGGAGCGACACGCTCAAGACGCACGAGCAGTGGCTCGGCCTCGCCCGCCACCGCTTCGTCGCGATCCACGGCCCGGCCGCGAACGACTGGGAGATCAAGTTCGCCGCGACCGCGCCGGCCGGCCCGCGCCTCGCCTGCGCGATCGACCGGGGCCTCGTCGACGAGCTCGGCGCGCGCGCCGTCGCGCACCAGGTGCAGCTCGTCTCCGTGGTGCCGTTCCTCGTCGCCGCCTTCAACCGCGTGCGCGACATGACCGGCGGCTCGTGCTGGCTGGTGGTCGAGGAGCCCGGGCGCCTGACGCTCGCGCTCTTCCTCCGCGGCGTCTGGGTCGCGATCCGCAGCCGCCGCGCCGACGAGCGCTGGCGCCGAGTGCTGCCCGAGATCCTGTCGCGCGAAGCGGCGTTCCTCGGCCTCGAGGAGGCGTGCACGCGCGTCATCGTCTGCGCGCAGGGCAGCTTCGAGACGGAAGAGCACGAGTCCTTCCGCCTCGACGCCATCGACTACCAATCCCTCGCCGTCGCGGGAAGCTAGGAGCGGGATGCAAGCGATCAAGATCGATTTCTGCAGGACCCGCCAGGCGCCGCGCTGGATCGCGCCCGTGCTGATGCTGCTCGCCCTCGCCTTTACCGCGGACGTAGGGGTGTCCTTCATCCAGGTCCATCGGGAGGTGAAGAAAAATGAAATCTCCCTGGCCAAGCTCGATCCGCGCTCCTACAAGCCCGCGCGCAACGCCACGGCCGAGGAAGTCGCCGCGGCGCGCGACACGCTCGCGCGCCTGTCCATGCCGTGGGATCGCCTGTTCGGCGCGCTCGAGTCGGCCGCGAACGACCAGGTCGCCCTGCTCGCCATCCAGCCCGACCCGAAGGCGGGCACGGTGCTCATCTCCGGCGACAGCAAGGACTACCTCGCCGCGCTCACGTACGTGCTGAACCTCAGCCGCACCGATGCGCTCGCCGCCGTGCAGCTCGCGCGGCACGAGGTGAAGCCGGACGCGAAGGCGGTCGGCTTCTCGATCTCCGCCCAGTGGGGTGCAAAGTGAAAGAGCAACTTCTCAGGCTGAGAGCCGATCTGGGACGCACCGGCTTGCTCGCGCTCGTGCTGCTCCTCGTCGCGTTCTCGTTCCACGCGCTCGTCGTCGCGCCGCTGCAGGCAAAGAACGCCGGGCTCGCCCTCACCCTGTCCCAGAAGGCGCCGGCGAGCGTCGCGCGCTCCGGCGAGAAGCTCGCCAGGGTCTACGAGGCCCTGGGCCGCGAGGAGACCGCGACCGACTGGCTGGCGAAGCTCTACGCGATCAGCAAGGCCACCGGCGTCGAGATGCCGTCGGCGAACTACAAGATGGAAAGCGGCGCCTCGAAGGAAGACGCCTCCTCGCGCATCCAGCGCTACGAGATCGTCCTTCCGGTGACGGCCACGTACGGGCAGCTGCGCGACTTCCTCGGCCGCGCGCTCGCCGAGATCCCGGTGCTCTCGCTCGACCAGCTCTCCCTGAAGCGCGAGTCGCGCAACCAGGGCGAGGTGCAGGCCGAGCTGCGCCTCACGCTCCACCTGGTGAAGCCATGAAGCTCCCGACTGTCTCCTTCTCCCGCCGCGAGGCGGTGCGCGTCGCGATCCCCGTGCTCGCGCTGGTGCTCGTCGCCTCCGTCGTCACCGGCCGCGAGACGCCTTCCCACGTGCCGCCCGAGCCGGCGTCGCACCTGCAGAAAAGGATCGCTTCCGAGAAGCTGGTCTCCGACGCGGACCTCGACCTCGAGCGCCTGAAGCGCCCGGCGCGCGAGGAAGACAAGGTGGCCACGGCCGCCGACCCCTTCGCGCGGCGCAGCTTCGGCGCGGCGCCGGGCGAGCAGGCGCCGGCGGCCCCCGAGCAGCCCGCGGTGCCGCAGGTTCCGCCGCTGCCCTTCACGTACCTCGGCAAGGTGATCGAGGACGGCAAGCTCTCGGTCTTCCTCGGCCGCGGCGAGGACAGCTTCAGCCTCTCGGCCGGCAAGCGCCAGAAGCTCGACGACCAATACCGCGTGGACAAGGTGACCGAATCGGCGGTCGTCTTCACGTACCTCCCCATGAACGCCCGACAGACCCTCGACATCCCGGCGGTGAACCAATGACGAAAGCCTTTTCGCTTCTCACAGCAGTTCTCTTTCTTTTCGGATGCGCGACGAGCCACCAGTTCACCGAGGGGCAGAAGCTCGTCGAGACGGGCAACGTCGAGGAAGGCCTGGCGGTCATCGAGCAGGAGCTGAAGAAGGACCCGTCCAACGCCGAGATCCGCAACTACTACGAGCGACAGAAGGCCGTCGCGGTGCAGCGCTACCTGCAGACGGGCGACAACGCGCTGTCGCAGAAGTACTTCGACCAGGCGGAGGCGGCGTTCAAGCAAGCTCTGCGTTTTGATCCTCAAAACGCTCGCGGCCAGCAGGGCCTTTCCCAGGTAGAAGCGGCCAGGAAAACGGCTGGAAGGGCGGCGGAAGCCGAACTACTGTTCAAGAAGGGTGAAACGGACGCGGCCTACGCGAAGGCGAAGGAAGTGCTGGCCGAGAACCCGAACCAGCGCGACGCGAAGGCGATCGCCCGCAAGGTCGAGGAGCAGAAGCACCGCGAGGAGCAGGTCTCGCCGAAGCTCTCCGCGGCGCTGAAGAAGCCGATCACGATGGAGTTCCGCGACGCGCCAGTGCGCCAGGTGTTCGAGCTGGTGTCGAAGCACACCGGCCTCAACTTCGTGTTCGACAAGGAAGTGCCGGCCGACGCGCGCGCCACGGTGTTCGTGCGCCAGACCACCATCGAGGACGTGATCCGCTTCGTGCTGGTGACCAACCAGCTCGAGCGGCGCGTGCTGAACGAGAACACGATCCTCATCTACCCGAACACGCCGAACAAGCAGCAGGCGTACCGCGACCTGATCGTGAAGAGCTTCTACCTCTCCAACGCGGACGTGAAGCAGACCGCGAACCTGATCCGCCAGGTGGTGAAGACGCGCGACATGTTCATCGACGAGAAGCTGAACCTGCTCGTGATGCGCGACACGCCCGAGGCGATCCGCATCGCCGAGAAGCTGATCGCCAACCAGGACCTCGCCGAGGCGGAAGTCATGCTCGAGGTGGAAGTGCTCGAGGTGGGCTACAGCAAGCTGCAGAACCTCGGCATCCAGCTCCCCGGCTCGGTCGGCATCGGCATCACCGGCGCCGGCAACGTCGCCGGCCAGATCACCGGCCGCGAGGCGCGCAACTTCAACAGCGGCCTGGTGCGCATCAACGTGCCCGACCCGCTCACGCTCACCGCGAGGCAGCAGAACGGCCGCACCAACGTGCTCGCCAACCCGCGCATCCGCGTGAAGAGCAAGGAGAAGGCGAAGATCCACATCGGCGACAAGGTGCCGGTGATCACCACCACCGCGGGCGCGACCGGCTTCGTCTCCGAGTCGATCAACTACCTCGACGTCGGCCTGAAGCTCGAGGTGGAGCCGCAGGTGCACCTCGAGGACGAGGTCGGCATCAAGATCGGCCTGGAGGTCAGCAACGTGGCGCGGGAGACGAAGACGAGCTCCGGCACCATCGCCTACCAGGTGGGCACGCGCAACGCCTCGACGACGCTGCGCCTGCGCGACGGCGAGACGCAGGTGCTGGCGGGCCTCATCAACGACGAGGACCGCCGCAACGCCACCGGCACGCCGGGCCTGTCCGACCTGCCGGTGCTCGGGCGCCTCTTCTCCAACCGCGACGACACCGCGAACAAGACCGAGGTGGTGCTGCTCATCACGCCGCGCGTGATCCGCAACATCGAGCGCCCGGGCATCAAGCTCGAGGAGTTCAACTCCGGCACCGAGGTCGAGGTCGGCGGCGCGGCGCTCGAGCTGCCGCAGGCGGTGCAGGCCCAGCCGGTGCCGCCTTCGGTTCCCGCGCCCGCGCCGGCGATGCCGCCGCAGCAGCGCTCGGATTCGATCCCGCCGCGCGCGCCCGCGGCCGGCCCGGAGCAGAAAAAGCAATGAAGAAACGATCCGGCTTTACGCTGATCGAGCTGCTGATCACCGTGGCCATCGTGGGCCTGCTCGCGTCGATCGCGCTGCCGCTCGCCGAAGTGGCGGCGACGCGCTCGAAGGAGCAGGACCTGCGCCTGGCGCTGCGGGAGATCCGCACCGCGATCGACGCGTACAAGAAGGCCGCGGACGAGGGCGTGATCGAGCGGCCGGCGGACGCGACCGGCTTCCCCCCCTCGCTCGCCGCGCTCACCGAGGGCGTGGCCGACAAGCGCAAGCCCGACGCGCCGAAGGTGTACTTCCTGCGCAAGGTGCCGGCCGACCCGTTCGTCGCCGAGGGCTGGGGGCTGCGCAGCTACGCGAGCCCCCACGACGCGCCGCAGGAGGGCAAGGACGTCTACGACGTGTACTCGAAGGCCCCGGGCGCCGGCCTGAACGGCGTCCCCTACCGGCAGTGGTGACATGAAAAAGCTTCGTGGCTTTACGTTGGTGGAGCTGATGGTCGTCCTGACCGTCATCGCCCTTCTCATCTCGATCGTCGTGCCCGACTACGTCGGCCGCGTGCGGCGCGCCGAGGAAGCGGTGCTGAAGGAGAACCTGATGCTGATGCGCGACGCGCTCGACAAGCACTATGCCGACGTCGGCAAGTACCCGTCCTCGCTCGACGACCTCGTCTCGCGCCGCTACCTGCGCGCCATCCCCGCCGATCCGCTCACGCAGTCGGCGAAGAGCTGGGTCGTCGTCGCCCCCACCGACCCGCGCCGCGGCGGCGTCTACGACATCAAGAGCGCCGCCAAGGGCAACGGCAGCAACGGCACCCCCTATGCGGCCTGGTGAATTCGGGGACAGCTACCGAATTCCCCGCTGCCCTTGCGACGCCGATTCCTCATGAAATTCGGTAGCTGTCCCCGAATTCAGCACGGGTTTACGTACATCGCGCTGCTGATCGCGGTCGCGGTGTCGGGGGCGGCGCTCGCGAGCATCGGCGAGCTGGCGTCGCGCTCGGCGCAGCGCGAGAAGGAGAAGGAGCTGCTGTTCGCCGGCGGCGAGATGCGCCGCGCGATCGGCGAGTTCTACGAGCGCGCGCCCGGCGGCGCGAAGCGCTATCCGAAGAGCCTCGAGGAGCTCCTCGAGGACCGGCGCCAGCCGGTGCCGCAGCGCTACCTGCGCCGCATCTACCCGGATCCGTTCAGCGGCAAGCCGGAGTGGGGCCTGGTCGAGGCGCCCGAAGGCGGGGTGATGGGCGTCTACAGCCGCTCGCCGCTCGAGCCGATCAGGACGGGGCGCTTCCCGCCGGAGTACGAGGCGTTCGAGAAGGCGAAGAGCTACTCGGACTGGCAGTTCGTGTACGCCCCGCCCGCGCCCCCAGCGCAGCCGACGCCGAAGTAAGGGTCTCCTTCGCCCGGCGCAGCCACGGCAGCAGCGAGAGCACGAACGCGCCATAGCCGTCGACCGCGGCGGTGAGGCGCTCGATGCGGCGCCGCTCCTTCCACAGCCGGCCGATGGTGGTGTTCTCGGCCGAGGTATACGAATCCATCCACTGCAGGCGCGGCGGCGCGGCGTGGAAGGCGCGGATGTTCTCCAGCTCGCACAGCATGCCCGGCGCGAAGCGCGCGAACGCCTCGTCATAGGCGATGCGCACCGAGAACGCGCCCTCGCCCGCGAGGAGGCAGAGCTCGCGCGCGACCGCCTTGCCGTCGACGTCGAGGCCCGTCGCCATCAGCCGCCCGCGCTCGAACGCGCCGCGGAAGAGCGCGCGCGAGAAAGCGAGGTCCGCCTCGCGGCACGCGAGCGCGCCGCCCGCCCTGGCCTTCCAGCCCGACGCCTCGATGCGCACGAAGTCGTCGATCCAGCGCGCGACGTCGCCGTCGGGGCCGAGGCGCACGTAGCGCACCTCTCCGGCATCCTTCAGGCGCTTTTCCTTGCGCCGCAGCTCGCGCCGCCGGTCGCCGTCGAGCGCGGCGGCGAGATAGCCCTCCGCGTCGGCGCCGCGGCGCAGGAGCGCGCGCTCGAATCCCTGGTCGGCGTGCCACGGTCGCCCGGCGCTCGCGAGCGCCGCGCGCAGCGCGCGGCAGACCGGCCCGTCCGCGTGCAGGTATGGCATCTCGACGACCGAGGCGCGCTCGCGCAGCGCGCCCAGGAGCGCGGCGATCGCCGCCTCTTCCATGCCGGCCCGCACGAGCGGCGTGCCGAGCAGCATGTGGCGGCTGCGCCAGGCCCGCAGCGCACGCACCGGAAGGCCGCGCCAGCGCGCGACCGGCTCGAAGAAGAACAGCCCCGCCAGCTCGCCGCCGACACGCACCGCCGCGGCTTCGAGCCCGACGTCCGCGCCGCAGGTGTCGAGGGCGGGAAGCAGGGCCCAGTGCTCGTAGTACGGGTTGGGCTCCGCGGCCGCGGCGGCGAGCCCGTCCCATTCGGGAACGAGCGAACTCATCGAGCTGCGATCGTGCCACTCGACTTTCACGCGGCGACCTTCACGCCGCGGCCTACAGCGGCTCGCTGCGCAGCAGCCGCGCGGCGAGCGGCCCGCAGTTGAAGAGCGCGTCGATCGCGGAGAGGCCCGGCACGAACGGCG
>DASZQH010000249.1:0-3898 GCA_035549805.1 Burkholderiales bacterium
TGCTGCAGCTCGACGAACGCGGTCATGTTCTCGCGCGCGTAGCCGTAGGCGAGCTCGAACATCGAGTAGTTGAGCGAGTGGAAGCCGGCGAGCGTGATGAACTGGAACTTGTAGCCCATCGCGCCCAGCTCGCGCTGGAACCTGGCGATCGTCGCGTCGTCGAGGTTGCGCTTCCAGTTGAACGACGGCGAGCAGTTGTACGCCAGCATCTTGCCGGGATACTTCCGGCGGATGCCCTCGGCGAAGCGCTTCGCGAAGTCGAGGTCCGGCGTGCCGGTCTCGCACCACACCATGTCCGCGTACTCGGCGTAGGCGAGGCCGCGCGAGAGCGCCTGGTCGAAGCCCTTCCTCGTCTTGTAGAAGCCCTCCGAGGTGCGCTCGCCGGTGATGAACGGCCGGTCGTTCTCGTCCACGTCCGAGGTGACGATGTCCGCCGCTTCCGCGTCGGTGCGGGCGAGCAGCACCGTCGGCACGCCCATCACGTCCGCCGCGAGGCGCGCGGCGATCAGCTTCTGCACCGCGTCCTGCGTCGGCACGAGCACCTTGCCGCCCATGTGGCCGCATTTCTTCACCGAGGCAAGCTGGTCCTCGAAGTGCACGCCGGCCGCGCCGGCCTCGATCATCGCCTTCATCAGCTCGAACGCGTTCAGCACGCCCCCGAAGCCCGACTCCGCGTCCGCGACGATCGGCGCGAACCAGTCGATGTTGCCTGCCTTTTTGCCGTCGGCCGCTTCCATCGTCTGGATCTGGTCGGCGCGCATGAGCGCGTTGTTGATGCGCTTCACCACCGTCGGCACCGAGGTCGTCGCGTAGAGCGACTGGTCCGGGTACATCGACAGCGAGTCGTTCGCGTCCGCGGCGACCTGCCAGCCGGAGAGGTAGATCGCCGGCACGCCCGCCTTCACCTGCTGCATCGCCTGATTGCCGGTGAGCGCGCCGAGGGAGTTCACGAACGGCCGCTCGCCGCACATCTTCCACAGCTTCTCCGCGCCGCGCTGCGCCAGCGTGTGCTCGATCTTCAGGCTGCCGCGCAGGCGCACGACCTCTTCGGCGCCGTAGCCGCGCTTGATGCCCTGCCAGCGGGGGTTCGTGGCCCAGTCCTGCTCCAGGGCCTGGATTTCCTTCTTGCGGTCCATGCATGCACTCCGGTCAAAGTTGGGGGGAACTAGCCGGGAGTTTGCTGCGCCGCAATGTCGCGGGGCAACATTTGTGAAAATCGCAGCATAGACTGCACAAAACAAGCATTTACAGCGAGTTAAATTCTCCCCGTTTCATGATGCGGAAAGGCGATCTCAAAAATGCTGCTGCGCGGTAGCTGCGCCCGCGACTAGGTCTGGACGAGCTTGCGGTGGCGATGGACGCTCATCAGGATGCCGAGCCCCACGTAGAGGGTGAGGAGCGCCGTTCCGCCGTAGGAGAGGAACGGCAGCGGCACGCCGACGACGGGAAGGATGCCCGAGACCATCCCCATGTTCACGAACGCGTAGGTGAAGAACATGAGCGCGATCGAGCCGGCGAGCAGGCGCGAGAACACGGTGGGCGCGTTCGCCGAGATCATGAGGCCGCGGCCGATGAGCAGCGCATAGAGCACGAGGAGCACGCCGTTGCCGATGAGGCCGAACTCCTCCGAGTACACGGCGAAGATGAAGTCGGTGTGCCGCTCCGGGATGAACTCCAGGTGCGCCTGCGTGCCGTTCAGCCAGCCCTTGCCCGCGAGCCCGCCCGAGCCGACGGCGATGGTCGACTGGATGATGTGGTAGCCCGCGCCGAGCGGATCGCTGGTCGGATCGAGGAGCGTCAGCACGCGCCGGCGCTGGTAGTCGTGCATGAAGCCCCACAGGAGCGGCAGCGCCGCGGCGAAGGCGGCGGCGAGCGAGCCGAGGACGCGCCAGCCGATGCCGGCGAAGAAGATGACGTAGCCGCCCGCGGCGCAGATGAGCGCGGCGGTGCCGAGGTCGGGCTGGCGCAGCACGAGCCCGACGGGCACGGCGAGCAGCACCGCGGAGACGAAGTAGTGGCGCAGGCGCAGCGCGCTCTCCTGGCGGTGGAAGTACCAGGCCAGCATCATCGGCATCGCGATCTTCAGCATCTCCGAGGGCTGGAAGCGGAACCCGGCGATGGTCAGCCAGCGCCGCGCCCCGTTGACAATGTCGCCGAAGAGGGCCACGCCGACGAGCAGCGCCACGCCCACCAGGTACGCCGGGACCGCGAAGCGCAGCAGGAGCTGCGGCGAGAGCTGGGCGAAGATCCACATCGCGACGAACGCCACGCTCAGGTTGACGGCCTGCGCCATCATGCGCGAAGGGTTGTCGTAGCTGGCGGAGAAGAGCGCCGCGAGGCCGAGCAGGGTGAGCATCATCGCGAGCACGAACAGCGTGCCGTCGAACCCCTCCACCAGGCGCTGGCCGATGCGGTGCACGGGCAGCGTGCCTTCGAGGATCGCCATCAGTCGCCCTCCCGGTCGGCTTCGGCCGCGTCGTCTTCCGGCGCGGGCTGCATGCCCGGCGGCAGCTTGCCGAGCAGGTAGTAGTCGAGCATGAGGCGCGCGATCGGCGCCGCGGCGCGCGCGCCGAAGCCGCCGTTCTCGACGATGATCGCGAGCGCGATCTTCGGATCCTCGACCGGCGCGAAGGCGATGAACCAGGAGTGGTCGCGGTGGCGCTCGGCGACTTTCGCCTCGTCGTACTTCTCGCCCTGCTTGATCGCGATCACCTGCGCCGTGCCGGTCTTGCCGCCGCTCGTGTACTCGGCCTTGGCGAAGGCGCGCGCGCCGGTGCCTTCCTTGTTCACGCCCGCCATGGCGCGCTTCACGAACTCGACGTGCTCGGGCTTCATCGCCACCTTCTGCATCACCTCGGGCTCGAGGTAGCGGCGCTCGCCGGTGCGCACGTTGTCGATGTGCGAGACCAGGCGCGGGCGGTACGTGGTGCCGCCGTTCACCAGGGTGGCGACCGCCTGCGCGAGCTGGATCGGCGTGTACGAGTTGTAGCCCTGGCCGATGCCGATCGAGATGGTCTCGCCGGCGTACCACTTCTGCTGCTCGGGGCGGCGGAAGCGCTTCTGCTTCCATTCCGGCGAGGGCAGCACGCCGATCGCCTCGCCGCCCAGGTCGATCCCGGTGCGCGCGCCGAAGCCGAACTTCGCCATGTACGCCGCGATCGCGTCGATGCCCATGTCGTTGGCGAGCATGTAGTAGTAGGTGTCGGAGGACACGACGATCGACTTCATCAGGTCCACCGAGCCGTGGCCCGAGGGCTTCGAGTCGCGGAAGCGCCGGCCGCCGAACTCGAAGTAGCCCGGGTCGTAGATCGTGCTGCTGAACTTGCGCTTGCCCAGCTCGAGCGCCGCCATGGCCATGAACGGCTTGAAGGTCGAGCCCGGCGGGTAGACGCCGTTGATGGCGCGGTTGAGCAGCGGCCGGTCGGGCGAGTTGTTGAGCTCCGACCAGCTCTGCGGGTCGATGCCGTCGACGAAGAGGTTCGGGTCGTAGCCCGGCTTGGAGACGAACGCGAGCACCGCGCCGGTCGAGGGCTCGATCGCCACCGCCGCGCCCCGCCGCTCGCCGAAGGCCTGCTCGGCCACCTGTTGCAGCTTCAGGTCGAGGGTGAGGGCGACGTTGTTGCCCGGCTGCGACGTGGTGCGCGAAAGCGAACGGATGCCGCGCCCGGCGGCGTCGATCTCCACCTGCTCGAAGCCGGTGATGCCGTGCAGCTCGTCCTGGTACGAGGCCTCGATGCCCGCCTTGCCCCAGTAGTCCGTGCCGCGGTAGTTGGCGTCGATGCCGTCTTCCTCGAGCTTCGCCTGGTCGTCCTTGTTGATGCGGCCCATGTAGCCGATCGCGTGCGCCGCGACGTCGCCGTAGGGGTACTGGCGGAACAGGCGCGCCTTGATGTCCACC
>DASZQH010000250.1:0-8963 GCA_035549805.1 Burkholderiales bacterium
GTCGGGAAGATGGAGGAGCTGCAGAACCTCGCCACGTTCCTCATGGCCGACGGCTGCGAGTGGCTCACCGGCGAGACCATCGCGCTCGACGGCGCGGGCTACCTCGCGACCGGCTCGGGCGGCTACTTCCTGCAGCTCGACAGGATGAGCGACGCCGATTGGGACAAGGCGCGCGCGCAGATCAAGGCGCAGAACGACAAGGACCGCGTTGGCCGCACTGCCTGACGCGAAGCAGCGCCCCCGCCCCGCGGCGACGATCGTCCTGCTGCGCGACGCCGCTCCGGGGTCCGGTGCGGGTCCCGAGGTCCTGATGCTGCAGCGGACGCAGAACGCCGCGTTCCTCGGCGGCGCCTGGGTGTTCCCGGGCGGCTCGCTCGACGCCGCGGACGCCGACCCCGCCGTGCTCGCCCGCGTCACGGGCAGGACCGAGGAGGAAGCCGGCGCGAAGATGCAGGTGGCGGCGGGCCTGGCGCTCCCGTACTACGTCGCCGCGGTGCGCGAGTGCTTCGAGGAAGCCGGCATCCTGCTCGCGACGACCGCGCAGGGAGGTCACCTGGCACCGGACCGCGCGGCTGCGCTGATGCGCTTTCGCGACGCGCCGTTCAACGTCTTCCTCGCGACCGAGGACCTGTACGTCCCGGCGGGGGATCTCGCCTACTTCGGGCACTGGATCACCGCGCCGGGGCGCGCGCGCCGCTTCGACACGCGCTTCTTCGTCGCGCTCGCGCCCGCGGGCCAGGAAGGCTCGCACGACCAGAACGAGACGGTGCACAGCATGTGGGTCCGCCCGCAGGACGCGCTCGACCGCGCCGAGAAGGGCGAGATCGAGCTCGTGACGGCGACGCAGACGACGCTGCGCGAGCTCGCGCGCTTCGACGACGCGCGCAAGGCGTTCGAGCACGCCGCCGCGCTCGTCGACATCGACGAGAACCGCGCCTGCTGGGCGCAGGGCAGCCAGGGCACGAAGCTCTTCCGCCGCACCGATCCGCAGTACTTCGAGATCCACTGGAGCGATCCGGAGGAGACCGGCACCTCGTCCTACGAGATCGTGCCCGGCGTGCCGAAGCGGCTCGACCGCCTCGTGACGCGCCTCACCGCGCCGAATCCCGGCGCGATGACGGGCTCGGGCACCAACACCTATCTCGTGGGCGAGGCCGAGATCACCGTCATCGACCCCGGCCCCGACCTGGATTCGCACCTCGTGAAGATCCTCGAGGCAGGCGCGGGACGCATCCGCCGCATCCTCTGCACGCACACGCACCTCGATCATTCCCCGGCGGCGGCAAAGTTGAAGGCCGCGACCGGGGCGCAGGTGTTCGGCCGCCCGGCGCCGGCGGGCCAGGACGCGACGTTCCAGCCGGACGTGGTCCTGGAGCACGGGCAGCGCGTTGCGGGCCTGCGCGCCATCCACACGCCGGGGCATGCCTCGAACCACCTCTGCTACCTGCTGGAAGAGACGCGCATGCTCTTCACCGGCGACCACGTCATGCAGGGCTCGACCGTGGTGATCAACCCGCCCGACGGCGACATGCGCGCCTACCTGAAGTCCCTCGAGGCGCTGCTCGCCGAGGACGTCGTGATCATCGCCCCCGGCCACGGTTTCCTCATCGGCATGCCGCACCGCGAGCTGCGTCGCCTGATCGCGCACCGGCTCTCGCGCGAAGCGAAGGTGCGTCGCGCGCTCGAGCGCCACGGCCCCGCCCCGCTCGAAGCGCTCGTGCCGCTCGTCTACGACGACGTCGCCTCGCGCATGCATCGCTGGGCCGCGCGCTCGCTCAGCGCGCACCTCGGCAAGCTCGTCGCCGAGGGCGAGGTGGTCGAGGGGCTCGACGGATTTGCGCTGGTAGAATCCTCGAAGGAGGCCTGATGTCACACGACAAGACGCTCAAGCTGGTGACCAACCTCGATCGCGCGGCGATCGAGGCGCGGATCGCGGAGGTGCGCAAGGCCGCGCCGCCCGAGCTCGCGGCCCTGCTCGCCGGGGCGGAGGGCCAGCCGCGCGCGGCGATGGAGCAGAAGATGAAGGCGGCGCTGAAGTGGACGGGCACGAAGCCGGAGCACAAGAACCTGATGGCGCAGCTCGAGATGATCGAGCTCAACCTGCCCAACCTCAAGTAGCGGCGCCCGCGTTCGCGAGTCTGACCTGGGCTACGACTACGACCTGTTCACGATCGGGGGCGGCTCGGGCGGCGTAAGGGCGAGCCGGGTCAGCGCCGGCTACGGCATGAAGGTGGCGGTCGCGGAGTCGGGTCGCTTCGGCGGCACCTGCGTGAACGTCGGCTGCATCCCGAAGAAGCTCTTCTCCTACGCCGCGCATTTCCGCGAGGAGTTCGAGATCGCCGCCGGTTTCGGCTGGACGGTGGGCGCGCCCAGCTTCGACTGGCAGAAGCTCCTTGCCAACAAGGACCGCGAGATCACGCGGCTCAACGGCGTCTACGAGCGCATCCTCGCCCTCGCGGGCGTCGAGATCTTCCGCGGCAGGGCGACGGTCGTGTCGCCTCATTCCGTCCGGGTCGGCGAGAAAACCCATACCGCCAGGCACATCCTCGTCGCCACTGGCTCGTGGCCGGTCGTGCCGCCGATCCCGGGACGCGAGCATGCGATCACGTCGAACGAGGCCTTCTCGCTGCCGCGCCTGCCCGCGCGCGCGCTCGTCGTCGGCGGCGGTTACATCGCGCTCGAGTTCGCCTCGATCTTCCACGGCCTCGGGGTGAAGACCACGCTGTCGTACCGCGGCAAGCGCCTGCTGCGCGGCTTCGACGGCGAGATCAGCCAGCGCATCGGCGAGGAGATGCAGGCCAAGGGCCTCGCCCTGCACTTCGGCGCCGAGCCGACCGCGATCGTGAAGCGCGCCTCCGGCAGCCTGGAAGTGGCGTTCGGCGACGGCACGAGCCAGGAGACCGACCTCGTGATGTTCGCGACCGGCCGCAGGCCGAATACGGCGGGCCTCGGGCTCGCCGAAGCCGGCGTGAAGCTCGCCGCCGACGGCGCAATCGTCGTCGACCGGTTCTCGCGCACCTCGGTGGACTCGATCCACGCGATCGGCGACGTGACCAACCGCGTCAACCTCACGCCGGTCGCCACCGCCGAGGCGATGTGGCTCGCCCGCACGCTGTTCCGGAACGACCCGGTGGCCGTGGACCACGAGAACGTGCCCACCGCCGTGTTCTCGCATCCGAACATCGCCACCGTCGGTCTGCCGGAGGAAAAGGCGCGCGAGCGCTTCGGCGCGGTGGACGTCTACAAGACGTCGTTCCGCGCGCTGAAGCTGACCGTCACGGACAAGCACGAGCGCACCTTCATGAAGCTGGTCGTCGATGCCGGCACGCAGCGCGTCGTCGGCGCGCACATGATCGGCCCCGACGCGGGCGAGATCATCCAGGGCGTGGCCATCGCCGTGAAGCTGGGCGCCACGAAAGCGCAGTTCGACCAGACCATCGGCATCCATCCGACCGCCGCCGAGGAATTCGTCACCCTCCGGGAGAAGGCCAGCGCGTGAGGCTCCTGGCGCTCCTGCTGCTCGCATGGAGCGCCGCGGCGGCGGGAACGATCGTCGAGGAGACGGTCGAGCTGCAAGCGACCGTCCGCGACCAGAAAGGGCGCGACCACACGCTGCCGTTCAAGGTGACGGTGTTCCGCGACGACGCGCGGTCGCGATCGCCGTTCATGGTGCTGAACCATGGCCGGTCGGCGTACGCGGCGGAGCGTGCCAAGATGGGACGCGCGCGCTACACGGACAACTCGCGCTATTTCGTCGGCAAGGGCTTCGCCGTGTTCGTGCCGACGCGCATCGGGTACGGGGTGAGCGGCGGGCCGGACATCGAGTACACCGGCAACTGCAAGACCCGCAACTACCCGCCCGGCTACGAGGCGTCGATGCGGCAAAGCCTCGCGGTGATCGAGTACGCCCGCGCCCGGCCGTACGTCGACGCGAGCCGCGGCCTGGCCGTCGGGCAGTCCTTCGGCGGCACGACCGCGATCGCGCTCGCGGCGCAGAAGGTTCCGGGACTCGTCGGCACCGTCAACTTCGCCGGGGGCGGGGGCGGCAACCCCAGGACGCAGCCGGAACGTCCCTGCTTCCCGGAGCGGCTGGCGGAGCTCTTCGCTTCCTACGGCAAGACGGCACGCATCCCTACCCTCTGGGTGTACGCCGAGAACGACCGGTACTTCGGCCCCAAGCTGCCGCGCCAGTGGTTCGACGCCTATCGGGCGGCCGGCGGCACCGGGGAGTTCGTCCTGCTGCCGAAGCTCGATCCTGCGCTCGGCGACGACGGCCACGGCTCGTTCACGCGCGCGCCTTCGTCGTGGCAGCCACACTTCGAGGCGTTCCTGAAGAAGACCGGGTTCTGATGGCGGTTCGGATCGTGCGCCTCGGTACGCCACGCTCGCGCGACGAGGGCCTGCGCCTCGGCACGGTGCGCCGGCTGCCCCGCGGCGTGCGCAAGGCCGATTACGCGAGACGCGACTTCTTCGACCTCTGGCTGCCGGAGCTCGCGCCGAGCACGAAGCTGTTCGCCTTCGCGATGAAGCAGGAGCTCACGTCCCAGCGCTGGCGCAAGTTCGCCGCGGCCTACCGCCGGGAGATGAGCCAGCCGGCGCCGCAGCGGCTGATTGCCGTCCTCGCTGCGCTTTCGCACCAGGCGAACCTCTCCGTCGGCTGCTACTGCGAGGACGAGAGCCGCTGCCACCGCTCGCTCCTGCGCGGCCTGCTCGTCGCGCACGGCGCCAAGGTCACATAGAGGCCGCGCGCCACAGCAGCGATGCGCCCGAGACGACGAGCAGGAGAGCCACGCCGCGCATCAGCAGCTCGCGCGGCATGCGGCTGAAGATCCTGCCCGCGACGTAGAGGCCGAGCAGCACCGCGGGCAGGACGAAGGCGGCGGCAATCCACACGTCGAGGTCGAGGAGCAGCCCGGTAAGGAGGAAGGCCGCCACGCGCAGCCCGATGCTGGTCATGGTCGCGAAGCCCATCGTGGCGCGGAACTGCTCCTTCGTGAGGCCGCGCATCGAGAGGTAGATCGCGTAGGGCGGGCCGCCCGCCCCGAACAGCGTGCTCGTGATCCCGCCGGCGAAGCCGGCAAGCCAGGCCCAGCGCGACGAGACCTTGCCGGGCTCGCCGCGCCTGAGGAGGCTGAAGACGGCGTACGAGAGGATGAACGCACCGAGCAGCGCCATGCCGGCGACGCGCGGCAGGCTGACCAGCACGGTGACGCCGAGCGCGGTGCCGACCACGATCATCGGCACGAGCCGCGTCCACTCGGCGCGCACCGCGTTCCTCGGGTTCTCCAGGCCGACGCGCACCGCGCTCAGCAGGTCGGCGACCGCGAACAGGGCGAGCGCGAACGGCAGCGGCACGACGTGGGTCGCGAGCGGGATGGTGATGAGGGCGGAGCCGAACCCGGTGATGCCGAAGATCAGCGCGCCGAGGAAGGCGATGCCGGCGAGGAGCAGGTTCTCGGTCATCCGAGGAGCAGCGCGTCGCGCGTGCAGGCATTCATGCCGCGCAGCCTGGAAAGGTACTTGCGGAACGGCAGGTCGTAGCGCCTTTCCAGATCCTTCGCTCTTTCGAGAAGCATTCTCCAGGAATGCTCGCGCGGCATGCCCTTCAAGGCGAATACCAGGAGGTTCGGGTCGTACAGCGCCTTCATCGCCAGCACCGCGCCGCCGAAGGCGCGCTCGAGCCGCTGCAGGCACTGGTCGAGCTTCGGGTCGTCATCCATGAAGTTGACCACCATCGCGCCCCGCTCGGCGAGGGCGAGGTACGCGGCATCGTAGAACTCCTGGCTCGCCAGCTCCTGCACATGGCGCTCGTCGTCGAAGGCGTCGAGCACGAGGACGTCGCAGCACTCCGGCGTCAGGGCGTCGCGCCCGTTGCCGACCTCGACCTGCAGGCGGGCGTCGTTCGGCGGCAGGTGGAACTGGGCCCGCGCCGCTGCGACCACCCGCGCGTCGATCTCGACGGCCCGGACGCGGGCCCTCGGGAGGTGGCGGTGGAAATACTTCGCGATCGATCCGCCGCCGAGGCCGATGAGCAGCGCCTGGCGCGGCTCCGGGTGAAAGAGCAGGAACGCCATCATGCAGCGCGTGTAGTCGAGCGCGAGGGCGAACGGGTCGCCGAGCTTCATCGCGCTCTGGATCGCCTCGCCGCCGACGTGCAGGCTGCGCACGCCGCGTGAGTCGCTCACCGCGATGACCGAGCCTTTCTTCTTCATCGGCGGACGAGCGGCAGCGTGCACGCGGCCGCAGCGAAGGAGAGCACCGCGCTCGCGAGGATCGGCACGTCGTAGGTGCCGTACGCATCGTAGGCGGCGCCCGCCAGCCAGGGACCGAGCAGCGTGCCGAGGCCGGCGCCGGTATAGAGGCAGCCGATGATTCCCGAGACGGCGCGCGCGCCGTAGAAGTCCATCACGATCGTCGGCAGAAGCGCGACAGCGCCGCCGTAGCAGACCCCGAAGCCGATCGCGAACAGCGCCAGCACCCAGTACGCCTTCGCCCCCCACCACACCAGGAGCAGCACCCCGAGGCCGGCGTACGCCGCGGCGAGAGAAGGCTTGCGGCCGAGGCGATCGGCGAAGGGGCCGACCGTGAAGCGGCCGAGCAGGCTGCCGAGGCCGACCAGGCTGACGAGCGCGACGCCTTGCGCCTCGGTGAAGCCCGCGTCCTGCGCGAACGGCCCGAGGTGGACGATCGGGATGAAGACCCCGACGCAGCTGAAGACCAAGCCCGCGTAGAGCAGCGCGAACTGCGGCGTGCGCAGTGCCGCGCGAAGGGGCGTGCCGGGCAGCGCCTCGCCCTTCTTCAGCACGGACTTCTCGCGGATCAGGGCCGCCGCGGTGCCGCCGAGCAGGAGGACGAAGAGCGCCAGCGCGAGGTATGCGCCGCGCCAGCCGAAGAGGCCGATCCACCACGCGGCGAGCAGCGGCACGAAGAAGTTCCCGGCGCCGATGCCGGCCACGCCGATCCCCGAAGCGAGCGCCCGGTTCCTGTCGAACCACGGCTGCATCGCGCCCACCGAGGGCACGTACACGAGCCCGATGCCGATGCCGATGCCGATGCCATAGGCGGCGTACAGCACCTCCACCGACCCGGCGAAGCTCGCCAGCACCAGCGCGGCGACGAGGAAGGCGACGCCCGTCAGGGTGACGCGGCGCGGGCCGAAGCGGTCGGCGAGCATGCCCCCCGGCGCGCCGAAGGAGAACCAGACGAACGCCGCGATGGAGAAGACGAGGGAGACGTGCGCGCGCGAGGCGTCGAACTCCTGCTGGAAGCCGGTGAAGAACGCCGTGAAGGAATAGGCGGCGCCAAAGGCGGTGAAGAGCAGCGTGAACGTGCAGCCGACGACCACCCACCCGTACCGCGCCGGCAACGAGTGCGGCCTCAGTAGTGCGCCCCTCGCGCAGTCACCGGCCAGAGCGCTTCCACGCGCCCCTGGCGCACGCCCACGTACCACTCGTACATGTTCACCGTCGGGTCGCAGTGGCCCGGCACGAGCAGGACCTTCTCGCCGAGCGGCGGGACCATCGCGCCTTCCAGGAAGCCGTGCTCGTCGGAAGCGTGCGTGTACTCGAGGCCGGGGCGCTGCCAGACGGCGGGCATGCCCGAGTCGACGCTCGAGCCCTTGAGGCCGCAGTCGAGGATCGCGTACGTGTCGGACGGGCGGCTCATCACCGTGGAAAGGATGAAGAGCGAATGCTCGAAGCGCGGCAGCGGCGGCAGCCACTCGTTGCGCGCGTAGTCGGCGTCCATGAAGACGTAGGAACCCGGCTGGATCTCGTCCCAGGTGCCGGATTCGACCTCGAACATGAACGTGCCGCTTCCCGCGCCGGTCACGATCGGAACGTCGATGCCCTGCGCCTGCAGGAGGGACTTCATCTCGAGGATCTTCCGCGAAGCCGCAGCGATGACGGTGCGCCGCTCCTCCATGGTGCGCATGTGCTGCGCGCGGCCATGGTAGGCGTGCAGGCCGGCGAAACGCAGGTGCGGGGACTTCAGTACCTCCTGGACCAGCGCGACGGCCGCGGGGCCGGGCGGAACGCCGCAACGCTTCATGCCGACCTCGAGCTCGACGTAGACGTCGAGCTTCGCCCCGGTGGAAGCGATGTCGCGCAGGTTCTGGAGGTTGTCGACGCACACGCCGACGCGCGCCTTCTTCGAGATCGCGGCGAGGCGCGCGATCTTCGCCGCGCCCACCACCTCGTTGCTCACCAGCACGTCCGGCACGCCGGCCTCGACCAGGGCCTGCGCCTCCGACACCTTCTGGCAGCACACGCCGACCGCCCCGTCGGCGATCTGGCGCTTCGCGATGTCGGCCGACTTGTGCGTCTTCGCGTGGGGACGCACGCGGATCCGGGCGGGGATCGTCTTCTTGAGAATCCCCAGGTTCTTTTCGAACGCGTCCAGGTCGAGGATGAGCGCGGGCGTGTCGACCTCGTCGAGGCGCTGGCCGAGGCTAGCGGGGGGCGGGAGCATGGCGTGAGCTCGTGACGGCGTACCAGGCGATGGCGATGCCGATGACGGCGATGAGCGGCAGCGCGAGCAGGTTCACCCGCTCCCAGCCGCCGAGCGTGACCGTCATCCCGGCGCTGAGCGAGGACACCGCCATGACGATGAAGATCGCCTGGTCGTTCGCGCCCTGCGCCTTCGCCAGCTCCTCGGGGCGGTAGGTCTCGGTGAGCAGCGTGGTGCCGCCGATGTAGAGGAAGTTCCAGCCCACGCCGAGCAGCACCAGCGCCCACCAGAAATGCGCGAGCGTGATGCCGGCGAGCGCGATGGCGACCGTCACGAGGTTGAGCGCCACGCCCAGGCCGAGCACCGGCAGCACCCCGACGCGGCGGATCAGCGGCCCGGTCACGAACGAGGGCGCGAACATGCCGATCACGTGCGAGGAGATGACGAGCGCCGCGTCGCCGTAGGTGTGCCCGCAGGCCTGCATCGCGATCGGCGTGCCGGTCATGATGAAGTTC
>DASZQH010000251.1:0-4391 GCA_035549805.1 Burkholderiales bacterium
CGGGCGCCTGGAAGGCATCTGGGCGCCGCTCGTCCCGGAGCTCCTGAACAGCCCGCTGTGGGGCAACGGCAAGGGCAGCGTCATGTGGTCCGAGCCGATGGCGAAGGGCCTGATGCACGTCGTCACGCACCCGCACAACGCCTACCTCGAGCTCTACTACGACATGGGGCTGATCGGCGTCGTGCTGGTCATCGGCTACTTCCTGCACGTGTGGACGGGGCTGCGCGCCCTCGGCAGCAATGCCTTCCTCACGCCGGAGCTGCGCGGCTTCTTCAAGGGGGCCGCGGCCGGCCTGGTGGCGTTCTTCGTCACCGGCTTCGCCGGCTCGAGCTTCACCCCGCGTCCCGAGTACGCGTTCCTCTGGATCGCCATCGGGATGATGTACGGCCTGCTGGCGCGCAAGCCCGGCCCGAGGTAGGCATGCCAGCCACGATGGCGGTACGCAGGCCCGGGGAACTCGGCCGGCGCCCGGAGGGCTGCGCGGGTGCGAAGCCGCACGTGTGCTTCGTCGCGCCGTATCTCTGGCCGGTCCTGTCGCGCGACCCGGAGATCAAGATCGTCGGCGGCGCCGAAGTGCAGCAGAGCATCCTCGCGCGCCTGCTCGTGCGCAACGGCTACCGCGTCTCCGTGGTCACGCTCGACTACGGCCAGCCCGACGGCGTCGAGATCGAAGGCGTCACCGTCTACAAGACCTACGGCATGGAGGAGGGCATCCCGGTGCTGCGCTTCCTCCATCCGCGCCTCACCCGGCTGTGGGGCGCACTGCGCGCCGCCGACGCCGACATCTACTACCAGCGCTCCGCCAGCATGACCACCGGCGTGGTCGCCGAGTTCGCGCGCCGCCACGGCCGCCGCGCGATCTTCGCCGGCGCCTCGGACAACGACTTCCAGCGCGGCCGCGAGCAGATCCGCTTCACGCGCGACCGCTGGCTCTACTGGCACGGCGTGGCGACGGTCGACCGCGTGGTGGCGCAGAACCCGGAGCAGGTGCGCCTGTGCCGCGAGCAGTTCGGCCGCGACGCGACGCTCATCCCGAGCTGCTACGAGCTGCCCGAGACGAGCCGCCCGGAGCAGGGCGAGCTCGTGCTGTGGGTGGCGACGATCCACGAGTACAAGCGGCCGGAATGGCTGCTCGAGGTCGCGAAGCGGCTGCCGCACCGGCGCTTCGTCATGATCGGCGGCGTCTCGACGCGCGGCACGCGCCTCACGCCGGGCTACTACGAGTCGGTGAAGCAGGCCGCCGACGCGCTCCCCAACGTCGAGTTCAAGGGCTTCCTGCCGCTCGCGCAGGCGGAGGCGTACTTCGACCGGGCGCGCGTGTTCCTCAACACCTCGGTGCACGAGGGCGTGCCGAACACCTTCATGCAGTCCTGGGCGCGCGGCGTGCCGACCGTGTCGACGGTGGACATCGGCGCGCGCAGCGACGGCCAGCCGGTCTACCCGATGGTGCAGGACCCGGAAGGAGCCGCGGCGGAGGTCGAGCGCCTGTGCTCGGACGAGCTGCACTGGGCGCGCGCCTCGGCGCGCTGCCGCGACTACTTCGAGGCGAACCACTCGCCCGCGCAGACGCTCGCCCGGTACGAGCGCATCTTCCGGGAGCTGGCGAAGGCGTGAGCGTCGCGAGCAAAGCCATACCGCTGCAGGGACTCAAGCGCCGCGCGCTCTCGCTCGGGGCGGCGAAGGCGTTCGACCAGGCGATGCAGTTCCTGCTGCCGGTCGTGCTGGTGCGCTGCCTCGACGCGGCGAGCTTCGGCGAGTACCGCCTGCTCTGGCTCGCGATCGGCACGCTCATGTACGTCGCGACGTTCAACATGCCGCAGAGCCTGTACTTCTTCCTGCCGCGCTCCGACGCGCGCCTGAAGCGGCTCTACATCAACCAGACGCTGATCTTCATGTCCGCGTCGGGCCTCGCCTGCGCCTGGCTGATGAGCCCGTGGAACCCGTGGATCCCCTCGGTGCTCGCGCCGCTGCAGGCCTACGGGGCGCTCGTGCCCTCGTTCGTCGCCCTCTGGCTCGTCACCTACGTGCTCGATTTCCTGCCCACCGTGGACGAGCGCATCGCCTGGCAGTCGGTGGTGTCGATCTCGCTCGCCTCGCTGCGCGTGCTGATCGTCGGCGTCGGCGCCTTCTTCACCGGCAGCATGGAGGCGCTGCTCCTGCTGCTGTTCGCCTTCGTCGTGATCAGGCTGCTGGTCCTGATCTTCTACGTGAGGAAGTTCCACGGCCTGCACCGGCCGGTGTTCGACGCGGCGCTGTTCCGCAGCCAGGTCAAGCTCGCCGCGCCGATCGGCATGTCGAACACGCTGTTCGGCATGCGCTGGCAGGCCGACCAGTGGATCGCCGCGCACCTCTTCAGCCTGGTGCAGTTCGCGGCGTTTTCCGTCGCCGGCGTCCTCGGCGCCGCGGTGAACGTGTTCCGCGCCTCGGTCAACGAGGCGTTCCTGCCCAGCATGAGCCGGATGCAGGCCGCGGGCGACGTGCGCGGCATGCTCGAGCTGAACGGCCGCGCCAACGTGATGGTCGGCACGCTGCTCTTCCCGCTGCTCGCCTGCGGCTTCGTCTTCGCCGAGGAGATCGTGCGCGTGGTCTACACCGCGACCTACATCGAGGCGGCGCCGGTGATGCGCCTCTACATCCTCGCGTTCTGCGTCATGGTGGTGGAGGTGGGCAGCATCGTGCTGCTCCTCGACGAGGGCCGCTACGCCCTGCGCGTCAACCTGCTCGCGCTCGCCTTCTCGGTCGCGGTCAGCCTGTGCGCCGCCCTGTACGTCGGCCTGTGGGGCGCGGCGCTCGGCGGCGTGCTCGCGATCTACCTCGACCGCGCGCTCATGCTGCGGCGCGTCTCGGTGCGCAGCGGCATCCCGCTGCGCCGGCTCCAGGACTGGGGCGGGCTCGCGCTCGCGCTGCTCTTCTCGGTGCTCGCGGCCGGCGTCGCCTGGGGCATCGACCGCTACTACCTCCTCGAGCGCGCGCCGCTCGAGCGCCTGATCGCGGGCGGTGCGGTGCTGGCTGCCGCCTATGGAGCGATCTTGCTGTTGAAGAAATTGAAACCGTGAGAATTCTTTTCGTCACCGGCTCCCTGGTGCACGGTGGCGCGGAGCGCCACGCCATCACGCTCGCCAACCGCCTCGCCGAGCGCGGCCACACGTGCCACTTCGCCTACGTCAAGGACGACCCGGCGCAGCTAGGCCGGCTGCGCCTTGGCCCCGGCGGTGAGGCGGAGTGCATGTACGCGACGCGCTACTTCGATGGCGGCGCGCTCCTGCGGCTGCACAAGCGCATCGTGAAGAGCCAGCCGACGGTGCTGGTCGCGGTGAACCAGTACGCGTTGATGTACGCCACGCTCGCGGCTCGCTGGGCGGCCGCGGGCGGCAACGCGCGCGCGCCGCTCGCCACCATCTTCCACTCCACGCTCTACCGCAACGCCAAGGAGCGCCTGCAGATGCTGCTCTACCGCCCGTTCTTCTGGGCGGCGCAGCGCGCGGTGTTCGTCTGCGAGGCGCAGCGCCGCCACTGGCGCAAGCGCCAGGTGTTCGGGCGGCGCGACGAGGTGATCTACAACGGCGTCGACCTCGAGCACTGGCAGCCGCGCCCGCCGGAGGAGCGGCGCCGCCTGCGCGCCGCGCTCGGCATCGGCGACGCCGAGATCGTGGTCGGACTGTCGGCGGTGCTGCGCCCGGAGAAGAACCCGGTGCAGCTCGTCGAGGCGCTCGCCATGCTGCGCCGGCGCGCCGCGGGCGGCGCCGCGCCGTTCCGCGCCCTCTTCATCGGCGACGGCCCGCAGCGCGGCGAGGTCGCGGCGCGCGCGCGCCAGCTCGGCGTCGCCGCCGACGTGCTCGTCACCGGCTTCCAGCAGGACGTGCGGCCGTTCCTCGCCGCGTGCGACGTGGCGGTGCTGACGAGCTTCACCGAGGCGTTCTCGCTCGCCGCCATCGAAGCGATGGCCCTCGGCCTGCCGCTCGTGCACTCCGAGGTCGGCGGCGCGGCGGAGATGGTGCGCCACGGACGCAACGGCTTTCTCTATCCGCCGGGCGACACCGCCGCGCTCGCCGAGCGCGCCATGGTCGACGCCTACGAACGGATGTTCCTCGAACTCGAAACCACCGGAAACGGACATGCTGACCTACGAAGAACGGCTGGAGCGCATTAAGGCCCGCCCGCGCACCTGGCTGGTGACGGGCGCCGCCGGGTTCATCGGCTCGCACCTCGCCGGGGAGCTCCTCAGGCTCGGCCAGAAGGTCGTCGGCCTGGACAATTTCTCCACCGGGAAGCGGGCGAACCTGCCTTCGCACGCGAGCTTCCGCTTCCTCGAGGGCGACCTGCGGGACCTGGCGGCCTGCCGCGAGGCCTGCCGCTCGGTCGAGGTGGTCCTGCACCAGGCGGCGCTCGGC
>DASZQH010000252.1:0-2979 GCA_035549805.1 Burkholderiales bacterium
GTCGGTTGGTGGAGGTAAGCGGGATCGAACCGCTGACCTCTTGCATGCCATGCAAGCGCTCTCCCAGCTGAGCTATACCCCCGACCGAGGGCGCGAATTATACCCCTCAGTCGGAGTCGATGGAACGGGTCAGGCGGTGCAGCACGACGTCCCTTCCGAGGAGCTCCAGCACGGCGTCGATGGAGGGCGTCTGGGTGCGGCCGGTGACGATCTGCCGTAGCGGCATCGCGACTTGCGGCATCTTCAATCCGCTCGATTTCACCGCGTCCTTGAGCGCCTCGCTGATGGCGGGGCGGGTCCATTCGGCGCTGGTGAGGCGCGCCTTGAGCGTGCGCAGGGCCTGCGCGACGGCGATGTCGGTGGGCGGCGCCCGCGGCACCTCGACTTCGTAGAAAAGCTGCGCCTCGTCGGCGAGCTGCGGGATCGAGCTGGCACGGTCCTTGAGGAGCGCGACGATCCGCTCGAGACGCGAGTCGCTGGATATCTTCAGCAAAGGAGAAACCAGCGCGGCCAGGCGCGCGTCCGGGGCGGCCTTGATGTACTGCTGGTTGAGCCAGGAGAGCTTCTCGGGGTTGAACTGCGCCGGCGAACGGGAAACGTGGGCCAGGTCGAACCAGGAAACGAAAGCGTCCTTTGAAAAGATCTCTTCGTTTCCGTGCGACCAGCCCAGCCGCGCCAGATAGTTGACGAGCGCCTCGGGCAGGAAGCCGTCGTCGCGGTATTGCGTGACGCTCACCGCGCCGTGGCGCTTCGAGAGGCGCTCGCCGTCGGCGCCGAGGATCATCGGCACGTGGGCGAAGTGCGGCAGCGGCTTGCCGAGGGCGTTGAAGATGTGGATCTGGCGCGGCGTGTTGTTGACGTGGTCGTCGCCGCGGATGACGTGCGTGATGCCCATGTCGAGGTCGTCGACCACGACGCCGAAGTTGTACGTCGGCACGCCGTCGGCGCGCAGCAGCACAAGGTCGTCGAGCTCGGCGTTCGGGAAGGTGATCGGGCCCTTCACGAGGTCGTTCCACCCGACTTCGCCCGTGAGCGGCGTCTTGAAGCGCACCGGCGCGGGGCCGCTGCCCTGGTACTTCTGGCCGATGGCGCGGTCGTAGCGCGGCTTCTCGCCCCGGGCGCTCTGCTGCGCGCGCAGCGCGTCGAGGTCGGCCTTCGGCATGTAGTCGTAGTAGGCGTGGCCGGCGGCGATGAGCTGGTCCGCGACCTCCTTGTAGCGCGCGAGGCGCTTCATCTGGAAGAACGGGCCTTCGTCCCAGTCGATGCCGAGCCACTTCATCCCGTCGAGGATCGCGTTCACCGACTGCTCGGTCGAGCGCTCCAGGTCCGTGTCCTCGATGCGCAGCACGAACTTGCCGCCATGACGTCGCGCGTAGGCCCACGAGAAGAGCGCGGTCCGGGCGCCCCCGATGTGGAGGAAGCCGGTCGGGCTCGGAGCAAATCTTGTGCGGACGGTCATGACGCGGTGCGCGGGCGCAGCAGGATGGAAAGCAGATAGTAGGCGATGGCGACGAGGATGAGGGCGTTGAAGCCCGCCAGCAGCGAGAGCTGCTCGGAGAGGCCGCCGAGGATGATGCCGGCAACGTTGCTGCCGAAGTCGCTGCCCGGGCGCGTGGAGCGGGAGAAGGCGGCCGAGAAGACGACGCCCGCGAAGAACACCGGCACGAACACCACGGCGCACGAGACGAGCGCGCGCGGCAGCGGCGCGAGCGAAAGGAAGGTGCTCATCGGCACGAACGCGTTGACGAGCAGCCCCGCGATGAGGAGCGCGTAGTACGGCGCGAGGTTCGCCGGCCGCCATTTGTGCACGTACAGGTTGGCGAGCAGCACCATGACGAGGATCGCGGCGAACACGATCGAGTTCACCACCCAGGTGCTGCCGAAGAGCAGCGCCATGTGCACCACGCCCTTCGTCTCGAGGAGCATGAAGCCGGCGCCGAGGAAGAACATGCGCCCGTCGAGGCGCGGGCGCCCGCGCGGCGCGAACGCGGCGAGGATCAGGAGCGAGAGGATGGCCATGACGAGCATCCCCTGCCCGATCGGCGACCACGGGATCTCCCGCTCGCGCAGGTAGAGCTGCGGCCAGTCGTCGGAAGGCAGCCGGCCGGCCTGCGCGGTCTCGACGCGCGCGGCGCCGATCCTCTGCTCGCCCAGGCGCACCTCGTTCGGGCCGGCGAGGAGCGCGCGGATCGCGTCGAGCCGCTTCGAGGGCGCGCCGGCGATGATCACGGTGAAGCCGTCGCCGCCGTCCTGCGCGCCGATCGCCTCGCGGTAGGGCAGCGAGATCACCACCGGCCGCGCGCCGAAGACCTCCTCGGCGAGCGCGGCGATGCGGCCGACCACCCAGCCCTGGCGGTAGTAGTTGTAGAGCACGAACACGCCCTCGGGCGCGAGCGCGCGCCGCGCATCCTCGAACGCCTCGCGCGTGAAGAGGAAGTTTTCCAGGCGCAGGCTCGAGTAGCCCGAGTGCAGCACGAGCGAGTCGACGAGCGCGTACACGGCGAGGTCGTAGGGGCGCGGGGCGTTGCGCAGGTGGCTGCGGCCGTCGTCGTTGTGCAGGGTGACGCGCGGATCGGCGTACGGCTTGTCCGGATGGTCGGCGTGCCCGATCGCGGCGATCACCGGGTCGATCTCCACCGCGTCGACGCGCTTCGCCCCCGACTGCAGCGCCGCCGCGACGTCGTTGCCGCTGCCCGCGCCGATCACCACCACGTCGGCGAACGGCGCGTTGCCCGCCTCGCGGTTGAGGAGGTGCGGCAGCAGGTAGGCGGGGCCGCTCGTGCCCACGCGCACCATCGCCTGGTGGCCGATGTTGTTGGTGTAGATGCCGCCCTGCCCGGCGAGGTAGTGGATCTTGTAGTACGGCGACCAGCGCAGCTCGCCGTGCACGATCAGGCCGTGCGCGCCGATCCCGGCGAGGGCGAGGAGCGCCACCGCGGCGCTGCCCTGCACCAGCGTGAGCGGCCGCGCGAAGTACAG
>DASZQH010000253.1:0-14493 GCA_035549805.1 Burkholderiales bacterium
GAAGTGCTGGACAAGGTCGAGGTGCGGACGCTCGCGCCGTACGTGCGCAATCGCGTCCTCCTGCGCCGGGCTGGCGCCTGGGCCGCGCTCGCGTTCTATCGCGCCCGCGGCTGGGGCGCGAAGGGCGAGCTCGCGGCGCACGCGGCGCAGCGGGCCGTCGCCGAGCTCGGCAGCGTGGAGCGCCAGGAGCTGCTCGAAGAGGACCGGCGTGCCTGGCGGGACGCTGTCGCGCGCGTGCAGGCTTCGCGCTGGGCCGCGGCGGCGCCGGTCGCGCCGGCGCAGAAGGGCTTGCGGCTGGTCACCGAGCACGGCCGGCCGGGCGAGACCTGCGCGATCCTCGTCGACGCGAAGCCGCTCGCGCGCCGCTGCACCTATGGAGTCGTGTGGCCCGCTTCGGTGTCGCTCGGCAAGGATGGCAGCGCGCTCAGCGTTTCGGTCCAGCACACCGAGACTTACCGCGAATCGTGGCTGTTCCAGCGCGGGCGGCGCGGCTGGAGCGTCCGCGTGCTGCCTCGCGCGCCGACGTAGCGTCTCCGTTCCACGACACCTGCATTGTTCGTGCGCGAACAGACCCCGTGCAAGACAGGGCGTACGGTTTGCCTTAAGAGCCCGCCCGTGCGCAAACTTCTTTTGATCCAGGATCCCCGCCAGATCCAGGTCTCGTGCAGCGGGCTGCTGCGGCCGTCGGAAGTCTGCCTCGCCTGCCTGCATGCAGATGCACGCTTCGAGCTCCTCACGGGCGCGTGGGAGGTGCTTCTCGGTTACTCGCTTGCGGAGCTCTCGGGCCGCACCCTCGCCAGCCTGCTCGCCGGCGGTCCCGCCGCTGCCGTGGATGCGCTGCGCCGTCTCCTCGATCGCTCGCTGCCGGATCCGGTGCGGGTCGAGGTGCGCGCGAAGAGTGGCGCCGTGCGCAAGGTGCTCGTCTACCGGCGCTTCGAGGAAAACGCGCCGTCGGTGTACTTCGCCTGCGAGCCCTTCGAAGGCGCGAGCTCCTCTACGTCGACGAGCAGCTTTCGCAGCTCCGCGCTGAACGCCGCGTAGCACTCGCACGCCCTCGCTTCAAGCCGGTCCCGGTCCTTCAGCGCGATCTGCCCGCGCCTCGACGCGATCGCGCTGGTCTTGTGGAGCTCGTGGAGCGCAAGGCTCACGGCCTCGCGGCGCACCCCGAGAACCGTGGCCAGGCGCTCGTGCGTGAGCTGCAGCACGGGCTCGGGCAACCGGTCGAAGCACTGCAGCAGCCAGCGCGCGAGCCGCTTGTTCACCGGATGGTGCGACCGGCACAGGCTTGCCTGCGAAAGATGGAACGCGCGCATGGACGCGTAGCGCAGCAGGAGCTGCGGCAGCAGTCCGCCGGCCTGGCATGCCTCGCGCAGCACGGACACGGACACGCGGGTGCACACTCCTTCGACGATGACGATGGCGTTGCCGATGCTGCGCGCATCGCCGAGCGTCGCGCTCACGCCGGTGAAGCCTTCCGCCGCGAGGATCGTGTACTCCGCGGTCTCGCCGTTCGGTGCCACGCCGTAGACGGCGAGCAGGCAATCGAGCGGGAAGTAGTGCCAGGCGAGCTTCTCGCCGGTCACGTGCAGGAGCTGGTGGCGCTTCACGAGGATGTCCTGCGCCCGGGCCGAGAGCCAGTCGCGCTCGGCCGCCGGCAGGGCATTCAGGACCAGGTTCCCCATGGCAGGAACCAATCTACGCCGGTTTCGTGCCCGCCATGCGATAAAGTGCAGGAATGAGGTCGGTCATGCGGTGGAAGAGCGCCGCGCCGGCCGATTGCAGCGCCGCAGCATCGGTGTGCGGCGCAGCAGCGAAGCCGAGCACCGTCATGCCCGCGGCGACCGCGGCACGAACGCCGGTCGGCGTGTCCTCGACCACGACGCAGCGCGCCGGCGGCACGCCCATCGTTCCCGCCGCGTGCAGGAAGAGATCGGGCGCGGGCTTGGGCCGCGCGACGTCCACCGCGCTGAAGCGCCGTCCCTCGAAGCGAGGCGCGAGCCCGGTGGCCTCCAGCGCGATCCCCAGCCGCTCGCGCGAGCTGTTCGTGGCGACGCAGTACGGCACCTCGAGCGCGTCGATCGCTTCCGTCACGCCTTCCACGGCGCGCAGCTCGGCGCGGAACGCGGCGTAAAGCGCGGCATCCCAGTCGGCGCCGAAGCTCGCGGGCAGCGGGGCGCCCAGCAGCTCGGTCGCGAGCTCGATGCAGCCGCGCTTGGTCCTGCCGACGAAGCGCCGCATCACCTCGTCGGGGTCCAGGCGCAGCCCGCAGCCCGCGAGGAGCTCGGAGAGCACGCGGTTAGCGATCGGCTCGGAATCCACGAGCACGCCGTCGCAGTCGAAGATGACGAGCTCGCAGCGCAAGCTACTTCTTCGGCGCCTCGTAGTGCTCGACGGTGGGGAAGGGCTCGTAAAAGTGGTGCAGGAGCTTCTTCCACTCCTGGTACGGCGCCGACTGACGGAACCCGACCGTGTGGTCCTCCAGCGTGCGCCAGCGCACGAGCAGGAGATACCGGCTCGGCTTCTCGATGCAGCGCTGCAACTCGTGCGAGAGATAGCCGGGCGATGCGGCGATGATCTTCTGCGCCTTGGCGAACGCCGCCTCGAAGTCCTTCTCCATGCCCGGCTTCACGTCGAGCGTCGCCTGCTCCAGGATCATGCCGGTCTCCTCATCCCACGACTTCGTAGTGGCGCACGACGCGGTCGTAGTCGACCATCATGTCGTGGACCTTGCCGGGCACCACCGCGGTTTCGGCTTCCTCGCCCGCGAAGGCGCGGATGGACGCCAGAGACAGCCAGCGCGTCACGACGAGGAACTCCACCCCTCCGGGCACGTCCCGCCGCAGGATCTCCGCGCCGAGGAATCCGCGCAGCTTCTGGATCGCCGGGAACGTTTCGGTCCGCAGGTGCTCTACATACGCGTCCGCGAAGGCGGACTTCGCGAGGCCGCGCCATTGTCTCGAGATCATTTCGGGCTATCTTAGCCAGAACGGGAACGTGAAAGGAAGCCGATGACCTGGAAAGCCCTGCTGGCCGTCGTGGCGTGCGCTCCGCTCGCCGCGGCGGCGCAGTCGATCCAAAGCGAAGAGCATGCGTTCCGCCTGGTGCGCGTGGCGGCGGGCCTGGAACGGCCGTGGTCGCTCGCGTTCCTGCCCGACGGGCGGATGCTCGTGACCGAGAAGGCCGGCGCGCTGCGCGTGGTGAAGGACGGAAAGCTCGAGCCGAAGGCGATCGCGGGGATGCCCGAGGTGACGGTGCACGGTCAGGGCGGGCTGCACGACGTGGTGCCGCACCCGCAGTTCGCGCAGAACCAGCTCGTGTACCTCGCGTACGCGGCGCGGGGAGCCGACGGCGTGGGGACCGAGCTCGCGCGTGGACGCCTCGCCGGCGAACGGCTGGAGAATGTGCAGGTGCTCTTCCGCCAGTCGCCGAAGGGCACGAGCGGCAACCACTTCGGCGGGCGGATCGTCTTCGACCGCGCCGGGTTCGTGTACCTCACGCTCGGCGACCGCGGCGAGATGCGCCGCGCGCAGCGCCCCGACGACCACGCGGGCTCGGTGATCCGCCTGCACGACGACGGCCGCGTGCCGAAGGACAACCCGTTCGCCGGCAAGGACGGCTGGAAGCCGGAGAAGTTCACGCTCGGCAACCGCAACATGCAGGGCGCGGCGCTCCACCCGAAGACCGGCGAGCTGTGGACGCACGAGCACGGCCCGCAGGGCGGCGACGAGGTCAACGTCATCCGCGCCGGGCGCAACTACGGCTGGCCGGTCATCACCTACGGGGTGAACTACGGCCTCGGCACGCGCATCGGCGAGGGCTCGCGCAAGGCGGGCATGGAACAGCCGCTGCACTACTGGGTGCCCTCCATCGCGCCCTCCGGCATGGCCTTCTACACGGGCGACAGGTTCCCGAAGTGGCAGGGCGACCTCTTCGTCGGCGCGCTGCGCGACCAGATGCTCGTGCGGCTGCGCTTCGACGGCGAGAAGATGGTGAAGGAGGAGCGCCTGCTGAAGGGCGTCGTCGGGCGCATCCGCGACGTGCGCGCCGGGCCCGACGGCTTGCTCTACCTGCTCGACGAGAGCGCCGGGGCGCTGCTCAGGCTCGAGCCTCAGGGATAGACCAGCCGGGCCTGCATCCGGCGGACGTTGGCGCCGGGAAACCGGCCCGTGGCCTTCACCTCCGCCAGCCGGACGTTCGCTTCCTTCGCCGTGCGTCCCGCGTAGACGGCGAGGAAGCCGAACCTGTCGTTGACGTTCGTATAGCTGATCTTCTCCTCGATGTCGTCGTCGCACTGGAAGCGCATCGAGAAGACCTTGTCGCGCGGAAACAGCGCCTGGGCCTGGAGGCGTTCCTCCTCGGCGATGGCGCACCGCTCGGCGGTCTTGAGGATGACGGCGTAGAAGGGCTCCGAGAGGTATTCCGCGCGAGCGATCCCGTCCTTCGGGGTTCCGAAGCACAGCTCGTGCCGCTTGAAGTCGCCGTCGCCGCACGGGCTGGCCGGGTCGGGCTGGATCTTTCCCTGCGTGTCGGCCGACGCGGCGCCGGCCAGCGAAAGCAGGACCGCCAGGACGAGCCTGATCATGCGGTCCCCCGCGCGCGGCGCGGCGTCAGGATGGCGAGCACGATCGCGACGATGAACAAGGCCGGAACGTCCCCCGTCAGGTGGCCTCGCTCGGTGGGATCGGCGATGGCCTGGACCGCCATGATGCCGCCGTGGACCGCGCTGGACCACACCGTGAACCAGATGAGGCTGAGATGCGCCTCCGGCTCCCGCGAGGCCCAGACGAGGAACGCGCCCAGCGTCGCGTAGATCCCGATCATCATCTGCTCGTACTCGCCCTGCGCCGGCGTCCACGCCCAGCCGGAAGGCCACGCCAGCATGAGCGGGTACAGGAGCAGGGCGACGATCCCGAAGACGAGGAGGGCGGCGCGGAGGCACGTGCGGCGACTCATGGTCCGATTCCGGATTTCAAGCGCTCACGCCGAAGAGGGCTCCTACGCCGGCGGTCAACGCCATCGCCAGGGCGCCCCAGAACGTGACCCGCGTTACGGACGCGACCACGGGGGCGCCACCCGCGCGCGCGGCCAGAAGGCCGAGCAGGGCAAGAAAGACGAGCGAGCTGCCGGCGAGACCCCACATGAGCAGGGAAGCCGGAAGCAGGAGAACCATCAGAAGAGGAAGCGCCGCGCCCAGCGCGAACGTCCCCGCCGAGGCCAGCGCGGCCTGCGCCGGCTTCGCGGCGAGCGTGTCCGATATGCCCAGCTCGTCCCGCGCATGCGCGCCGAGCGCGTCGTGCTGCATCAGTTGGGTGGCAACGCTCGACGCCAGGGGCGCATCCAGTCCCCGCTTGGCATAGATGGCCATGAGCTCCGCATGCTCCTGCGCCGGATTCGCGGCCAGCTCCTTGCTCTCCCGCGCCAGATCCGCGCGCTCGGTATCGGCCTGCGAGCTAACCGAGACGTATTCGCCCGCAGCCATCGACATGGCGCCGGCGACGAGGCCGGCGACGCCCGCCACCAGGATGCCCTTGGTCTCCGCGCCTGCCGCAGCGACGCCCAGGATGAGGCTGGCAGTGGAAACGATGCCGTCGTTCGCGCCCAGGACGGCTGCGCGGAGCCAGCCCGTCCGATGAGTTCTGTGCCTTTCGCTGTGTCGCATGGCGAGCGTGTGCGAGCTCAGAAGGCACAGACCGGCATGAGTCTGACGCTGCTTTGAATCTGCGAGCCCTCAGGCTGCCAGGCGAGAAGGGGAATCGATATCTCAGGCGTCCCTAATCCCATGCTTCGACGTCCACCTGTCGAGTGATCTTCCCGTCAGTGAAGTGAAGGATGACATGCTCAATGATTCGTTTGCCGTTAGGAAGCGTGCACCAGACGCGAAAGGCGGTCCGTGTCGGGCCGACGACTTCGTCCTCGATCGAGAGGACGACATTGCTGGCCTTCACCTGCGACAGGAACGCCTCGATCTGCGTCTTGCCTACCATCCGACGTGGCGAGTGCGGTGGATGTGAATGCCTGTACTCGATCCACTCGGCGTTGTTCGCGAAGAAGCCCGCCCAGCTCGCGACATCCTTAGTCACGAATGCCCGCTTGAAAGCTGCGAAATCGAACCGGTCCCTTTTTGCGTTGTTCACGTCGGTTTGTCCTCCTGGTGCCCACGCGCGCCGCGGTCGTACTTACACGGTAATACCTTACGCGCCCATAGGAGGAGAGGCAATTCGGCGGGGATCCGCGGCACGCCTTCGGTGGTGTCCTGGATCTAGACTGGACGGGCTTTTTCCCTGTGGTATCAATGTCGCGCATGAAAGTCGGAGTCATCGGCGCCGGGCCCGCCGGACTGTTCTTTTCGCTGCTCCTGAAGCGACGGCGGCCGGCGGCCGAGATCACGGTGTACGAGCAGAACCCGCGCGACGCGACGTTCGGGTTCGGGGTGGTGTTCTCGCGCGGGGCGCTGGAGTTCCTGGCGCGCGACGAGCCGCAGATGCACGCGCGGCTCACGGCGGCGATGGAGTCCTGGCCGATGCAGCGCATCGTGCACCGGGACGTCGCGATCGACATCGACGGCAACGGCTTCTCGGCGCTGGGCAGGCTGCGGCTGATCCAGATCCTGGCCGAGGAGTGCGAGAAGGCCGGGGTAACGATACATTTCCAGACGGCGCTCGACGCTTTGCCCCCGGCAGACTGGGTGGTCGGCGCGGACGGGGTCAACTCGTTCGTGAGGAAGAGGCTGGAGGAGCGCTTCCGCCCGAAGGTGGAGGTGCTCACGAACAAGTTCGTCTGGTACGGGACGACGCAGCCGTTCGAGTGCCTGACGCTCACTTTCCGCGAGAACGAGGACGGGGCGTTCGTGGCGCACCACTACCGCTACAGCCCGCAGATGAGCACGTTCATCGTCGAGTGCGACGAGGCGACGTGGCGCCGCGCGGGCCTGGACCGCATGGACGACGCGGCGAGCCGCGCCTACTGCGAGCGCGTGTTCGCGCCCGACCTCGGCGGCAGGCCGCTCGTGTCGAACAAGTCGCTGTGGCGCAACTTCCCGCTGCTTGCGAACGAGAACTGGATCGCCGGGAACGTGGTGCTGATCGGCGACGCGCTGCGCACCGGGCATTTCTCCATCGGCTCGGGGACGCGGCTCGCCTTCGACGACGCGATCGCCCTCGCGAGGGCCGACAGCCTGGAGGACTTCGAGCGGCAGAGGCGCCCGGTGGTCGAGAAGATCGTCGCGGCGGCGAACCGCAGCTCTTACTGGTACGAGACGTTCCCGGCGCGGATGGCGGCGCTCGACCCGCTCGGCCTCGCCTACGACTACATGACGCGCAGCGGCCGGATGACCGACGAGCGCCTGCGCGCGGAGGCGCCCGCGTTCATGCGCGCGGTCGACGCGGCTAGTCGAAGTGGTGCAGGTAGCGCAGCAGCAGGAAGTTGATGCCGGGGTTGGGCCGCGCGATCCCGCCGTTGGAGACGTGCTGCAGGCGGATCCCCAGGTCGTGCCGGCCGGCGCGCACGCCAAGGCCGACGTGGTCCCCGAACTGGAAGTTGGTGCTGAAGAAGCGCCGGCGGCTGATGCGCAGGTCGGACAGGACGTGGAAGCCGATCGCCGCCTCCGCGTAGGGCCGCACGCGGCCTGAAGAGCGCTCGTAGCGGAGCACCGGCGTGAGGCTCAGGTCGTTGGTCGAGTGGCCGTTGTCCCAGGCGCCGAGCTGCGCCTCCCAGTAGCCGCCGAGGTGCCAGCCGCCGCGCTCCCACCAGCGGCTGTCCCACTTCCACAGCAGGCCGACGCGCCACAGGTGCGTGCGGTCGTTGCCCTCGCCGAGCTCGAGCGTCGCGGCGTCGACCGCGGCGGCGGCGGGGGCGAAACAGAGGAGGAAAAAGGCGAGGAGGGTCCTGCGCATCGGAAAATCCGCTGCGAACGACCCTATCATTGGGGGTATGGCCCAATACGTTTACACGATGCGCAGGGTGGCGAAGGTCGTTCCCCCCAAGCGGACTATCCTCAAGAACATCTCCCTCAATTTCTTCCCGGGCGCGAAGATCGGCGTGCTCGGCCTGAACGGCTCCGGCAAGTCGTCGCTCCTGAAGATCATGGCCGGCGTGGACGACAACTACGAAGGCGAGGTCGTGCGCATGCCGAACATCAAGGTCGGCTATCTGGCACAGGAACCGGTCCTTGGAAAAAACATCACTGTCAGGGAAGCCGTGGAAAGCGGCTTGGGCGAGACCGCCGCGGCCAAGAAGCGCCTCGAGGAGATCTATGCCGCCTACGCCGAGCCCGACGCCGACTTCGACAAGCTCGCCGAGGAGCAGGCGAAGCTCGAGGCGATGATCAACGCCGGTGGCGCCGACGAGCTCGAGGTCGCGGCCGACGCGCTGCGCCTGCCGCCGTGGGACCAGAACGTGGACGTGCTCTCCGGCGGGGAGAAGCGCCGCGTCGCGCTGTGCCGGCTGCTCCTTTCCAAGCCGGATCTCCTGCTGCTGGACGAGCCGACCAACCACCTCGACGCGGAGAGCGTGGAGTGGCTCGAGCAGTTCCTGCAGCGCTTCCCGGGCACCGTGGTCGCCGTCACGCACGACCGCTACTTCCTCGACAACGCCGCCGGCTGGATCCTCGAGCTCGACCGCGGCATGGGCATTCCCTGGGAAGGGAACTACTCGAGCTGGCTCGAGCAGAAGGAGAAGCGCCTGCAGGTGGAGGCGAGCCAGGAGCAGGCGCGCATCAAGGCGATGCAGCACGAGCTGGAGTGGGTGCGGCAGAACCCCAAGGGGCGCGGCACGAAGTCGAAGGCCCGCCTCGCGCGCTTCGAGGAGCTGTCGAACCAGGACTACCAGACGCGGAATGAAACGCAGGAAATCTTCATCCCCGTCGCCGAGCGCCTGGGCAACGAGGTGATCGAGCTGAAGGACGTCTCGAAGGGCTACAAGGACCGGCTGCTGATCGACAAGCTGTCCTTCTCGGTGCCGCCGGGGGCGATCGTCGGCATCATCGGGCCGAACGGCGCCGGCAAGTCGACGCTGTTCAAGCTGATCACCGGGAAGGAGAAGCCCGACAGCGGCACGGTGAAGATCGGCAAGACGGTGAAGCTCGGCCACGTCGACCAGTCGCGCGACACGCTGCAGGGCGACAAGACGGTGTTCGAGGAGATCTCGGGCGGCAACGACCTCATCACGGTGGGCAAGTTCCAGATGCCCGCGCGCTCCTACCTCGCGCGCTTCAACTTCCGCGGCTCCGACCAGCAGAAGCGCGTCGGCGAGCTCTCCGGCGGCGAGCGCGGGCGGCTGCATCTCGCGAAGATGCTCATGTCCGGCGCCAACGTGCTGCTCCTCGACGAGCCGTCGAACGACCTCGACGTCGAGACGCTGCGCGCGCTCGAGGAGGCGCTCCTCGAGTTCGCCGGCAGCGCGCTCGTCATCTCGCACGACCGCTGGTTCCTCGACCGCGTCGCCACCCACATCCTCTCCTTCGAGGACGAGTCGCAGGTGGTGTTCTTCCCCGGCAACTACCAGGAGTACGAGGCCGACAAGAGGAAGCGCCTCGGCGAGGAAGCCGCCCGCCCGCACCGCATCAAGTACAAGGCGCTGAAGTAGGCCGGATCAAAACGAAAACAGGGACAGACCACGTTTTCCTCCGCGCGGCGCGAGGCACCGGAAAACGTGGTCTGTCCCTGTTTTCCGGTTTCTGGAAATAGAATGGCCGCTCCATGACCCGAGAGCAGATTCGCGACCATCTCATCGCCGAGAGAGTCGTCCCCGTCCTGCGCTTCGATAGCGCGGAGCTTTCTCTCAGGGCGATCCGATGCCTGGTCGACGTCGGCTTCCGCTGCATCGAGGTAACTTTGACGACGCCAGGCGCCGTCCCGCTGATTGCCGAGCTTTCAAAAGAGAAGAAGCTGGTGATCGGGGCGGGGACGGTCCTCGATGCGGTGACGGGGGAGGGGTGCATCAACGCGGGGGCGAAGTTCGTCGTGTCCCCGTATGTCTGCAGGGACCTCGCAAAGGTCGCGCACGACGCCGGCCGCGCGGCGCTGATCGGCGCGTTCACGCCGAGCGAGGTGATGGCGGCGCATCGCGAGGGCGCGGACATCGTGAAGGTGTTCCCGGCCTCGAGCGGCGGGCCGGCGCACGTGAAGCACCTGAAGTCGGTCTTTCCGCACGTGCAGCTGTGCCCGACCGGCGGGGTCACCTTGGAGAACATGGGCGAGTTCCTGGCCGCCGGCGCATCGATCGTCGGGGTCGGGAACGCGATCGTTCCCCTTTCCGCCTTGAAGAAGGGCAACCTGGACGAAGTGCGCTCCCACGCCGCCCGCTACAAGGGGAAGCACTACGCATGACCGACATCCTCGCGATCGGCGAGCCGATGATCGAGTTCAACCAGACGAAGCCCGGCGAGCCGCATTACCTGCAGGGCTTCGGTGGCGACAGCTCGAACATGATCATCGCCGCGGCGCGGCAGGGGGCGCGCACGGCGTACTTCACGCGCCTGGGCGACGACGAGTTCGGGCGCATGTTCCTCAAGCTCTGGCAGGAGGAAGGCGTCGACGTGTCGCGCGTGCAGAAGGATCCCGCCGCGTTCACGGCCGTGTATTTCGTGCAGCACGGGCCGCAGGGGCACCAGTTCTCCTACCTGCGCGCCGGCTCCGCGGCGAGCCGCATGCGCCCCGAGGACCTGCCGGCGCTCAACGCCCGGTTCGTGCACGCCTCGGGGATCAGCATGGCGATCTCGCCCTCCGCGGGCCAGACGGTGCTCGCGGCGTTCGAGAAGGCGAAGAAGGCGGGGGCGAAAGTCTCGTTCGACTCGAACCTGCGGCTGCGCCTGTGGCCCATCGAGGAGGCGCGCAAAGGCATCGCGGCGGCGGCGAAGCTGGCGGACTACTTCTTCCCCAGCCTCGAAGACGCGGAGGCGCTGAGCGGGCTGAAGGACCGGGACGCCATCGTCGACTGGGCGCATCGCCTCGGCGCCGTGCACGTGTTCCTCAAGCTCGGCGCCGACGGGGTGATGGTGAGCAACGTCTCCACTCGCGAGTGGATCCGCGGCATCAAGGTGAAGAGCGTGGACGCGACGGGCGCGGGAGACTGCTTCTGCGGCGCGGCGCTGGCGCGGCTCGCGGCGGGCGACGACGTGTTCACCGCGGCGCGCTATGCCAACGTGGCGGCGGCGCTCGCCACGACCGGCTACGGGGCGGTGGCGCCGATCCCGCGGCCGGGGTTAGTGCGGCAGCACCTTCCGGCGCAGTAGCTTCACGCCCGAGGGCGCGAGCTTCGCGAGGACCGCGCCGGCCAGGAACGCGCCGCCGACCAGAAAGCCGGGCAGGGTGCGGCGCAACGCCGGGGCCTTCCGCGAGGGCCGCTCGCCGGGCGCCGGGTCGTTGGCCGCGAGGGTGGGGCGCAGCACCGGCGGCTCCTTCGCCGGGTTTCCCACGACGGCGCGCGAGCCGTACCGGCTGGCATAGACCCAGGTGAACTCGGCGCCGAAGAGGAAGATCTGCGCCGAGTAGTACACCCAGACCATCAGCAGGGCGAGCGAGCCGAACAGGCCGAAGCCGGAGGCGACGTCGCTCTTGCCGAGGTAGAGGCCGATCGCCCACTTGCCGACGGTGAACAGTACGGAGGTCACCGCCGCGCCGACCCAGACGTCTCGCCACGGGATGTGCGTGCTCGGCATGAACTTGTAAATCACCGCGAACGCCGCGGTGAGCAGGACGAAGCTGATGCCGAGGTCGGCCAGGTGCACCACCGCCTCCCAGTTGCCGAGCATCGGGCTCCACCACTTGCCGAGGGTCGAGAGCGCCGCGCTGAAGACGAGCGAGACGATCATGAGGAAGGCCATGGCGAGCACCAGGCTGAAGGTGAGGAGCCGGGTGCGGATCCACAGCCAGATCGCGTTGCCGCGCGGCTTTTCCGACTCCGGGATGCGCCAGATACGGTCGAGCGCGGCCTGCAGCTCGGCGAGCACGGTCGTGGCGCCGACGATCAGCACGAAGAGGCTGAGGAGCGCCGCCAGGCCGCCGGTCTTCGGCTCCTGTGCGTGCTTCAGCATCTCGTCGACGGCCTTGGCGGCGTCGTCGCCCATCAGGGAGGAGATCTGGGCCGCGACCGCGCCCTGGACCTGGCTCGCCTCGAAGAAGAAGCCGGCCACCGCGATGACGATGACGAGCAGCGGGGCGAGGGAGAAGACCGAGTAGTAGGAGATCGCGGCGCCCATGCTGGGCGCCCGGTCCTCGGACCACGATCCCGCAGCCTCCTTGAGCAGCGACAGGAACGCCTTCAGCCTCATCATGCCGGCGAGGCTTGCAAACTGCGTGCCCTATTTCTTCTGCTCCTCCAAACGGTCTGTCGCCGGAGGCGGGGTGCGCGACAAGGCGGCCATCTCGGCCCGTATCTCGGGCGAGAGGCGGATCTTCACCGAGTCGAGCGACGCCTGGAGCTGGGTGGCGTTGCGCGCGCCGATGATCGGCGCCGTCACGGCGGAATGCGATCCGACCCAGGCGACGGCCGCCGACACCGGGTGCCAGCCCTTCGCCTTGCAGTAGGCGGTGAACTTGCCCGCCACCTCATGCATCCACTCCTCGCCGTAGCGCGCGGCGTATTGCTTGTTGTCCGCAATTCTTCCTTGAGCCTGTTTTTCTACGTATTTTCCCGACAGAAGGCCGCCGCCCGCCGGGCTATACGGGAACACCGAGACGCCGTTCGCCTGCGCCATGGGAAGGATCTCCACCTCGGCCTGGCGCTTCACCAGGTTGTACATCGGCTGCAGCGCCTGCAGGCGCGCCCAGCCGAGCCGCTCCTGGATGCCGAGCGCCTTCTCCACCTGCCAGGCGGCATAGTTGCTCACCGCCGGATAGACCACCTTGCCCGAGCGGACCAGGTCCTCGAGCCCGCGCATCTGCTCCTCGATCGGCGTGCGCACGTCGAACTGGTGCAGGTACAGGATGTCGACGCGGTCGGTGTTCAGCCGCTTCAGGCTCGCCTCGATGGCACGCGTGACGTGCCGGCGCGAGGTGCCGCGCGCGTTCACGTCGTCGCTCATCGGGTTGAAGCACTTGGTGGCGATGACCAGGTTCTCGCGCTCGCCCTGCATCAGGCGGCCGAGGATCTGCTCGGACCTGGTCTTCGCGTACTGGTCGGCGGTGTCGAAGAAGTTGATGCCCGCGTCGCGGCACGCCTTGTACATCTTCGCCGACTCCGCCTCGTCGGCATCGCCGCCGAAGGACATCGTGCCGAAGCACAGCTCCGAAACCTGCACGCCGGTTTTTCCGAGAGGCTTGAAATCCATGGGAGTCCTTGTCGGTTGTCGACCCCCTGACAAGGGGGTCGTGAGCTGAAAGCGAACGGGGGGTTTATATACAACGAAAAACCAACCCCCGGCTCACTTCGTTCGCTGCCCCCTTGTCAGGGGGCCGGCAACCAACCCCGCACCGATCGGGGACAGCTACCGAACTCCGGGCCGCCCCTGTCGTCTCCCGAATCGGGGACAGCTACCGAATTCCGCGCCGCCCCCCCTGTGAAGGGGGAAGCGAGCGGTTCTAGCGAGCGGAGGGTTGCTTTCTGAAAACCAACCCCCGCTCACTTCGTTCGCTGCCCCCTTCTCAGGGGGCCGGTAGATCAGACCGTCTTGCGCAGCCGCTCGCGCACCAGGTCGATGTTCTGCCGCAAGGCGTACAGCTCGTCGGCGTAGGAAAGCGGCACGACGATGCGCGCCGCCTTGGCTTCCAGCCGGTCGAGCTCCTCCAGCAGCTCGGGCGCCGGGGCCTTGCCCTTCTCGTGGCGGTCCTCGACCTGGCGCAGCTGGCGGTACCAGCGGAACACGCGCGAGCGCACGCGGAACTGGTAGAGCGGCGGCAGGATGCGCGACAGCGGGATGAGGATCGCGATGATGGAGAAGAGGGCGACCCACATCCGGTCGACCAGGTTCGCGGCCCAGAACGGCAGGTAGCGCTGCAGGAAGGGCGGCCCGGTGCGGTAGAAGCGCTCGGCTTCCTTCGCCACGGCGTACTCGCTCTTCTGCGGCGTCGGGAACTGGCCGGATTCGACGATCCACCCCGGGCCGCTGTGGATGCGGCTCGCCGCCTGGACGAAGAGCTGGATGAGCGCCGGGTGCGTGTCCTCGCGCGCGACCAGCGAGGTGGTGGTGGCGATCATCGTCAGGTCGCGCGGCGGGACGTCGCGCGAGATGTCGACCACGCCCTTCGGCAGGATCACCGGGCTGATGAACTTGTACCGGCGCGAGTACGCCTCGGCCTGGGCGAACTCGTAGAGGCGCACGCCGGGGGTCTGCAGCAGCATCTGCACGAGCGAGGATTCCGGCGCCGAGACGAGGACCAGGGCGTCGAGCTTGCCGGCGAGGAGGGCCACCACCGCGTCGGTGTCCTCGAGGTTGCTGCGCTCGATGTCCTCGCGGTCCATGAGGTTCGCCGCCAGGACGCGGTTGGTGAGGCCGATCGCGCCGCTGCCGCGCGCGCCCGCGTTCACCTTCCAGCCGCGCAGCTCGGGGATCTGCAG
>DASZQH010000254.1:0-35354 GCA_035549805.1 Burkholderiales bacterium
TGGGTGAGGCCCGAGCGCGAGACCAGGAACGGGATGCGCATCTGCGCGCACTTGATGACCATCTCCGACGTGAGCCGTCCCGTCGTGTAGAAGACCTTGTCCGCGCCGTCGATGCCGTCGAGCCACATGAACCCGGCGATGGCGTCCACCGCGTTGTGGCGCCCGACGTCCTCGACGAACATCAGGATCTCGCCCTCGGTGCTCGCGAGCGCGCAGCCGTGCACGGCGCCCGCCTGCTTGTAGATCGTCTCGTGCTTGCGCACCTTGTCGAGAAGCACGAAGAGCTTCTCGTCGGTGAGGCGGGCGTCCCTCGGAAGCTGGATCTTCTCGACGTCCTCCATCAGGTCGCCGAACACCGTTCCCTGGCCGCAGCCGGTGGTGACGGTGCGCCTCCCCATCTGCGCGTCGATGTTCTTCGCCTTGCGCGTCGTGACCGCCGCCGAACCGGTCTCCCAGTCGACCTGCACGGCCTCGATGTCGCCCACGGCATCCACGAGGCGCTGGTTGCGCAGGTAGCCGACCACGAGCGCCTCGGGCGCGTGGCCGAGCGTCATGAGGGTGACGATCTCGCGCTTGTCGAGATACACGGTGAGGGGATGCTCGCCGGCGATTGCCGTCGGCACCATCTCGCCGCGCTCGTTGTACGCCTCCACGTCGAACGTGGCGGGGCGCGCCGCGTCGGTCAGCCGGGGCCTAGCCACCGATGTAGGACATCTCGACTTTGCGCTGTTTCGCGGTCTCGGCGGTGCGGATCTCCGAATACCGGTCCGCGCGCCGCTGCCAGAGCGCCGCGATCTCGTCGCGCAACCGCTCGTCGTCGGCACCGCCGCGAAGCAACGCCTTGAGGTCGAAGCCGTGCTGCCCGAACAGGCAGGTGAAGAGCGAGCCTTCGGTGGAAAGGCGCATGCGGGTGCAGGTCGAGCAGAACGCTTGCGTAACCGAAGAGATGACGCCGATCTCTCCCGAGCCGTCGGCGTAGCGCCAGCGTTCGGCGACTTCGCCGGCGTAGTTGGCGCCGGCCGGCACGAGCGGCGAGCGCTCCGAGATGCGCTGCACGATCTCCGCCGAGGGGACGACGTCGTCCATGCGCCAGCCGTTCGTGCTCCCCACATCCATGTACTCGATGAAGCGCACGATCTGGCCGGTGCCTTTCCAGCGCTCGGCCATGCGCACGACCTCGCTGTCGTTGACGCCGCGCTTCACCACCATGTTGATCTTCACCGGGCCGAGGCCTTCCGCCGCGGCGACCTCGATGGCGTCGATCACCTTGGCGACCGGATAGTCCGCGTCGTTCATGGCGCGGAACGTGCGATCGTCGAGGGAATCGAGGCTGACGGTGACGCGATCGAGGCCCGCGGCCTTCAGCGCGCGAGCCTGCTTCGCCAGCAAAGACCCGTTCGTCGTCAGTGTAATTTCTACATCCAGTTCCGCGAGCATGCCGACGAGCCGCGACAGGTCCCGGCGCACCAGGGGTTCCCCTCCCGTCAGGCGGATCTTCTCCACGCCCAGGCCGGCAAACACTCGCGCCAGGCGTGCGATTTCCTCGAAGCTCAGGATCGCTTCATGCGGCAGGAACTTGTGGTCGGCGTCGAAAACCTCGCGCGGCATGCAATACACGCAGCGGAAGTTGCAGCGGTCGGTGACCGAGATGCGCAGATCCCGCATGGGGCGACCGCGCGTATCCGCGAGCTCGCCTCCCGCGAATCGTGCAGCGGGAGCGCGTGCGGCCTGTGCTGCCACGCCGATCGGAATGACCTTGTGCGCCATGATGTTTTCTGCTGAAAAATCATAGCGCAAAGCGCATGCGCCCGGCAGCGGCGTGATCTATTTTCTCGGCGTCGTATCCGCGGCCGAGGGCCCCGCCGCGTCGCCTTTCTGCTGGAAGTCCTTGCGCTGCTCGCGTTCCTTGGGATCCACCTGGCCCTGCACGGGGTTCGCGCCCTCCCGCTTCTCGTCCTGAGTCGCCGGCTTGGGCAGGTTGGCGGGCGTGGTCGGAATCTGCGACGCGCCGGTGGTGGCGGAGGGATCGACCTTCGACGTGTCGCGCGCGCGTTCGTCGGCGCTTTTGTCGCACGCGGCAAGTGCCGCGACTGCAGCCGCGACGATAAGAATTCTCGTTGACATTTCGTTCACTCCATTGATGGTGGTACTGCGACGCTGCAAAGCGCGGACCCGCGGCGAAGGACTGGTCCGATCGGAGGTATAGTCACGCCGCGTGGAAAAGCCATTCCTCCCCGTGGGCGTCGTCATGCAGCGTCGAGCGGTTCAAAGTCGCTGGACGGACTGCGTGTGGGAGCCCCTAGGCGTCGTCACCGGCCCCGATGCGCAAGGGAGCGAGCCGCGCGCGCTGAACGCCGACGCGAGCATTGCGCAATGGCTGCATCCCGGGTTCAGGATCGTGCTTCACCGGGACGAGGCGGAGGGGTACTACCTGAACTGCTCCGCGCCGCATCCCAAGGTGTTCGTGATGTGGCGCATGGACGAGGAACGCGGCCTGCCGATCGACGTGACGGCGAGCTCCGAGGAGGCCGGCCGGTGGATGGACGGGGGGCACTCCATCGACGGCGTCGACATGACCGAAGACATCTTCGCCTGGGTCGGGGCCTACGTGGAGCAGAACTACAAGCCGCAGCCCAAGAAGCGCATCAAGCCCCGTTCGTTCCAGCATCCGCGGGACCGCCGATGAGCGCGGCTGGCGAAGAAGGCTTCCTCGGCCGCTGGTCCCGGCTGAAGCGCGAGGAAGAAAAGAAGGTCCAGGAGAAGAAGAACGAAGCCGTCCTGGTCGAGGCGAAGGGCGAGGATGTCCCTCCGCCGCTGCCGCCGATGGAAACCCTGACGCCCCAGTCGGACTTCAGCGCCTTCATGCATCCCAAGGTCCAGGACTCCCTGCGCCGGGTGGCGCTGAAGAAGCTTTTTGCCGATCCGCATTTCAACGTCGAGGACCTGAACGAGGCTTATTCCGGCGACTGGACGGGCGGCGAGCCCATCAGCGCCGAACTTCTCAAGCATCTGAACCAGGCCCGCATGCATCTTCTTTCGGACGAGGAACGGCTGAAGCTCGAGGCCGAAGAAGCGGCGCAGGCGCAGCCCGCGCCGGAAGCGCCGTCCCCGCAGGTCACGCAGGAAACGCAAGAAACGGAACCGGATGAGCCTGGAAGGAAAGACGCTTAAAGTCTGCAGCTGCAATCGCACCGTCGCGCTCGACGCGAAGGCGCTCGCCGCCGCGTTGAAAACCGGTGCGCCGATCGCCGTCCACCATGAGCTTTGCCGCAAGGACGCCGGCGCGTTCCAGGCCGCCCTCGGCGAGTCGGACGTCATCGTCGCCTGCACGCAGGAAGCGGCGCTCTTCGGCGAGCTGGCGGAAGCCGGCGGCTCGCGGGCGAACCTGAAGTTCGTCAACGTCCGCGAGGCCGGCGGCTGGTCCGCTGAGGCGACGTCGTCCACGCCCAAGCTCGCCGCGCTCATCGCGATGGCGGCGCTGCCGGAGCCCGCGCCCGCGCCCGCGGTCGAATTCAAGTCGGCCGGCCAGGTGCTGATCATCGGACCGGGCGCGGCCGCTCTCGACTGGGCCGAGCGCCTGAGCGGCCAGCTCGAGGTGTCGGTCCTGCTGACGAGCGGCGGGGGAGAGCTGCCCTACGAGCGCAACTATCCTGTCTGGTCCGGCGCGGTCACCGGCCTGTCGGGCTGGCTCGGTGCCTTCGAGGTCGAATGGCGCCAGCAGAACCCCATCGACCTGGAACTGTGCACGCGCTGCAACGCGTGCGTGCGTTCGTGCCCCGAAAACGCGATCGACTTCAGCTACCAGATCGATCTCGCGAAATGCAAGTCGCACCGGGCCTGCGTGAAGGCGTGCGGCGCCATCGGCGCGATCGACTTTTCGCGCGCCGAGACGCAACGCCGGGAGGCGTTCGACCTGGTCCTCGACCTCTCCCGCGAGCCGCTGGTCCGCGGCCGCGAGGCGCCCCAGGGCTACTTCGCGCCGGGCGACGATCCGCTCGAGCAGGCGCTCGCCGCGCGAGCGCTGTCGGCGCTGGTCGGTGAGTTCGAGAAACCGAAGTTCTTCAGCTATAACGCGAAGATCTGCGCGCACAGCCGTTCCGGCCGCTCGGGCTGCAATCAGTGCATCGAGGTCTGCTCAACCGGCGCCATCCAGGCGGATGGCGACCATGTCCGGGTGGAGCCGCATCTTTGCGCCGGGTGCGGCGGGTGCGCGACGGTCTGTCCGTCGGGCGCAATGAGCTACGCGTACCCGAAGGCACCGGATCTCGGCATGCGACTGAAGAGGCTGCTTTCGACGTACCACGAAGCAGGTGGAAAGGACGCTTGCATCCTCTTCCACGATGCAAGCGAGGGGCGCAAGGCGATCCTGGCGCTGGCGCGGAAAGGGAAAGGCCTGCCGTCCCGTGTGATCCCGGTCGAAGTGTTCCACGTCGCTGCGATCGGCATGGATACGCTGCTCGGAGCGCTCGCCTACGGCGCGAGCCAGGTTGTGATTCTTTCCAGCGACGCGGTTTCGCCCTCTTACGTCGAAGCAACGAAACGGCAGATGGGCTACGCGCAAACGATCGTTTCCGCGCTCGGCTATGCCGGTACGCATTTTTCCGCCTTGAGCGAGGTCGACGGTGTCTGGAAGATCGAGGCGGCGACGGGCGTAGAGAAGCCCGCGACGTTCAATTTCTCTCCGGAGAAGCGCACGACGCTGGACTTCGCGCTCGACCATCTGGCGCGCTTCGCGCCGCAGAAGAAGGACGTGATCGCTCTTCCGGCAGGCGCCCCTTTCGGTACGCTGCAGGTCAACAAGTCCGCCTGCACGCTTTGCAAGGCCTGCATCGGGGCGTGTCCGGAGTCGGCGCTCATCGATGCGACCGAGACGCCGGCGCTGCGCTTTATCGAGCGGAATTGCGTGCAGTGCGGCCTTTGCGCCGATACCTGTCCCGAGGACGCGATCACCCTCCTGCCGCGCCTGCTGCTCGGCGCGCCGGCGAAGGAGGCGGTGGTCCTCAACGAAGCAGAGCCGTTCAACTGCGTGCGCTGCGGTAAGCCTTTCGGCACGCGGCAGATGGTGGAGAACATGATGGGCAGGCTCGGCGCGCATTCGATGTTCGCGGGAGGCACGCGGCGCCTGCAGATGTGCGGCGACTGCCGCGTCGTCGACATGATGGACAACAAGGGCGAAGCGACGATCTTCGACTACAAGAAATGAGCGATGCGGTCCCGATGCAGTTCGCGCTGACACTGCCTCCCGAGGAGGTTGCGCGCGCCAACTTCTATGGGTTGCTCGCGCGGCTCTTCTACGCGCCGCCGGACGCGAACCTGCTCCAGGCCATCGCGTCCGCAGGAGACGAATTCGACACCGATGACGGCGAAGAGGGGATCGGGGCGGCGTGGCAGGCGCTTTCCCGCGCGTGCGCCGAAGCGGACCCGGAGGCGGTCCGGGAGGAGTTCGAGACCGCATTCATCGGCACCGGCAAGGCGCCGGTAACGCTCTATACGAGCGCCTACACCATCCGGTACTCGAATGAAGCTCCCCTCGCCGACCTGCGGGGAGAACTGAGAGCGCTGGGGTTGGGACGCCGCGACGAGGTGAGCGAGCCCGAAGACCACATCGCCGCGCTTTGCGAAGTGATGCGTCATCTTGTTGCGGAGCAAAAGCGGGATCTTGAGGAACAGAAACGATTCTTTGAGAAATGGCTGCTGCCTGCCGTCGAACCTTTGTGCGCCGCAATACGGGACTCCGATGCGACTGCGTTCTACAAGACAGTCGGACATTTCGCTAACCGATTCTTTCTTATTGAGCATTCGGCATTTGAAATGCTCTAGAATCGTGCGCGTAGTACACAAAATTATTAGAAGGAGGCGGGTATGAACGAGCGTGCGAAGCGCCTTTCCCGGCGCAACTTCCTCATCACTGTCGGGGCTGGCGGCGCGGCGACTGCCGCCGCAATCGTCGCGAAATCCCCCACCTCTGGAAAGCCCGCTGCGGATGGCGGAAAACGCGCGACGCGCGGCTATCACGCCTCCGAGCACATCAACAACTACTACCGCACCACCAAGGTTTAAGGAGCCCCACATGCTTCTGACCCGCAAAGCATCCGGCCAAGCGGTCGCCCAGTCACGCCTGTCCCGCGGACTCTCCGGTGCCCTCGCGAAGACGATGGATCGCCGCGGCTTCCTCAAGCGCTCGGGCGTGACGCTCGGCGCAGGTGCCGTCGCCTCGCAGCTGCCCTTCAGCATGATCGGCACCGCGGAAGCGAAGGCCGAGGCCAACGACGGCAAGATCGAGGTCAAGCGGACCGTCTGCACGCATTGCTCGGTCGGCTGCGCGATCGATGCGGTGGTGCAGAATGGCGTCTGGATCCGCCAGGAGCCGGTGTTCGACTCGCCCATCAATCTCGGCGCGCACTGCGCCAAGGGCGCCTCGATCCGGGAGCACGGCATCCTGCACGACTCGCACCGCCTGAAGTATCCGATGAAGCTCGAGGGCGGGAAGTGGAAGCGCGTTTCCTGGGACCAAGCCTACGACGAGATCTCGAAGAAGATGCTCGAGATCCGCAAGCAGAGCGGCCCCGATTCGCTATTCGTCGTCGGCTCGTCCAAGCACAACAACGAGCAATCTGAACTGCTTTGCAAGTGGGTCCGCTTCTGGGGCACCAACAACACCGACCACCAGGCTCGCATCTGCCACTCGACGACCGTCGCCGGCGTCGCCCAGACCTGGGGCTATGGGGCGATGACGAACTCGTACAACGACGAGCAGAACGCCAAGAGCATGCTGTTCCTCGGCTCGAACGCGGCGGAAGCCCATCCGGTGTCGATGCTGCACACGCTGCATGCCAGGGAGAACGGCGCGAAGGTGATCGTCGCCGACCCGCGCTTCACGCGCACCGCGGCGAAGGCCGACAAGTACGTGCGCTTCCGTTCCGGCACCGACGTGCCGCTCCTGTTCGGCGTGCTCCACGTCATCTTCAAGAATGGCTGGGAAGACAAGGAGTACATCCGCACGCGCGTCCATGGCATGGACGCGGTGAAGAAGGAAGTCATGGAGAAGTGGTCTCCGGAACAGGCGTCCGCCGTCACCGGCACGCCGGTCGAGGACATCCAGTACATCGCCAAGACCCTCGCCGAGAACCGCCCGGGCTTCATCATCTGGGCGATGGGGCAGACGCAGCACAACAATGCCAACGGCATCGTGCGCGCCTCCAACATCCTCATGCTCGCGCTCGGCAACGTCGGGCGCTCCGGCGGTGGCTGCAACATCTATCGCGGCCATGACAACGTGCAGGGCGCGACGGACATCGGCCCCAATCCGGACACGCTGCCGGGGTATTACCCGGTCGCGGTACCCGGATCCTGGGCGCACTGGGCGAACGTCTGGAACGTCGATCTCGGCTGGCTGAAGAAGCAGTACGCCTCCGAGGCGATGATGGCGAAGCCCGGAATGACGGTCTCGCGTTGGATCGATGGCGTCACCGAGAAGAACGACGCGGTCGATCAGGATCCGAACCTGCGCATGATGTTCTTCTGGGGCCACGCGCCGAACAGCCAGTCGCGCGGAACGGAAATGCTCGAGGCGATGAAGAAGCTCGACCTCATGGTCGTGATCGATCCGTACCCCTCGGCGAGCGCCGCGATGTTCGCGAAGGTCCGCAAAGACGGCGCCTACCTGCTGCCCGCGGCGACGCAGCTCGAGTGCGAAGGCTCGGTCACGGCCTCGAACCGCTCGATCCAGTGGCGCGAGAAGGTGATCGACCCGGTCTTCGAGTCGCGCACCGACCACATGATCATGTACCAGCTCGCGGTCAAGCTCGGCTTCGGCGACCAGTTCATCGGCAAGAAGGATGGCAAGCAGAACCTGCGTCTCGTGAAAGGCAAGGGTGGCGAAGAGCCGATGATCGAGGACGTGACCCGCAACGAGACCAACAAGGGCGCCTGGACCATCGGTTACACCGGCCAGTCGCCCGAGCGCATCCAGGCGCACATGCGCAACATGCATGTCTTCGACGTCAAGACGCTGCGCGCGAAGGGCGGCAAGGATGCCAAGACCGGCTATGACTTGACCGGCGACTATTTCGGCATGCCGTGGCCATGCTACGGCTCTGCCGCGATCAAGCATCCGGGCACGCCGAACCTGTACGACACTTCGAAGCATGTGATGGACGGCGGCCACACCTTCCGCGCGCTCTTCGGCGTGGAGAAGGATGGCGTCAACCTCCTCGCGGAAGACGGCGTCCACTCGAAGGGCAGCGAAATTACGACGGGTTATCCGCAGTTCGACCATGTCCTGCTGAAGAAACTGGGCTGGTGGGACGAGCTGACCGACGCCGAGAAGGCCGCGGCCGAGGGCAAGACCTGGGCGAACGATCTTTCCGGTGGCATCCAGCGGGTGGTGATGAAGCACGGCTGCAGCCCCTTCGGCAATGCCAAGGCGCGCGCGGTGGTGTGGAACTTCCCGGACGGGATTCCGCAGCACCGCGAGCCGCTCTTCAGCCCGCGTCCGGATCTGGTCGAGAAGTATCCGACGCACGATGACGTGAAAGTCCTGTGGCGGCTTCCGACGCTGTTCAAGTCCGTGCAGCAGCAGGCGGTCAAGGATGGCGTGGCCAAGAGCTTCCCGCTGGTCCTGACGAGCGGGCGCCTCGTCGAGTACGAAGGCGGCGGGGAGGAGACGCGCTCCAACCCGTGGCTGGCCGAGCTGATGCAGGACAACTTCGTCGAGATCCACCCGAAGGCCGCAGCCGATCGCGGCATCCGCAACGGCGAGTACGTCTGGGTCAGCACCCCGGGGCGCAACCCGGGCGCGCAAGGACCGGTGCGACTAAAGGTCAAGGCGCTCGTCACCGAGCGCGTCGGGCCGGACCACTGCTTCATCCCGTTCCACTTCTCGGGGTGGTGGCAGGGCGAGGACATGTTGCCGTACTACCCCGACGGGGCTGCGCCGATCGTGAGAGGCGAGGCGGTCAATACCGCCACGACTTACGGCTACGACCGAGTCACGATGATGCAGGAAACCAAGACCACGCTGTGCCAAGTGGCCAAGGCCTAAGGAGAACGTCATGGCGAGAATGAAATTCCTCTGCGACGCCGAGCGCTGCATCGAGTGCAACGGCTGCGTCACCGCCTGCAAGAACGAGAACGAAGTGCCATGGGGGGTGAACCGGCGCCGCGTCGTCACCATCAATGACGGCGTGGTTGGGGCGGAGAAATCCGTCTCGGTCGCCTGCATGCACTGCTCGGATGCACCCTGCATGGCGGTGTGCCCGGTCGACTGCTTCTACAAGACCGAGGACGGGGTCGTTCTGCACGACAAGGACCTGTGCATCGGCTGTGGCTACTGCTTCTACGCCTGCCCGTTCGGCGCGCCGCAGTTCCCGCAGGCCGGCGCCTTCGGGCTGCGTGGCAAGATGGACAAATGCACGTTCTGCGCCGGCGGCCCGGAGGCCGATCGCAGCGACGCGGAATTCCGTAAGTACGGGCGCAACCGTCTCGCCGAGGGAAAGCTTCCCGCGTGCGCCGAGATGTGCTCCACCAAGGCGCTGCTGGGGGGCGACGGCGACGTGATCGCCGACGTGTATCGCGAGCGTGTGCTTCGCCGCGGCAAGGGTTCCGAGGTCTGGGGCTGGGGCACGGCGTATGGCCCGGGCAAGCCCGGCGCCGTTCCGCAACAGCCGGCGCGCAAGTCCTGAGCATGAAAAAGATCCTCTTCATCGCAATCGCCGCCTTCGCTCTCGGCGCATGCGCGGAGCGCGAACAGGTCGTGGAGCAGCAATCCGAGAAGCGCTACCAAGGCAAGCGCGACAGCAAGCCCTGGGACAACGACCCGCTTGCGCTGGCTGCGACGAGCACTGCGGGCGGCGGCAAGTGGACCAAAGGGGACCGCGCGAGCTGGGAGACGCAGATCAAGGCGCGCCAGCTCGGGCAGCACGAGGACAAACGCATCTACCAATAGGTAGAGCGGCGATCGAAAGGAGTCGCAGATGAGGATGATTTTCCTTGCCCTGTCGCTCGCCCTTGCGGGCGTAGCGGCGGCGCAGCAGGCCGCCCAGGACGATACCGCCCCGGCCAGCCGCGAAGAGGCGCAGCAGCAGCGCCAGGTGAGCCAGCCCGGCAACAACGCCCCGGTATGGCGTGAGGTCCAGTCGGGCACGCCCAACTACACCAGCATCCCTGGACGCGAGACCGGCGTCCTGATCCAGCCTCCGGCGCGCTTCTTCGGCCAGGAGCACCGGTCGACCGCGGGTGAGGCATGGCGGCAGTTCCGAAACGGGCCGCTCACGTTCTACGGCGGCTGGCTGGTCCTGGTCGCGCTGATCGTCATCGCTGCGCTGTACTTCACCAAGGGCGCGGTCAAGCTCCACGACGCGCCGACCGGCCGCAAGCTCCTGCGCTTCACTCCGACTGAGCGCGTGGTGCACTGGTCGGTCGCGATCAGCTTCTGCATTCTCGGCGTGTCTGGGCTGATCATGCTCTTCGGCAAGTTCATCCTCCTGCCCGTGATCGGCTATACCCTGTTCGGCTGGCTCGGCAACCTGTCGAAGAACCTGCACAACTTCGTCGCACCGTTCTTCATGGTGTCGGTGCTCGTGATGGTCTTGATGTGGGTTCGCGACAACCTGCCCAAGGCGTACGACTTCAAGTGGTTCGCCGGCGCGTGGGCGTTCTTCGCCCGCGGCAAGCACATTCCGTCGGGGCGTTTCAACGCCGGCGAGAAGGCCTGGTTCTGGATCGGGGTCGTGGCACTCAGCGTGGTCGTGAGCTGGAGCGGCCTCATTCTCCTGTTCCCGAACTTCGATCAGACTCGCGCGACCATGCAGGATGCCTGGGTATGGCACGCCTCGGCCGCGTTGCTCTATATCGCGATGTCCCTCGGTCACATCTACATGGGGACGATCGGGGTCGAGGGGGCCTACGGCAACATGCGCGAGGGCTATACCGACGAGACGTGGGCGAAGGAGCACCATGAGTACTGGTACAACGACGTCAAGGCGAGCCAGCCCCGGGTCGGTGGCGGCGCGGTTCCGGCCGGCGCGCCCCACATGAAGGAGAAAGCATGAAGAAGATCCTGATGGTGCTAACCGCCGGCATGCTCGCCGGCGCTCTCGTCGCGGCCAACGCGAAGCTCCCGCCCGCGCCTGCGAAAACGGACGCGGAAAAGACCGCGGAAGCGGAGAAAGCTGCCGCCGCCAAGGCGAAGGAAGCGGCCGAGCTCGGCAAGGCACACGACAAGGCTGTCGCCAACTGGAAGAAGAACAAGGGAATCTCGATGGACGGGAAGGCGAAGAAGTAGCCCGCCGCTCCGCCTCAAAAAAGGGCGCCGCGCGGCGCCCTTTTTTGTTTCTAGACGCCTTCGACCAGGACGAGGCGCCCCGTCGAGGCGCCCTGGCGCATCCGGATCAGAGGCGCATACTCCGGGGACCGGTACCACTTCGCCGCCTGCTCGAAGGACGGGAACTCCAGGATGACCAGGCGCCCCGCGGGCTTCGCTCCCTCGAGGCCCTCCGCCTTGCCCCCGCGAACGAGAAAGCGACCGCCGAACTTCTCGATCGTCGCCAGCACTCCTTTCCGGTACTCCTCGTACGCGGAGGGATCGCGGACCTCGACTTCGCCAATGACGTAGCCTTTCATACGCTCCTCATCGCAAGCGGGTTCGAGCCTGGCTGCGCGTCAGTATAGCCAACCGCCGAGCCGAAGCAGGATCCCCAGCGCCGCCATCGTCGCGATCAGCTCGACCAGCCCGCGGCGGAAGCGGAAGGCGAGCAGCGCCGCCAGCAGGGCGAGGCCGAGCGCTCTCAGGTCGACCGAGAGCGGATCGAACGCGTACCACCGCAGCGCCCCGGTGCGCGCCTCCGTCACGTCCGCGAACAGCACGTGGAGGGCGAACCAGACCGTGAGGTTGAGAATCACGCCGACGACCGCGGCGGTGATCGCGTTCAGCGCGCCGGACAAGCGCTTGTTGGCCCGGAGCTGCTCCACGAACGGCGCGCCGGCGAAGATAAGCAGCATCGGTGGCACGAAGGTCACCCAGGTGGTCAGCGTCGCGCCGAGGACCGCGGCGGCGACCGGGGAGAACGGCTCGGGGTCGCGGAACGCGCCCAGGAAACCGACGAACTGCGTCACCTTGATGAGCGGCCCGGGCAGCGTCTCCGCGAGCCCAAGCCCGTCCACCATTTCCGGCGCGCTCATCCAGCGGTAGGTCTCCACTGCCTCCTGCGCCATGTAGGAGAGCAGGGCGTAGGCGCCGCCGAAGCTCACCACCGCGAGTTTGGAGAAGAACAGCCCGACGTCGGCTAGAACGTGGGCGGGGCCGAGCAGCAGGAATACCAGGGCGATCGGGCTCCACCACAGCACGAGTCCCAGTGCGATCGCCTTGGTGAACTGGCGCCACCTGCCCGGCGTCCGCACCGGCGCCGCACCGTCCTCGTATCGCGTCGTGAAGAAGCCGATCGCGCCGGCGCCCGCGACGATCAGGGGAAAGGGAAGGTCGAGAAAGAAGATGCCGATGAACGCCGCCGCGGCGAGCCCGACCAGCAGGCGCGTCTTCAGCGCGCGCCGGCCGATCCGCAGCAGCGCCTCGACGACGATCATCAGCACGGCCGCCTTGATGCCGAACAGCGCGCCCTCGACGACCGGCAGGCCTTGGCCGAGGACGTAGACCAGGCTGACCGCCAGCATCACGAGCGCGCCCGGCAGGACGAACAGGATCCCCGCCGCGAGGCCGCCGCGCACGCCGTGCAGCAGCCATCCCACATAGGTCGCCAGTTTCTGCGCCTCCGGGCCCGGGAGCAGCATGCAGAAGTTGAGCGCGTGGAGGTAGCGCTCCTCCTCGACCCATTTCTTCTCTTCGACGATCACGCGGTGCATGAGCGCGATCTGCCCGGCCGGCCCGCCGAAGCCGAGGCAGCCGATTTTGAGCCACACCTTCAGCGCCTCCGCGAACGGAATCATGGGGTACAGGATGCGTAGAGCGCGTCGTAGACGACCATGCCGTGCTCCAGCATCTCGAGGTCAGTCGGAAAGTTCCGCGATAGGCCGAGCGAGACGGCGAGCAGTCCGGCGCACTGCGGCGCGAGGTCGAGGCGGCCGGTATCCGCGCCGCGCACGATGCGGGCGAGGGCGTCGAGGGCCGGGTCCTTCAGCCGGAACGCCTCGAGGAAGGCGTCGAAGCTGCAGCGCTCTCCCGCGTGGGAGAGGTCCGCATCAGGGACGTCGTACGGCAGGGCGTTTTGCTCGGCCGCGACGCGCTTCACGTCAGCGGCAGGGACGTAGAGGAAGCGGGCGTCCGGGTCGACGAAACGGCGTACCAGCCAGGGACAGGCGACGCGATCGATCTTCGGCTTCTCTCGCGTGACCCAGCAGGTCTGGGAATGCGCCGGCTTGCCGAGAAGCGCGCCACCGGCTTTCTTCCAGGCTTCCAGGCCGCCTTCCAGGTAGCGCGCGCCGAGCGCGCGAGCCGCATCCTGGCTCACCTCGTGGCCGTGGACGCAGTACACGACGACTTCGGCGGTGCGAGGCAAGCGCTTCTTCAGCGCATCGATGCGCAGCGGATCGCAGCGCAGCGCGCCGGCGACCAGCTCCGTCGATTCGTAGAAGCGTTCCTGCCGGCGTACGTCGACCACGATCGGTGGATGGGAGGATTGAAGGGATTGCCGCAGGGCGGCCGGGGTGATGCTCGCGTCCATAGCGCTCTCCTCGAAATCAGAGTTGCGCAGAGCTTGGACGGACCCCCGTCTTGGATGTGCCGGGAGCCTGCATCCCGACAAAATTCGCGGGAAAGTGTAGTTCAGCGCCGCAGCGACGGCAAGCATGCGTGCCGTCCGCCGGCGAGCGCCACCACCTCGACCGGTACGCCGTAGAGCTGCTGCAGGGTATCTGCCCGCACCACGTCGCGGGGCGCGCCGGCGTGCAGGACGCGTCCTTCGCCGAGGAGGAGCGCGCGTTGCGCGCCGAGGAAGGCGTGGTCGGGGTCGTGCGAAGAGAAGAGGATCGCGATGCCGGACGAGGCCAGCGCGTGGATGCGCTCCAGCACGCGCACCTGGTTGCCGAAGTCGAGGCTCGCCGTCGGCTCGTCCATGACGAGCAGGCGCGGCTCCTGGGCGAGCGCGCGCGCGACCAGGGCGAGCTGTCGCTCCCCGCCGGAAACTTCGTTGATCGGGCGGTCCGCGAGGGCGGCGATGCCGAGCGATTCCAGCGCATGGTCTGCGACGCGCCGGTCCGCCGCGCCGGGAACCGCGAAGGCGCCAACCCGCGCCGTACGCCCCATCAGCACGAACTGGCGCAGCGTGTAGGCGAAGTACGCGGTGTGGCCCTGCGGGACGTAGCCGACGAGGCGGGCGATCTCTCCGCGCGAGAGGCCCTTCAGGCCGGAACCCTGCAGCAGGACTTCGCCACCGCGCGCCTCCAGGAGTCCGAGGAGCGTGCGGAACAGCGTCGTCTTTCCGCCCCCGTTGGGCCCGAGCACGCACATCACCTCGCCGGCCCCGAGCGCGAGCGACACGTCGCGGCCGATCGTGCGGCCCGGGAACCCGAAGGCGAGCGCGCGTGCCTCGAGGACCGGCGCGCTCACCAGCGCCTCCGTGAGACCGCGAACAGCCAGAGGAAGAAGGGCGTGCCGAGGAGCGCGGTCAGCACGCCGGGCGGAATCTCGATCGTCGCGACGGTGCGCCCCAGCGTGTCCACGGCGAGGAGGAAGGCCGCCCCGAGCACCATCGCGAGCGGCAGCAGGCGGCCGAAGTCCGGCCCGACCAGCAGGCGTGCGGCATGGGGAATGAGCAGCCCGATCCAGCCGATGATGCCGCTGATCGCGACGGCGGTCGCTGTCATCAGGGTGGCGGCCGCCACGATCAGCAGCCGCAGCCGGGCCGTGTTCACGCCCAGCGCGCGGGCTTCGTCGTCCGGCAGCGCGAGCAGGTTCATGCGCCAGCGCAGGAGCAGCATCGGCGCGAGCCCGAGGAGGGCGAGCGGCGCCGCCGCAGCGAGGTCGCGCGGCGTGATGGAGGCGAGGCTGCCGAGGAGCCAGTAGGTGATCGCTGGAAGCTGGTTGTAGGGGTCGGCGAGGTACTTCAGCAGCGCGATCGCCGAGCCGAGGAGCGTCCCGATCACCACGCCGGTGAGCACCAGCGCGAGCAGCGGATCGTGACCCCGCATGCGCCCGCCGACGCCGTAGACCAGGCCGACGGCGGCGAGGCCGCCGGCGAAGGCGAAGAGCTGGATCATCACGGCGTTGAGCGAGAGGAAGATCGCCAGCACTGCGCCGAGCGCGGCGCCGCTCGAAACGCCGAGGATGTCGGGCGAGACCAATGGATTGCGGAACATGCCCTGGTACGCGGTGCCCGCCGCGGCGAGCGCGGCGCCGACGAGCAGGGCGGCAAGGACCCGCGGCCCGCGCACCTGCAGGATCACCGTCTCGACGTTCGCCGGCAGCGTGCTCGGCCCGCCGGTCAGCTTGGCGCCGAGGAGCGCGACGATCTCGCCGGGCGAAACCGGGTACCGGCCGACCGCGAACGCCACCGCCGTCAGTGCGACGAGCGCGCCTACGGCCGCCACGTACGCCGGGGCGGCCCTCATTGCGGAAGCACGCCAGGCTCGGCGAGCATCGCGTCCAGCTGCGCCGCCGTCGGCGCACGGTGATAGAACCGGCGGTGGAACTCGCTCACCTTGGCGCGCAGGTCGACGTCGAACGCCTGCGGGTAGAGGAGCTTTCCCGCCCACCATGCACCGAGGAGGCGGTTCACCCCCGGCGGGAAGTCGAACCAGCCGAAGGGCAAATGGGGCGACAGGAACACGCGCTTCCTCTCCACCGCGCTCGTGGCGCGCCAGCGCGGATCCTGCCAGGCGAGCTTCCAGAAGCCCGGGTCCGTAGTGAGGATCACGTCCGGGTTCCACAGCAGCACCTGCTCGATCGAGACAGTGACCAGCCCGCCGCGCGCCTCCTCGGCGACGTTGTGCGCGCCGAGGAGCTCGAGCACTTCGACGCTGATCGATCCCTTGCCCCCCGTCTGCAGGCCGGCGGGACCGCGCCCGTAGTAGACACGCGGCCGGTCCGATGCCTTGACGCGGGAAACACGGGTCTTGATGTCCGCCAGCTCCGCCTCGAACCACCCGGCGAGGGCCTCGGCGCTTCTTTCCTCCCCCATGAGGCGACCGAGCGTGCGCAGCGTCGCGGGCGTCGCGTCCAGCCGGCCGTCCAAGAGAGCGTAGGGAATCTTCGTCTGCTCCTGCACCTGCGCTGCGAGCGACATCAGGCTCGGCGCGGTCGAGCCGACGTCGACGATCAGGTCGGCCCGGTGCCGCAGGACGACCTCGACGTTGGCCGTGTTCCCCCGGCCCGTGAGCCGCCCGAGCTCCGGCAGCGCGGCGTATTTCTCGGGGATGAAAGCCGCTTCGTTGGTCCGGAAGGCGCGCGTCCAGCCGAGCAGCTTTTCCGGCGCGATCGCGAACACCAGCACGCTCGCGGGCGGCCCGGCCGCGTAGACGCGCTCCGCTTTCGTGGCCTGGGCCCAGACGGGCAGGCCGCAAAGGAGGAGCGCGACGAGCGCGGCGCGACTCAGGCTTTCAGCTCGCGCGCCGTGATGGTGTACCGGAAGCCATCCGGGTCGAGGCTGTCGAGTCGCCTTCCGTTCACTTCGGCCTGGGGATACATCAGGAAGGCGACGGCAGGACCGCTCGAGCCGGGCAGCTTCACGTCGTGGGCTTCGTTGTAGGCGAGCCAGTTCATCTCCCAAGCGCCGAAAAGCTTCGCACGTACCGGCGGCACCACCGGATCGGCCAGGGTGACCGGCTGGCTCTTCTCCTCGAGCACGACCTTGCGCACGTCGGCGGGATCCACGGGGACCCAGCCATAGCCGTTGAGAAATACCTCCGCCCTGCAGTGCTGCGCGCGCGTTACGTTCGAGCTGCCCGCGCCGAGGCTGCGATAGCCGAAGTCGCTGCGAGCAACGCGCAGGCCGTAGACGTCGCGCGCGGGCAGGTTCACGGCCCGGGCGAGACCGACATAGAGTGCGTTCAGGTCGGCGCACTTGCCGCTCAGGTTGCCCGTCTCGAGCATCGCCTTGATGTCACCGATGCCGCACCCGCGCACTTTCGGGTCGCGGAAGGTGTTGTCGACGATCCAATCGTAGATGGCGCGCGCCTTCTCGACGTCCGTGCGCTTGCCGCGCGTGATCTCCTGCGCGGTCTCGCGCACGATGCCGTCGGTCGTGATGAGCTCGGTCGCTTGTGTGTTGAACTTCACCGACGCCGCGTCGAGCTTCGCCTCCGGATTGCGGCGGCTGAAGTCGGTAGCGCGGTTGATCGTCGCGAACGTGCTGACGACCTCCACGACGGGTGCCTTCTCGCCGGGGGTCCATTCGGAGATCACCATGCCGGCGCCGTACTTCCCGTCGCTCGCCATGCGGCTCGAGCCGTTGCCCGACCAGGTGTTGCTGACGACCTTCTGGTAATCCCCCTCGACGGACGGCACCGGCACCCAGACGCGGGTCACGCCCTCGGGCTTGAGGATCTCGATGCGGGTCGTGGTTTCGAAGGTGCGCCAGGCCGACGGCTTCGGGTCGTATGGCAACTGCTGCGCAAATGCGAATCGGGGCAGTGCGGCGGTTGCTGAAACCGCCGCGCTGGCCCGGATGAATGAACGTCTGTTCATGAAATCTCCTTCGTCAGAAGCGAATGGTACTAAGGATGCGTGGCCCCTGGATGGCGGCGCTCCTCCTCCACCCAGGTGAGCGCCGTGTCAAGCGGGTGAAGCTCGCCCGCCTGGTCCGCGGAGTATCCCGGGAGCTTGCCGACGGTGGCTGCGAGCTCGGCGCTTCTCAGCTTTCCCGTGAACGCGCTCAATGCCGGGCCTTGCAGCGAGCTCTTGGCGCAGGCAATGAAATAGCGCTCGACCGCGAGCGGCACGAACGCGAGCTTGTGTCGCGCCGCCTCCGCGCGCAGGCCGAATCCCGCGTCCGCGCGCCCGCGCGCGACCGCTGCGGCGACCGAAAGCTCGCGGCTCGCGCTTTCCGCCGGCGGCGTCTGGCGATGGATGAAACGGACGCCGGGCCGCGCGAGGTCGTGCACGTTCCGGATACGGGATCCCGGTCGCACGATCAGGCCCTGTTCCCTTCGCACGAAGTGCACCAGGACGTGCTTGCGCGAATCCAGCCATTTCCCGAGCGATGCAGCGGCCGCCGCTGCACGAGGCAGGGCGTCCGGAACGTGGAAGCCGGCGAGGTCGCATTCGCCGCGCGCCAGCGTGGCGAGGCAGTCGTCCGAGCCACGGAAGGCGATGTCCAGTTGCAGGCCGGGCGCGCAGAGCTTGGGCAGCGCTGCGATCGCGAGATCGTGGCTTGCGTGCAGGGAAAGCCGATGGCCCGCGCTGGACAGGGTGTCGGCGAGGATGAGCGGGATCTCGCTCAGCAGGCGCTCGAACGGCTCGGCAAGCGCTTGCCGAACACGGGCGTCCGCGAGTACCACCCGCCGGCCCAGGGAACTGAGTCGGGCACTGCGGCCGCGCTGCATCTCCACGAGCGGCGCCCCGAACGCCGAGGCCGCGTCGCTGAGAACGCCCCAGGCGAATCGGTAAGAGACGCCGCTCGCGCGCGCGGCCTCTCCCAAGGAACTCGACCGATCCAGCTCTCGCAGCAACGTCACCAGTGCGCGGCCGCGCTCGCGGGAAAGTCCCGGCCCGGTCAGCCAGGCCGCATCGAAGGCAATGTCGGGGATCTTATGCACCTACGAGCCTATTTAAGAGCTAAGGACGAGCCGTGTAAAGTCTGCCCCATAAGATTACATATGCCATTGCGTGCATAACTTCCCGGGCGTCCTTGGCGACGCGGAACTCTGGCGGATCGTCGGTCTCAGCCTTCAGGTGAGTTTGTCGGCGGTGGCGATCGCGATGGCGCTCGGACTGCCGCTGGGGGCTGCGCTTGCCGTGGGCCGGTTCCCGGGACGCACGGCCCTGGTCGTGGCGCTGAACGCCCTGATGGGGCTGCCCCCGGTCGTCGTCGGCCTCGTGGTTTACCTGCTGTTGTCGCGCGCTGGCCCGCTGGGCGATCTCGGCCTTCTGTTCACCCCTGGCGCGATGGTGATCGCCCAGACCATCCTGATCCTGCCTATCGCCGCCGCGCTATGCCGGCAGGCGGTCGAGGACGCCTGGCGCGAGTACGAGGAGCAACTGCGCTCGCTGGGGGTGGACGGCGTGCGGGCGGCCCTCACGGTCCTCTGGGACATCCGTTTCTCGCTCCTCACCGCGGTCCTCGCCGGCCTCGGCCGCGCCAGCGCGGAGGTCGGGGCCGTGATGATCGTCGGCGGAAACATTGATGGGGTGACGCGCGTCATGACGACCACGATCGCGCTCGAGACATCGAAGGGGGATCTGCCGCTCGCCCTCGGGCTGGGCATCGTCCTGATCGCGATCGTGCTCGCGCTGAACGCTGCCGCGCAGGGCGTGAAGGAGTTCGTCCAGAGGAGGTTCGGGTGATCCTGCCGCTCGAGCTGCACGATGTCTCGTTCTCCGCGGGCGGGCGGCAAGTGATCGGGCCGCTTTCGCTGCAGATCGCGGCCGGTCCGGCGACCATCATTCTCGGCGCGAATGGCGCCGGGAAGAGCCTCCTGATGCGGCTGATGCACGGGCTACTCCCGCCGCAAACCGGGCGGGTGGCCTGGCAGGAGCCTGATCCGCGGCGCGCGAGGCGCCTGCAGGCCATGGTGTTCCAGCGCCCGATCATGCTCCGCCGCTCGGTGCTCGCCAACGTTCAATACGCACTGAAGGTGGCGGGCATCGCGGAGCCCGGGCGAACGCGGGAGGCCCTGGCCGCGCTCCACGAGGTGGGCCTGAACAGCCTGGCGTCACAGCCTGCAAGGGCACTTTCCGGCGGCGAGCAGCAGCGCCTCGCGCTGGCGAGGGCCTGGGCGCTGCATCCTGAAGTCCTGTTCCTCGACGAGCCGACCGCCAGTCTCGACCCGACGGCCACGCGCGAGATCGAGGCTGTCATCCGCGCGTTCGATGCCGCGGGGACGAAGATCGTCATGGCGACGCACAACCTCGGGCAGGCGCGGCGCCTCGGGGACGAGGTGATCTTCCTGCACCGCGGTCGCCTCGTGGAACGCGCCCCGGTCGAGCAGTTCTTCGCCGCCCCCCGGTCCAGCGAAGCGGCGGCGTTCATCAAAGGAGAGTTGCCCTGGATCTGATTCTCCGTGTCCTGCTGATTGCGGCAATGGCATCGCCCGCGCTTGCCCAGCGCCACATCACCGTCGCCTCGACGACCTCGACCGAGCAGTCCGGCCTCTTCAAGCACCTGCTGCCGGTTTTCGAGGCAAAGTCGCGCGTCCAGGTCCGTGTTGTCGCGCTCGGCACGGGCCAAGCGCTCGACATGGGCCGGCGCGGCGACGCCGACGTGGTCCTGGTCCACGATCGGGTCGCCGAGGAGAGGCTTGTGTCCGAAGGCTACTTCATCGATCGTCGCGACGTGATGTTCAACGATTTCGTGCTGGTCGGCCCGAAGGGCGATCCGGCAGGCGCTCGCGGCAACGACGTGGTCGCCGCACTGAGGCGCATCGCCGGCAACGCCGCGCCTTTTGCCTCTCGCGCCGACAAGAGCGGCACGCATGCGGCGGAGCTTCGCTTCTGGAAGGAGGCCGGCGTCGATCCGGTGCAGGGAAAGGGATCGTGGTATCGCGAGACGGGGTCCGGAATGGGGCCGACGCTCAATACCGCATCTGCCATGGATGCCTATGCGCTCGCCGACCGCGGCACGTGGCTCTCGTTCCGGAACCGGGGCAACCTGGTGATCCTGGTCGAGGGCGACACGCGCCTCTTCAATCAGTACGGGGTGATGCTGGTGAATCCAGCGCGGCATCCCCATGTACGGCGGGCCGATGGGCGAGCCTTCATCGACTGGCTCGTTTCCGCCGAGGGGCAGGCTGCGATCGCCGCGTACCGGATCGGGGGCGAGCAGCTCTTCTTCCCGAACGCCAAGAGATCACCATGAGATATCGCGGCCTCACATTGCGCGTGCTCGGGCCGGGCGGGCCGGCAATGGGGCCGGGAAAGGCCGAGCTGATCGAGCGCATTGCGCAGACCGGCTCGATCTCCGGGGCGGCGCGCGGGATGGGCATGTCCTATCGACGGGCGTGGCAACTCGTCGAAGGCCTCAATCGGACTTTCCGCGCGCCGGTCGTCGAGACGGCGGTCGGAGGGGCGCGGGGCGGCGGAGCCGTGATCACGGCGTTCGGGCGAAAGCTCGTTGCGGACTATCGCCGGATGGAAAGCAAGGCTGCCGCGGCGATCGCTTCCGACCTGAAACGCTACACTCGCTATATTCCGTGATATATAGCGACGGGCATGGACCAGCCGGTCGTCGCCCTGCTGGCGGCGGGGATGCTGCTCGCCGCGTTCGGATACGCCTCGGTAGGTCACGGGGGCGCATCGGCATACATCGCCGCGATGGCGCTGGCCGGGGTGGCGCCGCAGGACATGCGGCCCATCGCTCTCCTTCTCAACGTCCTCGTCTCCTCCATCGCGGCTTGGAAGTTCTGCCGAGCAGGGTATTTCCGCTGGGGGCTGTTCTGGCCTTTCGCCGTCGTCTCGATTCCGATGGCGTACCTCGGAGGGGCGGTCACGCTGCCGGGCAATGCGTATAAGGCCCTGGTCGGCGGAGTCCTGCTTTACGCGGCCTGGCAGCTCTGGCGCAGCGCCAGGAGGGGCGAGGAAATGCGCGAGGTACGCAAGCCGCGTTTGCTCCATGCGATGGCGATCGGCGCCGCCATGGGTCTTCTCTCGGGGCTGACAGGCGTCGGCGGAGGAATCTTCCTCAGTCCGCTTCTCCTGATGCTGGGATGGGCTGGCACCAAGCAGACGTCGGCGCTCGCAGCGCCGTTCATCCTGGTGAACTCGATCGCGGGACTCGCCGCGCATTTCGTCTCTCGCGGCCTCGACCTTCCGGCGTACCTTCCGGCGCTGGCCGCGGCCGTCCTGATCGGCGGGTGGCTCGGGGCAGAGTACGGCTCGCGACGTTTTTCCAATCCGATCGTGCGGCGCCTCCTTGCCGCGGTGCTGGCGCTCGCCGGGGCGAAAATGATCATGGTCTAGATGCGTTGCATGTGTAATGTTCCCCGTACCGCATCGACTACCTTGCAGACGGAGGAAGCATGAGCAACTACTACGAATCGGAAGACCTCAAGGCGTTCGGGGACATCGGCCAGCATGGCAAGGCGCTGGCCGATGACTTCTTCAAGTACTACGGCAACGTCACCGGGACCGATGGCGCCCTGACGAGGCGCGAGAAGGCCTTGATCGCGCTGGCGGTTTCGCACGCGCAGAAATGCCCCTACTGCATCGATGCCTATACGACGCAGTGCCTCGAGACCGGAGCGAACCCGGAGCAGATGATGGAGGCCGTGCACGTGGCGGCCGCCATGCTGGCCGGCATCACGCTGGTGCACTCGGTGCAGATGCAGAATCACCTGAAGAAGCTGGTGCTTTGAATTTCGACTTCCACGCGCAGCTGCGTCGCGCCGGGATAGGCCTGCCGCCGGTCTCGGTGGAGACGCTGCAGGTCAACGTCACCAAGCTGTGCAACCAGGTGTGCCGCCACTGCCACGTCGATGCGGGGCCGCAGCGGCGGGAGGCGATGTCTCCCGAAGGCATCGAGAAGTGCCTCGAGATCCTGGCGGCGCACCCGCAAATCAGCAGGCTCGACATCACCGGCGGCGCCCCGGAGCTGCATCCGCAGTTCGATGCGCTCGTGGAGCGCGCCCGGGCGCTCGGCAAGCACGTCATGGCGCGGCACAACCTGACGGTGCAGATCGACGGCCATCCGGTGACCAAGGAAAGCAAGGCGTACCTGCCGGCGTTCTATGCGCGCCATGGCGTCGAGGTGATCTCGTCGCTGCCGTATTACCAGGAGTTCTTCACCGACGCCCAGCGGGGCTCCGGGGTGTTCAGGAAGAGCGTCGAGGCGATGCGGCGGCTGAACGCGCAGGGATACGGCATCGAGGGGAGCGGCCTGCTCCTCAACCTGGTCTACAACCCCGTGGGGCCCTACCTGCCGGCGCCGCAGGCGAGCCTGGAGGCGGACTACAAGCGCAGCCTCAGGGAGAACTTCGGCATCGTGTTCAACACGCTCTACACGATGACGAACATGCCCATCAACCGGTTCCGCCTCCACCTCGAGAAGTCCGGCCAGTACGCGTCGTACATGGAGAAGCTGCTCGCGGCGTTCAATCCATCGGCCGCGCAAGGCGTGATGTGCCGCAATCTCGTTAGCGTCAGCCACGACGGTCGCATCTACGACTGCGATTTCAACCAGATGCTCGAGATGGACGCGGTGGACGAGGGGGGGAAGCCCCTCACGATCTTCGATTTCGATCTGGAGCGCGTGCTGAAGCGGTCGATCCGCTTCGACAGCCATTGCCTCGGCTGCACGGCCGGCGCGGGAAGCTCCTGCGGAGGCGCGACCGCGTAGCTAGAATCGGCGCATGAAGACCTTCGGCTTCGCGGGATGGTCCGGCAGCGGGAAGACCACCCTGGTCGAGAAGCTCATTCCGCGCTTCGTGAAGCGAGGCCTGCGCGTCTCGCTCATCAAGCACGCTCACCACAACTTCGACGTCGACACGCCCGGCAAGGATTCATTCCGCCACCGCCAGGCCGGCGCCTCGGAGATCCTGGTCACCTCGTCGCGCCGGTGGGTCCTGATGCACGAGCTGCGCGGCGCGCAGGAGCCTTCCTTCGACGAGCAGGTGAAGCGCGTTTCGCCGTGCGACCTGCTGCTCGTGGAGGGCTTCAAGTTCGCGCCGATTCCCAAGCTCGAGATCTGGCGCAAGGAGACCGGCGAGGCGCTGCTGCATCCCAACGACCCGCACATCGTCGCCATCGCCGCCGATACGAAGGTCGAGACCCGGCTGCCGCAGCTCGATCTGAACGATGACGCCGCCATCGCGGGGTTCATCCTCCGCCATTTGAAGCTGGATGAATAAGGGCCTGCTTTCTGTCGACGAGGCCCTCGAGACGCTGCTCGCCGGCGCGCGTCCGGTGGGCGAGGTCGAGGAGGTGGCGACCTTGGAGGCCACGAATCGCGTCCTCGCGCGAACCCAGCGCTCGACGATGGACGTGCCGCCCATGGACAACAGCGCCATGGACGGCTATGCCGTCCGGCTCGCGGACCTGAAATCGGGCAGCGCGTTGAAGGTCGCGCAGCGCATCCTCGCCGGATCGGTCGGCAAGCCCCTCGAGCCCGGGACCGCCGCGCGGATCTTCACCGGCGCGCCGATCCCGCCGGGGGCTGACGCGGTCGTCATGCAGGAACATTGCGATCTTGCGGGCGACCAGGTCATCGTGAAGAAGATGCCGAAACCGGCGGAGTGGATCCGCTACGCCGCGAGCGACGTGAAGAAGGGCGGGGAAATCCTGCCGGCGGGCAAGCGCCTGCTGCCGCAGGACACGGGCCTCGCGGCATCGGTCGGGATCGCCGCGCTGCCGGTGTATCGGAAGGTGAAGCTCGGCCTGTTCTTCACCGGCGACGAGCTGGTCATGCCAGGGCAGCCGCTCGCGCCCGGGCGCATCTACAACTCGAACCGCTTCACCCTGCGCGGCCTCGCGGAAGTGTTCGGCTGCGAGCTGCGCGACTACGGCATCGTTCCCGACAGCCTCGAGGCAACCCGTGCCGTGCTGCGCAAGGCGGCCGCCGAATGCGACGTGATCGTCACCTCCGGCGGCGTTTCGGTCGGCGACGCCGATTTCGTCAAGCCCGCGGTGGAAGCGGAGGGGAAGCTCCTGATGTGGAAGATCGCGATGAAGCCGGGGCGCCCGCTCGCTTTCGGCACCGTCGGCGACGCGGCGTTCATCGGCCTGCCGGGGAATCCGGTGTCCAGCTTCGTCACCTTCCTCGTCTTCGTCCGGCCGTTCCTGCTTCGTATGCAGGGGCTCCACGACCCTCGTCCCCGCTCGATCGCGGCGCGCGCTGATTTCGACTGGCCGGAGCCCGACGCGAGGCGCGAGTTCCTGCGCGTAAAATGGAATTCGCAGGGCGGGCTCGACCTGTACCCGACGCAGGATTCCGCGGTGCTTACCTCCACCGCCTGGGCCGACGGGCTGGTGGACAACCCGGCGAAGCAGCCGATCCGCAAAGGCGACAGCGTCCGCTTCCTGCCCTACTCGGAGCTCTACTGGTGAAGCTGAAAGTCCTCTATTTCGCGTCGGTGAAAGAGCGCCTCGGCAAGGGCGCCGAAGAGCTCGACGTGCCGGCGGACGTCGCCACGGTGGCCGGCCTGCGCGCGCACCTGAGCGGGCGCGGCGGTGCTTACGCGGAGGTCTTCGACGAGAAGAAGCTGGTGAAGGCGGCGGTGAACCAGGACATGGTCTCGTCCACCGCGCCGCTGCGTGCCGGCGACGAGGTGGCGTTTTTCCCGCCGGTGACGGGCGGATGAAGATTAGCGTCCAGCAAGAGGATTTCGACCTCGGCGCGGAGATCCGCGCGTTCGCGAACCCGAAGGTCGGTGCCATCGCGTCGTTCGTCGGGGTCGTGCGGGACGTCGCGATGACGCTCGAGCATTACCCCGGGATGACCCAGAAGGCGCTGGAGAAGATCGTCGCGGAGGCGCAGGGACGCTGGCAGGTGCTCGACTGCACCGTGATTCACCGCTATGGCCCGCTCGAGCCGACCGACCAGATCGTCCTCGTCGCCGTGGCTTCGGCGCACCGCGGCGATGCCTTCGCCGCGTGCGAGTTCATCATGGACTATCTGAAGACCCAGGCGCCCTTCTGGAAGAAGGAAGAAGGCAAGGGCTGGGTCGAGGCTCGCGCCTCGGACGATGCCGCTGCGGGGCGCTGGCAGGCCGCGCCGCGCCCCGGAAAACCCTAGCGGATCACGAACGTCGTCCCGGTCCTCGGCCGGAGGGTCGGCGTTGTGATGATCGGCGCAATGACCTTCGGAGTCGTGGTCAGCGTCGTCACCGTGGGCGTCGTCGGCGGCGTCAGCGCAGTCGTGCGCACGAAATCCGTCAGCTTCGCCGTCGTGCCGGTCGTTGGATCGGTCAGCGACGTATTCATGACACGCGTCACCAAAGGTGGCAGCGGCGAATTGATCGGGTTTGGCCGCAGAACGTCGGGAATAACACGCAATACAGGAGGCAAGGACGTGGCTACAACTATTGGGCGCACGATGGGGGGCTTCGCCGACGAGGGCGCACCAGGGACCGACGTCTCACTTCGGTTCACGGTGGCGAGAACCATCTCTCGGCCGACCGTCGATGGCGCTACGGAGAGCCGGCCGCCCTGGAGGCTTTGGACGCCCTCGTTGGGGAGCTTGATCTCACCGGCACTGCTGCGCAGGACCGCATCCCCGGCGTTCACCTTGACGAGCGTGCCAGGCGCGGCGGTCTTCTTGATCTCGATGTCGCCGGCGCCGAGCGCCAGGTCACCGTCCGGCGTGCGGATCTGCGGGGGACGCACGACGCCTGTCCCGATCCCGGTCACGGCGCGCATCCGGCCTTGGTCCAGGACGAGCGCGCCCCGGTCGAATCGCAGGCGCGTGTTCTCGCCCAGACCCAGTCCGACGCGCTCCATCTTCACCTGGAGGTAGGCACCCGGTCCGGTTTCGAGCCTTTGCCCCGGCGCAATCGGAGAGCCTTTCGTCACCGGCGTGCGGGTGCCGGTCGCATCCACGGCGAAGCACGGTCCGCTGCAGAAGAGGACTCGGGGAGCCTCTTGCGCGAGCGCGGGAAGCGATATCGAGAGCGAGGTGACGAGGAGGATGTGGCGCATGGCGTGGCTCATGGTAGCTACCTGGTAATCGTTGGGCTGATCGTGCGGGTCGGCGAGGTCTGGATCTTCGTCGGCGACTGGATCGTCGTCGTCGTCGGTTGCTGGATCGTGGTGGTCGGGGACTGAAGGATCTGGGTTGTGGTGGGCGACTGGAGGATCTGGGTCGTCGTCGGCGACTGGAGAATCTGCGTCGTCGTCGGCGACTGCAGAATCTGGGTCGTGGTCGGCGACTGAATGGTCTGGATCGTGGTCGTCGACCGCTCGAGGGTCGTCGTGGGGGCGATGGTCGGGGAAGGTTGCAGCACCGTCTCCGGATTGAGAGTAGTGGTGCTCGGCAGCCGGATGGTGGTCGAATCGAGCGTCCTTGCCCCGTCCGAGTCGATCGGCGCGATCGCGCGGTCGGTCGGTGCGAGCCTGCCGGGTGCGAGCTCCCGCCGACCCGGCACGCCGTCCTGGCCGAGGCTCGGTGGCGCGGCCTTGTCGGCGGCGCGCTCGGGACCGGTGGGTGCTGCGGCCCGGGGCACGGGGGTCGGCCGGCCGAAGATGGCCGGCGGAGGCGCGACGATCACGGGCTGCACGTTGCCGAGCCCGACGAACGCCGTCTGGTTGCGGCTCACGACGAGGTTGCCCGCCGGGTTCTGCATCTGGGTGATGCCTTCGAAGACGCGGTTGTAGGTCCCGGCGGGCACCTGCTGGACAGGCGCCGGCAGGTGCACGGCCTCGAAGTGCGTGCCGCGGATGCCGATCGTCGCGGAGGGCGTGGAGATGCGGTAGCCCGAGCGGTTCAACTGCCCGATCAGCCCGGTGATGGTGCGAAAGCCCCCTCGCACGATGGACATGGCGAAGCTCGCGCTGCGATCTTCGCGCCCGGTGAAGCGGAACTCGTCCAGCTTCGCTTCGGTTTCGGCGCGCACCGAGAACAACGACCCGTCGCGCAGGCGCAGCTGTGCGAGCGCGTCGGTCCCGGTGACGATGGAATCTCCCTCGCGCAAGGAATCGTCGCGCTGCGCCACGCGGCGCGCGCCGTCCCGGCCGACGATGCTGACCTCGCCCGTCACGCTCATGAAGCGCCCGGCCGCGTCGGGCGCCGGGGCCGCGGGCTGCCCGAGGGCCGGGCCGCAGATCGCGGCGAAAGCGGCTGCCGCAATGAACCGGACGGCGTGACCGAAGCGCGCCATGTCAGAAATCCAGGCGAACGTTGACCATCGCCTCGGTGCGACGGTACTCGTAGATCTCGAGGTTGCTGTCGTTCCGGTAGTGCGCGACCTGCGGGCGCACGCTCCAGCCGGGCGCGAGGGTCCAGGTAAGTCCCGCTGTGACGTCGTACAGCGTGTCGGCGCGCCGGATCTGGTAGAGGCCATCGGCCTCCTTGTATCTGCCCCGCTGCGCGCCGGCGAGGACAAACGCCCCGATCGAGTCGGTCAGAGTGTGAGCAAATGTCAGGCGGGCGCCGAGGAACGGCTTGTCGCCGCCGTCGCGGCCCCGCGTGGCCTTCTCGCGCCCGGCCAGCCCGATCACGCCGGCGGTTCCGCGCCCCTCGCTCATGGTCGTCAGCCAGCCCAGGCTGCCCTGGAGCATCTCGTAGTCGTTCAGCTCGAGAGCCTGCGCGAACGCGAACCGCGTGGCGGCGACGCCGACCGTAACCTGCGAGGTTTCCGAAACCCGGCGTGCGTAGTCCGTGGTCAGGCCAAGCGAATCTCGTGTCTTGACGTAGTCCAGAAAGTACCGGCCGAACGTCACGCCGACCCGGAGGTTGTTCACGCCCTCGTTGTAGGCGATGCCGGCGCGGGTATCGACGTTCGTGAAGTCGGCAGTATCGAGCTTGCGGTGGAAGCGCGCGCGCGCATCGCCTCCGGCGAAAACCTGGAAGTTGTCCGTCAGCGCGTGGATGACTTCGCCGCCCAGCGCCAGGGACTGGAACTGCGTGCTGCGGGCCGACTCCGGCGCGATCGCGCCCCCGCCCGGCAGGAGGAACACCGCCTGCGAGGGCGCGGACTTCGCGTTGGAATCGTAGCCCAGGCCGTACTCGAGGTAGCCGAAGCCGACCGTCCGCTTGCCGGAAAGGAAATCCTCCGCGGCCTTGCCGTAGATGACCGCCTGCTCGCGCAGGTCGGGCGGGAGGTTGCTGAAGCGCAGGACCGTCTCGAACTCGAGCTTCGCGCGGGCGTAGTCCTTGAGCGCGAGGTAGGCCCGGCCCATCTCCAGGCGGACGCGGACCTGGTCCGCATCGACGGCGAGGATGCGCTCATAGACGAAGCTCGCCCGGCTGGGATCACCGCTCTCGAGCGCGGCTTGCGCGAGCAGATGGTCGTAGGTCAGGTCGCCGGCGAGCCTGTCCTCCAGCGGGTCGAGGAGCTGATAGGCCTCGGCGTAGCGCTTCTCCTTCATGAGCGCTGCGGCCCGCGCGATGACATCCCCGTCGGTCTGCGCGAAGCTCGAGCCCGCCCACGCGCAGATCAGCGCGATCGTGACTATCCGCAATATCCTCAAGACTCCCCCCGGCAAGGCGCGCGGCGAACCCCCTCGCCGCTCCAGCCGCGATGCTACAACCTTGAACAGCGGCTTCCCAGACCCCATCTGCGGGGGAGCAGGAGACCCCTGGCCAACCCATACGGATCAACGGCATGCGTTTCGACAAATTCACGACCAAGCTGCAGGAAGCCCTGGCCGAGGCCCAGAGTGCCGCGCTGGGCAATGACAACCAGTACATCGAGCCCCAGCACCTCCTGCTGGCGTTGCTCGGCCAGCCCGACGGCGGCGTCGCCGGCCTGATCGCCAAGGCGGGCGGGAACGTCAATGCCCTGCGCAAGTCCCTCGCCGACGCCGTGGCCCGCCTGCCGAAGGTGGAAGGCACGCCGGGCGAGGTGCATGTTTCCCGCGAGCTGTCGCAGCTCCTGAACGTCGCCGACAAGGAAGCGCAGAAGCACGGTGACCAGTACATCTCCTCGGAGATGTTCCTGCTCGCGGCGGCCAGCCTGCTCAAGGACGCGGGGGTGGCGAAGAAGAGCCTCGAGAAAGCCATCGAGGACATCCGCGGCGGCGAGAGCGTTTCGTCGCAGGCGGACGAGGGCCAGCGCCAGGCCCTTTCCAAGTACACGCTGGACCTCACCGAGCGCGCGCGACGCGGCAAGCTCGACCCGGTCATCGGTCGCGACGACGAGATCCGCCGCTGCATCCAGATCCTGCAGCGGCGCACCAAGAACAACCCGGTGCTCATCGGCGAGCCCGGCGTCGGCAAGACGGCGATCGCGGAAGGCCTGGCGCAGCGCATCGTCAACGAAGAAGTCCCCGAGACGCTCAAGGGCAAGCGCCTGCTCGTGCTCGACATGGCGGCCCTGCTGGCCGGCGCGAAGTACCGCGGCGAGTTCGAGGAGCGCCTCAAGTCGGTGCTCAAGGAGCTGGCGAAGGACGAGGGCCGGACCATCGTCTTCATCGACGAGCTGCACACCATGGTCGGCGCCGGCAAGGCCGAGGGCGCCATGGATGCGGGGAACATGCTCAAGCCCGCCCTGGCGCGCGGCGAGCTGCATTGCATCGGCGCCACGACGCTCGACGAGTATCGCAAGTACGTCGAGAAGGATGCCGCGCTGGAGCGGCGCTTCCAGAAGGTGCTGGTGGGCGAGCCGACGGTCGAGGCGACCATCGCGATCCTGCGCGGCCTGCAGGAGCGCTACGAGCTGCACCACGGCGTCGAGATCACCGACCCGGCGATCGTCGCCGCGGCCGAGCTGTCGCAGCGCTACATCACCGACCGATTCCTTCCGGACAAGGCGATCGACCTGATCGACGAGGCGGCGGCGCGCATCAAGATGGAGATCGACTCGAAGCCCGAGTCGATGGACCGCCTCGAGCGGCGCCTCATCCAGCTGCGCATCGAGCGCGAGGCGGTGAAGAAGGAGAAGGACGAGGCGTCCCGAAAGCGCCTGGCGCTGATCGAAGAGGAGATCCAGCGGCTCGAGAAGGACTATGCCGACCTGGAGGAGGAGTGGAAGGCCGAGAAGGCCGCCGTCCAGGGCACGCAGCACATCAAGGAAGAGATCGAGAAGCTCAAGCTGCAGATGGACGAGGCGAAGCGCAAGGGCGACTGGCAGAAGATGTCGGAGATCCAGTACGGCCGGCTGCCGCAGCTGGAGGCGCAGATGAAGAGCGCCGAGTCCTCGGCGACGCCGCAGGCGAAGCCGAAGCTCCTGCGCACGCAGGTCGGCGCCGAGGAAATCGCCGAAGTCGTGTCGCGCATGACCGGCATCCCGGTCTCCAAGATGATGCAGGGCGAGCGCGACAAGCTCATCCGCATGGAGGAGAGGCTCCATGAGCGCGTGGTCGGGCAGGACGAGGCGGTGCGCCTGGTCTCGGACGCGATCCGCCGCTCGCGCTCGGGCCTCGCGGATCCCAACCGGCCGTACGGCTCGTTCCTGTTCCTCGGCCCGACGGGCGTGGGCAAGACCGAGCTCTGCAAGGCGCTCGCGAGCTTCCTGTTCGACTCCGAGGAGCACCTCATCCGCATCGACATGTCCGAGTACATGGAGAAGCACTCCGTGTCGCGCCTGATCGGCGCGCCGCCCGGATACGTGGGCTACGACGAAGGCGGCCAGCTCACCGAGCAGGTGCGCCGCAAGCCGTACTCGGTGATCCTGTTCGACGAGGTCGAGAAGGCGCATCCGGACGTGTTCAACGCGCTGCTGCAGGTGCTGGACGAAGGGCGCCTGACCGACGGCCAGGGCCGCACGGTGGATTTCAAGAACACCGTGCTGGTGATGACGTCCAACCTCGGCTCGCAGATGATCCAGAGCATGGCCGGCACCGACTACGGTGCGGTCAAGGTCGCGGTGATGGCCGAGGTCAAGACGCAGTTCCGGCCGGAGTTCATCAACCGCATCGACGAGATCGTCGTCTTCCACGCGCTGGGCGAGGAGCACATCAAGGCGATCGCGAAGATCCAGCTGGGAATTCTCGAGAAGAGACTCGCCAGGATGGATCTCGCGCTCGAGGTCTCGGACGCCGCGCTCGCCGAGCTGGCGAAGGCCGGTTTCGACCCTGTCTACGGGGCGCGGCCGCTCAAGCGCGCGATCCAGTCGGAGCTGGAGAATCCGCTCGCGAAGGCGATCCTGGAAGGGCGCTTCGCGCCGAAGGACGTGATTGCCGTGGACGCCCGCGGCGGGAGGCTCTTCTTCGAGAAGAAGAAGAGCGTGAAGGCCGCGGCCTAGTTGGGGCGGAGGCGCGCGCGGTCGCTCGCGCGGCGCAGGGGGTGCCCGCGCGTCGCGTTGGCGGCGCTCTCCTGGCTGACGAAGCGCTCGGTGTCCGCCCGCAGCCGCTCGCCCAGGTGCCGCAGGCGATGCAGCTCGCGCGCGATGAGGTCGGTCATCTCGTAGGACGGCCCATGCACTTCATGCTCGAGGCGTTCCGCCGCCGCCTGGGCGAGGCGCAGCAGCTCGACGAGGTCGTTCGCCGCGGCGAGCGCCCGGCTGGTCGATTCGGAATCCATTACGAAAGGATAGGAGCGCCCCGCGAAGGTTCCCCGGCGGCGGCGCTGAGCCGGCCGGCGCGTCGCTAGCGGGCGACGGCGGAGGAGAGCAAGGGGGCTGCGTCCGCCCGGATCCGGCGGGTCTGCTGGAGGAGCTCTTCCCAAAGGCCGTCGCTGTCCTTGCGGAAGACCGTGTCGACATCCGCGTTGAGGACCGACCACAGCCCGCGGTCGAGCTCGCCCTTCAGCTCGCCCGGCCGCCAGCCGACGTAGCCTACGAAATAGCGCGCGTCGTTGGGCGTCGCCTCGATGACCTGGTCGATCGTGTTCGCGCGGAAGGCGAGGTACAGGTTCTTCATCAGCGGCACGGTGCCGGGGCCGGGCGTGTGGTCGGACCTCACCAGCGCGACCAGCGCCCCGCGCGAGAACGGCCCGCCGTAGAACACCGGCTCCAGGACCTTCTTCGAAGGCTCGTGCTCGGGGAACAGGCTCGAAAGCGAGCGGCGCGTCGGCCGGTTGATGATCACCCCGACATGGCCGCCGTTCGGCGCCGGCGCCGCCAGCAGCACGGTCTGGCGGTACTCGAGGTCGCGGAAGGCGGGGTGCGCGACGAGCAGCAGCGCGTCTTCCTGCGCGCCCGCAGGTCCTGCCGCTGCAGCGACGAGCGCAAGGAGCGCGAGCAGCTTTCTCATGGAACGAGTATAGCGCGCGGTAACGGCGCCGCGCGCGTGCGAAATCTCCGTGTCTTCTCAATGAGTTCGGTCCAGAGCCCGGAAGTGTCCGCGCGGAAAGCGATCTCCTCGGTCGCGGGCAGCACGTGCCACCCTTCCTTCAGCTCGGTCCGAAGCTGGCCCGGCGTCCAGCCGGAGAAGCCGAGGTAGAAGCGCACGTCCCGCGGCGGCGCGGCGAGCGCCTGCTCCAGCGCGCGCGGATGCATGCTGAGGTACACGCCGCGCAGCGCGTGGAAGGCGGGCGCCGCCGGCCTGGATGGCGAGCGGAACATCGCGACGATGGCGCCGTCGAGGACCGGGCCGCCGTAGCCGACGGCGCCGTCGTAGGCGTGCGCCCGCGGATCGGTGCTGAACGCCGAGAGCTTCGCGTCGGTCGGCCGGTTCAGGATGACGCCGACGGTATGGCCATCCGGCGCCTGCGTGGCGAGGATCACCGTTTCGCGGAAGCGCGGATCCGGCATGCCGGGCTTCGCGACCAGCAGGACGCCGTTCGGCTCGTCGCCCTCCTGCGCGCCCGCCGCGCCGCAGAGCGCGGCGAGCACGAGCACGGCCAGGCGGAGCGCTTTCAGCTGAACGCCTGGATTCCGGTGATCGCGCGGCCGAGGATCAGGGCATGGATGTCATGCGTGCCCTCGTAGGTGTTCACCACCTCGAGGTTGACCATGTGGCGCACGATGCCGAACTCGTCGGAGATGCCGTTGCCGCCCAGCATGTCGCGCGCGGTGCGCGCGATGTCGAGCGCCTTGCCGCACGAGTTGCGCTTCATGATCGAGGTGATCTCGACCGACGCCGTCCCCTCGTCCTTCATGCGGCCGAGGCGCAGGCAGCCCTGCAGGCCGACCGAGATCTCCGTCAGCATGTCGGCGAGCTTCTTCTGCACCAGCTGGTTCGCCGCGAGGGGACGGCCGAACTGCTTGCGCTCCAGCACGTAGCTGCGCGCCCTGTGGAAGCAGTCCTCCGCCGCGCCGAGTGCGCCCCACGCGATGCCGTAGCGCGCCGAGTTGAGGCAGGTGAACGGGCCCTTAAGGCCGCGCACCTCCGGGAAGGCGTTCTCGTCCGGGCAGAACACGTTGTCCATCACGATCTCGCCGGTGATGGAGGCGCGCAGGCCCACCTTGCTGTGGATCGTCGGCGCCGAAAGCCCCTTGGCACCCTTCTCGAGAACGAAGCCGCGGATCGCGCCCTCGTCGTCCTTCGCCCACACGACGAAGACGTCCGCGATCGGCGAATTGGAGATCCACATCTTCGCGCCGCTCAGGCTGTAGCCGCCGGCGACCTTCTTCGCACGCGTCACCATCGAGCCCGGGTCCGAGCCGTGGTTGGGCTCGGTGAGGCCAAAGCAGCCGATGAACTCGCCGCTCGCGAGCTTGGGCAGGTACTTCTTCTTGGTCGCTTCGTTGCCGAACTCGAAGATCGGCAGCATCACCAGCGACGACTGCACGCTCATCATCGAGCGGTAGCCCGAGTCGACGCGCTCAACCTCGCGCGCGATCAGGCCGTAGGAGACGTAGTTCAGCCCCGGGCCGCCGAACTCGGGCGGGATCGTGGGGCCGAGAAGACCCAGCTCGCCCATCTCGCGGAAGATCTTCGGATCCGTCTTCTCGTGGCGGAAGGCTTCCAGGACGCGCGGCGCGAGCTTGCCCTGGCAATAGTCGCGCGCGGCGTCGCGCACCATGCGCTCATCCTCGGAAAGCTGCTGGTCGAGGAAGAGCGGGTCTTCCCAGGAGAACTGCGCCTTGGCCTTGCGTTCGGGGGCGTTCATCGTCGTGCTCGCGAAGGAAACCGGAATCCGGAATTCGGATTGTACGTGGGGAGTGCCGGCCTTCGGCGTCGCGGACTGCTACTTGCTGGCGAGGATATCGAACGACGGAACGCGCCCGAGCTGCTCCCCGGCACGGATCCGGGCGCCGCTTTCGTCGTCGTAGACCTCTACGCTGCCGCGGAAGCCTGCCTGCTGGAGCTCCGCAATCTGGCTGCCGAGCGTCGTGTAGTGCACGATCAGGCCGAAATTGTGGGCGTAGAAGGGCGCGGTGAGCCAGCCGTCGCCTTCGGCACGCGCGCTGCTCGAGCGGTAGTAGTTGAGCGTTCCGCGCGGCATGCTGCGCAGCGTGCGGAGCAGGTGCCCGAAGCGGCGAGGTACGCCCGGCCGCAGCCAGGGCAGGCGGGGCGACCACGGGCGCAGGCGTGGCACTTCGCCATCCTTGTTGAGCGTCGAGAACCAGAAGATTCCGCCCGGCTCGAGCACCCGGTACGCTTCCGCCAGGATGCACCGCCGGTCTTCGTGGCTCACCGCGTCGATGCCGCGATTGCTGAACGCGACCAGTCGAAAGGTGGCGTCGGCGAAAGCCGAAAGGTTGCGCGCGTCGCCGAGCCGCACGTCCACCGACGGGTATTGCCTGCGCACCGACTCCACCATCGCCGGGAGGTA
>DASZQH010000255.1:0-16438 GCA_035549805.1 Burkholderiales bacterium
GAAGGCGCGCGACCCGCTGCTCAAGGAGGCGCTCGAGACGGTGCGCGACGAGCACTACTACGTGCCGCTGCACCACCAGCTGCGCCCGTGGGCGATGAAGAAGGGCGTCACGCCGGTGTACGACATCCTCGACCGGCACAATGCGCGCTTCACCAGCGTCAAGTAACACCCCGGCTCCTCCTTGCTCCTGAGGAGACTCTGGGACCACGACCTGGCGTGGAGCTTTCGCCGGTCGCCGGTCACCGTGGCGGCCGCGCTGCTCACGCTCCTCAGCGTGAGCGGCGCGCTGCTCGCCCCCTGGATCGCGCCGCAGGACCCGTTCGATGTCGCATCGCTTGACCTGAACGCGGCGTTCAAGCCGCCGGCGTGGATCGAGGGCGGCGACGGCGCCTACCCGCTCGGCACCGACAACCAGGGGCGCGACATGCTGTCGACCCTGCTGTACGGGTCGCGCATCTCGCTCGCCATCGGCTTCGCCTCGGTCCTGCTGTCGGTCGTGCTCGGCGTGTTCCTCGGCCTGCTCGCGGGCTACTTCGGCGGCCGGCTGGACGCGATCCTGATGCGCATCGCCGACGTCCAGCTCTCGTTCCCCGCCATCCTGATCGCGCTGCTCATCGACGGCGTGACGCGCGTGGCGCTCCCGGCCGGGAGCCACGACGCCATCGCCATCCCGGTGCTCATCCTGTCCATCGGCCTGTCGAAGTGGGTGGACTACGCGCGCACCGTGCGCGGCTCGACGCTCGTGGAGCGCAGCAAGGAGTACGTGCAGGCCGCGCGCGTCATCGGCCGCAGCCCGCTGTCGATCCTGCTCTCGCACGTGCTGCCCAACGTCATGGGCCCGGTGCTGGTCATCGCCACCATCAACATCGGCGTGGCGATCATCATCGAGGCGACGCTCTCCTTCCTCGGCGTCGGGGTGCCCGCCACGCAGCCCTCGCTCGGCACCCTGATCCGCGTCGGCAACGAATTCCTGTACTCCGGCGAGTGGTGGATCACGCTCTTCCCGGGCATCGTCCTGATCGTCATCGTGCTGGCGATCAACCTGCTCGGCGACTGGCTGCGCGACGCCCTGAATCCCAAGCTGCGATGATCCTCGAGGTACGCAAGCTTCGGGTGGAGTTCCCCACGCGGCACGGCACGCTGGTCGCGGTGGACGACGTGAGCTTTTCCATCGCGCCCGGCGAGGTGCTCGGCGTGGTGGGCGAATCCGGCGCGGGCAAGTCGCTCACCGGCATGGCGGTCATCAACCTCCTCGAGCCGCCGGGCCGCATCGCCGCCGGCGAGGTCCTGCTCGAGGGCCGGCGCATCGACCGGCTGAGCCAGGACGAGATGCGCCGCGTGCGCGGGCGCGAGATCGGCGTCGTGTTCCAGGACCCGCTCACCTCGCTCAATCCGCTGTATACCGTCGGCGACCAGCTGGTCGAGACCATCACCACGCACCTGCCGCTGTCGCACGGCCAGGCGCGCGAGCGCGCCATCGCGCTGCTCAAGGAAGTCGGCATCCCGGGCGCCGAGGCGCGCCTGGACCACTATCCGCACCAGTTCTCCGGCGGTATGCGCCAGCGCGTGGTCATCGCCCTCGCCATCGCCGCGGAGCCCAAGCTCATCATCGCCGACGAGCCCACCACCGCGCTCGACGTCTCGATCCAGGCGCAGATCATCGCGCTCCTCAAGCGCCTCGCCGCCTCGCACGGCACCGCGGTGATGCTCATCACGCACGACATGGGCGTGATCGCCGAGACCTCGCAGCGCGTCGCGGTGATGTACGCCGGGCGCCTCGCCGAGATCGGCCCGGTGCGCGACGTGATCCACGCGCCGAAGCACCCGTACACGGTCGGGCTGATGGGCTCCATTCCGAAGATCACGCCGGGCGCGCACGAGCGCCGCCTCGTGCAGATCGAAGGCGCGATGCCGCGCCTCAACGCGATCCCGCCCGGCTGCGCCTTCAACCCGCGCTGCCCGCACCGCTTCGACCGCTGCCTGGTCGAGCGGCCGGAACCCCTGCCTGCCGGCGCGAGCCAGGCGGCGTGCTGGCTCCATGCCGCTGCTTAGCCTGCACGGCGTCAGCCGCGACTTCGACGTCTCGCGGCCCTGGCTGAACCGCGTGCTCGAGCGCGAGCCGCGGCGCTTCCTGCGCGCGGTCGACCGCGTCAGCTTCACCGTCGCGAAGGGCGAGACGCTCGCGCTGGTCGGCGAGTCGGGCTGCGGCAAGTCGACCGTCGCGCGCCTCATCGTCGGGCTCTACACGCCGACCGAGGGGCGCGTCGAGTACGGCGGGCGCCGCATGCAGATGATCTTCCAGGACCCGTACGCGAGCCTCAATCCGCGCTGGCGCGTGCGCGACATCGTCGCCGAGCCGATCCGGGTCCTCAAGCTCGCGGACGAGAAGGACGTGAAGGGCAAGGTGGCGGCGCTGCTGCGCCAGGTCGGGCTTTCGCCCGACGACGGCGAGAAGTACCCGCACGAGTTCTCCGGCGGGCAGCGCCAGCGCATCTCGATCGCGCGCGCGCTCGCCGGCGAGCCGGATCTCCTCATCTGCGACGAGCCGACCTCCGCGCTCGACGTGTCGGTGCAGGCGCAGATCCTCAACCTGATGCGCGAGCTGCAGCAGCGGCTCGGCCTCACCTACGTCTTCATCTCGCACAACCTCGCCGTCGTCTCGGAGGTCGCGGACCGGGTCGGCGTCATGTACCTCGGCCGGCTGGTGGAGCTCGCGTCCGCGGCGCAGCTCTTCAACGCGCCGCGCCACCCCTATACGCGCATGCTGCTCGACGCCGTCCCGGACCTCGCGATGAGCGGCAAGGCGCGCACGCCGGTGGCCGGCGAGGTGCCGAATCCGCTCGCCCCGCCGACCGGCTGCACGTTCCACCCGCGCTGCCCGCTCGCCGCGTCGCTGTGCCGCGCCGAGCGCCCCGAGCTCGAAGCCGGGGTCGCCTGCCATGCGGTGCACGGTAGAATCCCCGCGGCATGAAGCGCGACCAGGTCCCCGTCGACAAGCTCCAGTTCGGCATGTACGTGGCCGAGCTCGACCGGCCGTGGACCGACACGCCTTTCATGTACCAGGGCTTCCAGCTGCGCACCGAAGTGCAGCTCAACGCGCTGAAGAAGTTCTGCAAGCACGTCTTCGTCGATCCGGCGCGCACCGAGTCGCCGGAGAAGTTCAAGCTCGCACCGGCGGCCCAGTTCAAGGTGCGCGGCAATACCGCGTATCCGGAGAAGGCGCGCGTCGAGGACGAGTTCAAGGTCGCGCAGCCGATCTTCGAGCAGGCGGCGAAGAAGCTCGACGACCTGCTCAAGCCCATGAGCAAGCCGGGCTCGCCCGGCGCGGTGCTCGACGCCAAGGAAGTGAAGGAGTCGGTCACCCGGCTCACCGACAGCGTGGTGCGCAACCCCGACGCGATGCTGCTCGTCTCGCGCCTGCGCGAGAAGAGCGCGGAAGCGCACGCGCGGGCCCTGCAGGTCTCCCTCTACATGATCGTGTTCGCGCGCTTCCTGCAGCTGCAGCGCGAGGAGCTCGAGCTGCTCGGCCTGCTCGGCCTGCTGCAGGACATCGGCAAGACGCGCCTGCCGCCGCAGATCCTCGAGAAGAAGGGACCCCTCTCGCCCGCCGAAGCGGACATCGCGAAGGAGCACGTGATCCTGTCCGCGGAGATCCTCAAGTCCACGCCGGGCATCCCGCCGGAGCTCCTCAAGCTGGTGCTCCTGCACCACGAGCGCCAGGACGGCACCGGCTACCCGCACGGCCTCAAGGGCGACGAGATCGGCCTGTACGGCTCCATGGCGGCGATCGCCGACACCTTCGACGCGCTCACCGCGGTGCGGCCCTACGCCGAGCCGATGACGCCGTCCGCGGCACTGAGCTACCTCTACAAGGAGCGCGGCACCGGCTACCACGCCGAGCTCGTCGAGCAGTTCATCCAGTGCGTCGGCGCCTTCCCGGTGGGCAGCGTCGTCGAGCTGAACTCCGGCGAGGTCGGCATCGTGATCACGCAGAACCTGGTGCGGCGCCTCAAGCCCCGCGTCATGGTGGTGCTCGACCCGAAGGGCGCCCCGGTGCGCCCGCACAAGATCCTCGACCTGGACCGCGACCCGAAGGTGACCCCGGACGAGCCCTACAAGATCCGGCGCACCATGGAGCAGACCAAGGTCAACCTCGACCCGCGCGAATTCTTCATGTAGCTACTTGAGATTGGCCACGCCGAACGGGACGTGGCCGGCGGCGACGTGGGCGCGGGCGGAGTCGATGTGGCCGCGCTGGTCGTCGAAGTAGAAGTCCGGCTGGAACGCCTTCAGGAACGCCCCCTTGTCGAGGCCGCCGAGGAACATCGCCTCGTCCACCGAGATGTTCCATTCCATCAGGGTGCGCACCGCCCGGTCGTGCGCCGGGGCGCTGCGGGCCGTCACGAGCGCGGTGCGGATCTTGACCGACGCGTTCTTCTCGCTCTGCAGGCGGTGCAGCGCCTCGAGCAGCGGCTTGAACGGCCCGGGCGGCAGGGGCTGCAGGGCGTTCGCCGTCTCGTGGCGCGTGAACGCCTCGAGCCCGTCCTTCTGGTACACGCGCTCCGCCTCGTCGGAGAAAAGCACGCCGTCGCCGTCGAAGGCGATGCGCACCTCCTCGGCGTGGCGGCTCGCCGCCTGCGCCGACTCCGGATAGACGCGCGCCGCCGGGCAGCTCGCCCCGAGCGCGCTCATGACGTCGGACTCGTTCGCCGACAGGAAGAGGTTCGCCTTGAGCGAGTCGAGGTACCCGTAAGGGCTGCGCCCGCGCGTGAACACGCCGCGCTCGATGTGCAGGCCGGCCATCTTCGCGGAGCGGAACACCCGCAGGCCCGAGACCGGATCGTTCTTCGACAGGACCACGACCTCGACGCGCTGCGCCTCGGCGGTGTTGAAGGCGAGGAGCTTCTTCACCAGCGGGAACGCCACGCCCTGGCGCGCCGGCACGTCGAGCCGCCCGAACTGCAGCGCGATATAGGCCGCTTCCCCGTCGCGCTCGAAGACGCGGTTCTCTTCCTCGAAGTCGAACAGCGCCCGCGAGGAGATCGCGACCACCAGCTTGCCTTCGACCGAGTATGCCAAGCGCCCCCCTGGTTGCCGGGGCTATGCTACGCCACCCACTCGCTCACCGGGGCGCGCGCCTCGTGCAGCGGCTGCGTCGCCACATCGACCAGCGTGGGGCCGCCGTGCGCCACCGCCGCGGCCAGCGCGCCGCGCAGCGCCGCGGGATCCTCGACGCGCCACGCCTTGAGCCCGTAGGCCTCGGCGACGCGGGCGTGGTCGGTGCGGTCGAAATCCACCGAGAAGAACCGGCTGCCGAAGCCCGACTTCTGCCCCGCCTTGATCCAGCCGTAGGTGCTGTTGGCCAGGACGACGAAGGTGATCGGCAGCTTGTGGCGCACCACGGTCTCGAGCTCGCCGCCGGTGAAGCCGAAGCTGCCGTCGCCCATCACCGAGACGCACTTCACGCCCGGACGGCCGAAGTGCGCGCCCACCGCACCCGAGAGCGAATAGCCGAGCGCGCCGTGGGCGCGGTTGGAGATGAAGTGCCGGCCGGGCTTGCGTCCGACGTAGAAGGCGGAGAAGTAGGGGCACGGCGTACCCGGATCCGCGACGATCACCGCGTCCGGCGGCAGCACCGCCTGCAGGTCCGCGACCACGCGCTCGGGCCGGATCGGCGCCTGGGTCGATTCCGCGAGCTCGCGGAAGGCGGCGAATTTCTCGCGCTTCGCCTGCTCGACCCGCCCTGCCTGGGAGCCTTCCTTTTTCTTCACGGAAGAAGCGAGGGCGGAGAGCACGAGCTTCGCATCGCCCACGAGCGCGGCATCGACCTTGTAGTTCGCGCCGATGACCGCGGGGTCGACGTCGATATGGACGATCGTCGCCTTGCCGGGGACCGGGTAGCGCCAGCGCTCGGTGGTCACCGAGCCGGCGCGGCAGCCGACGAAGACGACCAGGTCGGCTTCCTGCACCACGGCGCGCGTTTGCGGCGTGCCGCCGTTGCTGCCCACCACGCCGAGCGCGAGCGGATGCTCCTCGCTAAGGCTGCCTTGTCCGCTGATCGTCGTGGCCACCGGCGCGCCGAGGCGCTCGGCAAGCGCCTGAAGCTCGGGCTCGGCGCCCGAGATCACCACGCCGCCCCCGCAGATGAAGATCGGGCGCTCCGCCCGCTCAAGGAGCGCCGCGACCCTCGCCACGGCGGCGGGATCGGGGCCGACGCGGCGCGCGGGATAGCGCCCGAGCTCGGCATCGGCCCATACGTCGCTTTCGGCAAGCGTCCCCGTCTGCACGTCGAACGGCAGCCCGATGTGCGCCGAGCCGGGCCGGCCAGTGGTCATGTGAGTGAACGCGCTGCGCACGACACGCGGAATGTCCGCCGGGCGGTTGAGCACCTGGTTCCACTTCGTCAGCGGCCGGAAGAGCCCCTGCTGGTCGAGCTCGGTCAGCGTGTAGCGCCCGCGCGAGGAAACGGAGATGTCGGTGGTGATCGCGAGCACCGGCACGGAAGACTCGTTCGCCTCCACCAGGCCCGGGAGGATGTACGTCGCGCCGCCGCCGCTCGGCCCCTCGCATACCCCGACCTTGCCGCTGACGCGGGCATACCCGTCCGCCATGTAGGCGGCGGACCGCTCGTCGCGGCAGAGGATGTGCTTCATCCCGTGGTCGAGGCGCGCGAGCGCGTCGTAGAAGGGCAGGCTGGTATCGCCGCACAGGCCGAAGATGTGCTTTACGCCGTGCAGCTGGAGCATGCGGACGAACGCTTCCGCGCCCGGGATTTCTTTCATGGTCGCTGGCTCACCGGAGAGAGTGGAGCGGGTGAAGGGAATCGAACCCTCGTATGCAGCTTGGGAAGCTGCCGTTCTGCCATTGAACTACACCCGCGAACGGTGGGGATTTTAAGGGAGTTTGGGGGTGGCATAATCGGGCCATGCTCCAGCGCATCCTCGGCATCCTCCTCGCCGTCGCCTTCCTCGTCGCGGCGTTCTTCTTCGCGGCGGTCGTGGCCGGAATCGTGCTCGCCGCCGGCCTGCTCGGCTGGACCTGGGCCTGGTGGCGCGGCCGCGCCCCAACGCCCCGCAAGGCGGAAAGCGCCGTCATCGAGGGCGAGTACCGCCGCCTATGATCCAGGTCACCGTCAACGGCGCCGCGCATCGGCTCGAAGGGCCGCTGCACGTGCGCGCGCTGCTGGAGCGGCTCGAGATGGCGGGCAAGAAGATCGCCGTCGAGCGCAACGGCGAGATCGTGCCGCGCAGCCTGCACGCGGACACGCTGGTCGAGGACGGCGACCGGCTCGAGATCGTCGTCGCGGTGGGCGGAGGCTGAGGCACGGATGACGTCCAGGGACGCCTTCACCGTCGCCGGCAAGACCTATGCGTCGCGCCTGCTGATCGGCACCGGCAAGTACAAGGACTTCGCGCAGACGCGCGCCGCGGTCGAAGCCTCGGGCGCCGAGATCGTCACGGTCGCCATCCGGCGCACCAACATCGGCCAGAACCGCAACGAGCCGAGCCTGCTCGACGCCCTGCCGCCCTCGAAGTTCACCTACCTGCCGAACACCGCGGGCTGCTACAGCGCCGCCGACGCAGTGCGCACGCTGCGCCTGGCGCGCGAGCTCCTCGACGGCCACGACCTCGTGAAGCTCGAGGTGCTCGGCGATCCGCACTCGCTGTACCCGAACATGCCCGAGACGCTGCAGGCGGCCGGGCAGCTGGTGAAGGACGGCTTCAAGGTGATGGTGTACTGCTCCGACGACCCGATCCAGGCGAAGATGCTCGCCGAGCTCGGCTGCGTCGCCATCATGCCGCTCGCTTCCCTGATCGGCTCGGGCATGGGCATCCTGAACCCGTGGAACCTGCAGCTGGTGCTGCAGAGCGTGAAGCTTCCCGTGATCGTCGACGCGGGCGTGGGCACGGCCTCCGACGCCGCCATCGCCATGGAGCTCGGCTGCGACGGCGTGCTGATGAACACCGCGGTCGCCGCGGCGCGCGATCCGGTCCTGATGGCGGGCGCGATGAAGAAGGCGGTCGAGGCCGGACGCGAGGCGTTCCTCGCCGGTCGCATGCCGAAGAAGCTCTACTCCGCGGCGCCGAGCTCGCCGACGGAAGGCACCATCTCGCCGAGCCAGTCGAAGGCGGCTTGACCCCGAGGATCCGCAGCTACGTGCTCCGCCAGGGCAGGACTACGCCTGCCCAGAAGCGCGCGCTGGACGACCTTCTGCCGGTGCATGGCCTGCCCTTCTCCGAAGAGAAGATCGAGGGGGAGAAAGCCTTCGGCCGGCGGGCGCCGCTCGTGCTCGAGATCGGCTCGGGCATGGGAGAGACCACCGCCGCGCTCGCCCTCGCCCATCCGGAGCTCGATTTCATCGCCGTCGAGGTCCATGGGCCGGGCGTGGGCAGCCTGCTCAACCGCATCGCCGCGCAGGGGATCCGCAACCTTCGCGTCATCCGCCATGACGCGATGGAGGTGCTCGAGAAGATGGTGCCCGACGGCTCGCTCGCCGCGATCCACCTCTTCTTTCCCGATCCGTGGCCGAAGAAGCGCCACCACAAGCGCCGCATCGTGCAGCCGGAGTTCGCCGCCCTCGCCGCGAGGAAACTCGCTGCAGGCGGCGTCCTGCATGCGGCGACCGACTGGCCCGAGTATGCCGATCACATCTGGGCCACCCTGAAAGAACAACCCCTCCTCGAGCCGGCCGAGGAGGGGTTGGTGAGGCGGAGCGAAACCAAGTTCGAGTCGCGGGGGCGCCGTCTGGGCCACCCGATCCGCGACCTTTACTTCCGCCGGACTACAGCTCCGGCACCGGGTTGATCGCGCCCAGGTCGTAGGTCCCGGTCCGCGGCGCGAGGAAGAAGTCCGAGCGCACCGGCACCGGGGTGCCGCGATCGACCACGCTCGAGCCGGTGGCCCGCCACAGGCCGGGGCCCGAGAGCGCGCCGCCGACGAAGCCCGGGTTGGTGCGCATGGCCGCGCCGTCGGTGTTGTGCGAGATCACCGAGCCGGACCCCGGCGTGCCGGCGACGGCCAGGTGCGAGCCGCCGAGGCTGGGCAGGTACGACAGGTTGTTCTGCACGCGCAGGTTGGCGGGCGCGCCCGAGACCTGCAGGAAGCGGAAGTTGTTCGTGCCGGTGGATCCGCTGTAGGTCGTGTTGTTGTAGATCGACACGTTGGCGTTGGCTCCCGCCGGCGTGAGGTTCGTCTTGTCGTGCATGATCGCGTACTGGCCGTTGGCCCCCGTCAGGTTGAACAGGTTGTTGCGGATCGTCATCTCGCCGGCGTCGGTCACGAGCGCGGTGAACGTCGGCGGCGTGGCGATGATCCAGTTGCGCTCGACCAGCACGTTGCGGAAGCGCGCCTCGGTCCAGTCGTTGACGCGGCGGATGGTGAAGAACCACGCCGACTGGCCGCCCGCGATCACGTTGTCCGACACCACGACCTTCTCGGTCCATGCATCGGGCGGGATCGTGCGGTCGCCGCCGTTCGGCACGCCGCGGATGGTGAGCGAGTTGCCCGGGGAATCGCCGGCGAAGTTGTTGTGGCTCAGCACGGCGCCGTTCGCGTAGCCCAGGCGCACCAGGTGGCCGGGCGCCTGCGCCGATGCCGAGCTCGTCCGCGCCAGGAACCGGTTGCCCAGCATCGAGATGCGGTTCGCCTCGCCGAGGAAGCCGTAGTCGTACACGTTCTCGATCACGGATTCCGCGATTGCGAGCTCCGACCAGAGCGGCGCGCGGAACGACTGGGTGTTGTTGACGCGGTTGTCGAGGAACCACTTGGACAGCAGCACGCCGTGCAGGAAGCGCCGCGCCTCGACCCGCAGCAGCGTCAGCTGCCGGAACGGCCCGATCGTCTGGAAGGCGGTGCCGCCGCTGCTCGTCATGCCCTGCCCGTCGAGGCTCAGGTCGACGATGCGCCAGTCCCCGAAGGAGAGGTTCGACTCGTGGCCGATGAGGAACTTCCCGCTCGCGCCGTTCACCAGCGGCTTGGCGCCCGCGCCGTACGCGCCGACGAGGCCGGGACCGTTCGCGGTGATGGCCGCGGTGGTCGAGCTCGTGAAGGTGCTGCCGCGGCGGAACAGGATGCGCTTGTGCGCCGCGCCGTTCCGGGCGGTGCTGTTGATCGCGGCATCGAAGTCGGCGCTCTGGAGAACCGTCGCGCCCGCCGGGCAGCCATCGGCGCCCGGCACCGGCCGGGCACGGCTGTCCACGCACAGGGTCGCCGCACCGGCGAACTCGGGGGCGGAATCCGGCGAGGTCACGGTGATCGTGACGGGGCGCGCGGCGGTGTTCGCGCCGTCGGTCACGGTCAGGCACACTGTATAGGTGCCGGCGGACTCGAAGACGTGCGCCGCCATCGGGCCGGCCGCCGCGTTCTTGCTGTTGTTCGTCGCGATGCCCGCGCCGCTTCCCTGCGTCCAGACCGCGCCGCCGGCCGGGTCGCCGAAGTTCCAGCGGTACTCCAGGTCATGGAACGGGCGTGCCGTGGCGGACGCTCGGGTGGCCGAGCCGTCGAAGAACACGGCGAGCGGGGCGATGCCGCTGACGCGGCTCGGCACCGCCGACACCGTGATCGCCGAAGTCGCGCCCGGGCTGCAGGCGGCCGTCGGCGGAGGCGGCGGCGTGGGGCCCTGCGGAACGCTGAACGAAACCGAGCTCGTCGCCGCCAGCCCGGCGGCGTCATACGCCGTCGCGGTCAGGGTATGAGTTCCCGCGGCGGGCGCGGCCACGCTCCCGGCGTACGGCGCGCTGGTGTCGCTGTTGATCAGCGTGCCGTCGAGACGGAACTCGACCCGCGCGACGCCGGCGTTATCCGTGGCGTTCGCAGCATAGTCGAGCGTCCCGGTGACGGACTGGTTCGCCGCCGGCGAAGTGATCGAGACCGTGGGCGGCGTGTTGGTGGGCGGCGGCGGCGTAACCGTCGGCACCGTGAATGCCACGGTGCTCGTGCCGTTCAGGCCGGCCGCATCGTAGGCGGTTGCCGTCAGCGTGTGCGAGCCGGCCGCCGGCGCGGCAATGCTGCCGCCGTAGGGCGCCGTGGTGTCGGTAGCGATGAGCGCGCCGTCGAGACGGAACTCGACGCGCGAGACGCCGGCGTTGTCGATCGCGTTCGCGCCGTAGCTCAGCGTGCCGGTGACGGACTGGCCGGCCGTCGGCGACGTGATCGAGACTGTCGGGGGCGTATTCGGGGGCGGCGTCGTCGACGAGTTGCGGATATTGATGCTGATGCGCTCTTCATAGGAGCGGCCGCTGGCGTCGTATGCCAGGGCGCGCAGCTGGTGCGAGCCGTTGGGGAATCTCCTCGTGTCCAGCACGCAGGACATCCCGTCGCCGACATTGCTGTCCGTATTGAGCGGCGTCGAGCCGAGGAAGAAGGACACGCGACTGGCGCTGTACCCCTTCACGTAGCAGGTGCCCTGGCTGAGGACGCCGGAAACGGTCTGCCCGCCCAGCGGAGCCTTGAACCAGATCTCCAGCGTTCCTGACGTCGGTGCCGGCAGCGCCGCCTGCGCGGTGGCATGGGCACAGGCCGAAGCGAGCACCGTCGCGGCGAAAAGCGTTTTGATTCCGTGGAAATGGCGTGCGTGCAGCATGCTTCCCCCTGAGTCTTAGTGTTGGTGGACTGCGACGTCACTGAGAGCACTATGCGTGCCATCACGACGCTCCTGAAGAATCAGGGACTTACATCCGCCTGCAGGAAACGTGCGCGAAAAACTGTAGGGGTGGGACGACAAGAACGCAGGCGTGATGGCTCACGCGCTTGTTCGCGCAGAGGAAATTTTGTCGCTCGCGACCGACGGTGCGCTTTCTTACGCGCTGGCCGGGACGAAAAGCTCCAGCAGCTCGTTGAGGAAGAGCCGCCCCCGCTCGGTGGGCCGGATGCATTGCCAGTCGCGCTCGAGGAGGCCGCGGCGCTCGGCCTCCTGGAGCGCACCTTCTACCGTGGCCAGAGGGAGTCCGGTGCGCTCCTGAAAGAGTCGCACCTCGAACCCCTCGACGAGGCGCAGCGCGTTGAGCATGAACTCGAACCCGAGCTCGGCCGGCGCGACCTCGTGCTGCTCGACCGCGGTGTCGTCGGCCGCCATGTACTCGCGGGGCTGCTTGATCCTCGCGTGTCGCGTGATGCGATCCGGAAAGCTGAGCTTGCCGTGCGCGCCGGCGCCAATTCCGAGGTAGTCGCCGAAGCGCCAATAGTTGAGGTTGTGCCGGCTGCGGTGTCCTGGGCGGGCGAAGGCCGAGGTTTCGTAGTGCTCGTAGCCGGCTTCGGCGAGGCGGCGCTCGAGCGCGAGCTGCATGTCCGCGGCCAGGTCGTGTTCCGGCAACCGGGGCGGCTTGCTGAAGAAGACGGTGTTGGGCTCGATCGTAAGCTGGTAGGCGGAGACGTGCGGCACGCCGCTCGCGAGCGCCTGCTCGAGGTCCGCCCGCGCCATCTCCGCCGTCTGCCCGGGGAGCGCGTACATCAGGTCGAGATTGACGTTCCCGACGACGCGCAACGCGACATCGACGGCCGCCCTCGCCTCCTTCGCGCCGTGGATGCGCCCGAGCGCGCCCAGCATGCGGTCGTCGAAGCTCTGCACGCCGACGGAAATCCGGTTCACGCCGGCGTCGCGGAAGCCCTCGAAGCGCCCTGCTTCCATCGTCCCGGGATTCGCCTCGAGCGTGACCTCCGCCTCCGGCTCGACCTGCAGGCGCGCGCGCACGCCCGCGAGCAGCCGGTCGATGGCCTCGGGCGAAAACAGGCTCGGGGTCCCGCCGCCGATGAACACGCTCGAGATGCGGCGCCCCCACACCGATGGCAGCATGCCTTCGATGTCGCGCATCAGGCGCTCGACATACTCGTGCTCGGGCAGCGCGCCGGTCCTTTCGTGGGAATTGAAGTCGCAGTACGGGCACTTGCGCACGCACCAGGGGATGTGCACGTACAGCGCCAGCGGCGGCAGCGCCGCCAGGCGCACCCGCCCCGGAAGGTCAACCGCGGTCTTCATCCGCGAGCAGGAGGGCCAGGCGCGCAAGCGCCTGGCCGCGATGGCTGATGCGGTTCTTGTGCGCGGGATCCAGCTCGGCGGCCGTCCGGCCGAGGGCGGGCAGGTAGAAATAGGGGTCATAGCCGAAGCCGTGAGTGCCGCGCGGCGCGAGCGCGATCTCGCCATGCCAGACGCCCTCCGCGACGAGCGGCGCGGGATCGTCGGCGTTCCTGACCATGACCAGCACGCAGCGATAGTGCGCCGCGCGCTCGGCACCGAGGCACTCGAGGAGCTTGCGGTTGTTGCGGGCGTCGCGCTCCTCGCGGCTGCCGTCGTGGCCCGCGAAATAGGCGGAGTGCACGCCCGGCGCGCCGTCGAGGGCGTCGACGCACAGTCCCGAATCGTCCGCGAGCGCGGGCAGGCCCGCGGCGCGACTCGCGTGGCGCGCCTTGGCGAGCGCGTTCTCGAGGAAGGTCTCGTGAGGCTCTTCCGCGTCGGCGATCCCCAGCGCCGACTGCGGGACGACCTCGATCGCGAGCGGCGCGAGGAGCGCGCCGATCTCCCGCACCTTGCCGGGATTGGACGATGCCAGGACCAGCCGCTTCATCGGAGCGTGTATTCGACCAGCCAGTAGTACTGCAAAGCCGTGAACCGGAAGCGCGCCGCGTGCGGCCCGATGCGCTCGCGCAGCTCCCCTTCCGAAACGAAGTTCTTGAGCACGCGCACGCGGCTGCCGTCGCCCAGGCGCCGCATCTGATAGGTGTTGCCCGCCGCATCGATCCCCGCGACAGGGGTACTGATGCCTTCCACGTAGATGTTGTCGAGGAGGAGCACCGTCGCCCCGGGCTCGAGACGCGCGTGCAGGGCGCGGAGGAACTCATCCACGCGCTCGCGCGGCACGTGCGACCACCAGAAGCCCGCGAACGCGGCGTCGAAGCGTCCCAGCTCGGGGCCGAGCACGTAGGCGTCGGCCGAGGTGAAGGTGACGTTGCGCCGCGGATACTTCTTCGTGCGCGCGATCTTCACCGGCTCGTCGGCAAGATCGGTCGCGACGACGGCGGCGGCGGCGCTGGCGATCACCTGCGTCCAGTAGCCGGTCCCGCAGGCCACCTCGAGCACGCGTGCACCCTCGAAGCGCCCGCCGATCAGGCTGCGCAGCGCGGCGAGGTCGGCCTGGCGCTCGGGCCGCGCGTAGATCGCCTCGTATTCCTTCGCGCGCCGCTGGTAGTAGTCGAGCAGGCCGGCGTCGCCGTCCGGACCGACCTCGTTCACGCGGCCAGCGCCTTCTTCTGGTGGCCGACGAGCTCCGCGATGCCTCGCTCGGCAAGCGCGAGCAGTGCATCCGCTTCCGCCCGCGAGAAGGGCTCCCCTTCGGCGGTGCCCTGGACCTCGACGAATTTCCCGCTCCCCGTCATGACCACGTTCATGTCCGTGCCGCAGGACGAATCCTCCGCATAGTCGAGGTCCAGGACCGGCGTGCCGTTGAAGATCCCGACCGATACGGCGGCGACGTGGTCGCGAATCGGGCTGGTCTCCAGGAGCTTCCTGCCGATGAGGAAGGAAGTCGCGTCGTGCAGGGCGACGAACGCGCCGGTGATCGACGCGGTGCGCGTCCCGCCGTCGGCCTGCAGGACGTCGCAGTCGATGTGGATGGTTCTCGCCCCGAGCAACGAGAGGTCGACCACCGCCCGGAGCGAGCGGCCGATCAGCCGCTGGATCTCCTGCGTGCGCCCGGACTGCTTGCCGCGCGCGGCTTCGCGGTCGGTGCGGGTATTCGTCGCGCGCGGTAGCATGCCGTACTCCGCCGTGACCCAGCCGCGGCCGGACTCGCGCAGGAACGGCGGCACGCGCTCCTCCACGGACGCGGTGCACAGCACGCGGGTATCGCCGAACTCCACCAGCACCGACCCTTCGGCGTGCTTGGTGAAGCCGCGCTGCAGGCGCACGGCGCGCAACTCGGCTGGCTTCCTGCCGCTCGGTCTCATCGAATCGCTCTCCGGAATCCCGCTACGGGCGCTGCGGCTGGTTCTTGCGCAGCTTCGCCTTGATCTCGTCGATCGCCTTCTCCACGTCCTCGTCCGACATGCGCAGGAACTCCAGGTCGGTGGCGGTCAGGTCCTGCACGTCGGTCGGCAGCTCGTCGTAAGGCACGGTCCGCGGGCCCTCGTCGTCGCCGCGCACCTGCTCTTCCTGCCAGCGCAGCGCGACCGCGGACGTATTGTCGCATTCCGAGCCGGCGCGGGTTTCGGCGAGGTCGGCCAGGTCGGGGATCGCGCCGCCCAGAGGCCGGTTGAGCAGCGAGTGCAGGAGCTGGCGCTGGGTGAGCGGGCCCCACAGGCCGTCGGAGCACAGGAGCAGGATGTCGTCCATCGCGAGGCGCTCCGACCCGACGTCGATGCGCGGCGCATGGATTCCGCCGAGGCACTGCAGCAGGCGGTTGCGGTCCGGGTGGGAGGCGACCGCCTCCTCGCGGATGCGCCCCTCGTCCACGAGCTGCTGCACCACCGAGTGGTCGCGCGTGCGAGCGTGGATGCGCCCCTTGCGGAACAGGTAGAGGCGGCAGTCGCCGGTGTGCGCCCAGTGCGCATGGCCGTCCTGCACGACGCAGGCGACGACCACCGTGCGCGGCGCCTCGCGCATGCCGCGCTTCTGTGCCTCGAGCAGGATGCCGGCATGCGCCGCCGCGAGCAGGCGCGGCAGGAACCGCGCCGGCTCCGCCAGGCGAGGCTTCGCCTCCTGCAGGAAAGCGCGGCCCAGGAGGTCGACCGTCACCTGCGCGGCGACTTCGCCGTTCGCATGGCCGCCCATGCCGTCGGCGACCACGGCAAGCAACGACTGCGGCGTCGACCAGTGGCCGACGCGGTCCTGGTTGATCCGGCGCGCGCCGAGCCGGCTTTCCTGGGCGATCTCGTATTTCATGCTGGCTTCTTCTTCCAGCGCAGCACGCCCTTGAGCTGCTCGAGGACCGGTCGGCGCTCGGCCGGGTCCTCGCCGCGGCGCTCCGGCTCCTTCTCGCCGAGGATCGCCTTCTGCAGCGCGAACACGCTCTGCGGCCGCTCGAGGTGGTCGAGGCGCATGCACCAGTCGATCGTGTCGAGCAGGTCCGCGGAATACTTGCCGGCCCACTGGCGCCGCGCCGGCACGAGCGTGTCCTTCTCGACCCGCTGCGGCGCGGGCAGCGGCGGCGCCGCGGACAGGCAGGCGTACAGCGTGGCTCCGACGGAATAGATGTCGCTCCACGGCCCGAGATCCTCCCGGCGCGCATGCTGCTCCGGCGAGGCGAAGCCCGGGGTATAGGTGGGCGGCAGCTGGCTGCCGCCTTCGGCGGAGAGCGTCTGGCGCGCCGCGCCGAAGTCGATGAGCAGCGGCGTGCCGTCGTTGCGCACGTAGATGTTGCCGGGCTTGATGTCGAGGTGCAGCAGCTTGTGGGAGTGCACCTCGCGCAGCCCGGTGAGCAGCTCGGCGAAGGTCTTGCGGATCCAGTCC
>DASZQH010000256.1:0-2655 GCA_035549805.1 Burkholderiales bacterium
CGCCCACTGCGCGAGGTCGGTGTACACGCCCTTGCGGTTGCTCACCAGCGGGGCGAGCATGACCACGGTCTGGTTGCGGTACTCGCGCATGAGGCGCGCCACGATCGCGTCCTCGCTCTGCGGCTCGATCGGCACGTCGCAATCCGGGCAGTGCTGCGTGCCGAGCTTGACGAAGAGCAGGCGCAGGAAGTGGTGCACCTCGGTGAGCGTGCCGACGGTGGACTTGCGCCCGCCGCGGCTGGTGCGCTGCTCGATCGCCACCGTGGGCGGGATGCCGAAGATCGCGTCCACGTCGGGGCGCGAGGCGGCCTGGACGAACTGGCGCGCGTAGGCGTTCAGCGATTCCAGGTAGCGGCGCTGGCCCTCGTTGAACAGGATGTCGAAGGCGAGGGTGGATTTGCCGGAGCCCGAGACGCCGGTCACCACCGTGAAGCGGCCGCGCGGAATCTCGACGTCGATGTTCTTGAGGTTGTGCTCGCGGGCGCCGTGGATGCGGATCGAGGTGCCGAGGTATCGGCCCGTTTCCTGCCTCGTTTCTATCGTCCTCCCGAAGACGTTCTCGTATTCACGCAGGGCCTTGCCCGTATGCGAGGTCGCGTGCGCCATGACTTCTTCCGGCGTGCCTGCGCACACGATCTCGCCGCCCGCGGCGCCGCCTTCGGGGCCGAGGTCGAGGATCCAGTCCGACGAGCGCATCACGTCCAGGTTGTGCTCGATGACGAGCAGCGAGTGCCCGGCGGCCTGGAGCTTGCGCAGCGAGCGCAGCAGCTTGGCGACGTCCTCGAAATGCAGGCCGGTCGTCGGCTCGTCGAAGAGGAACAGCTTGCGGGTCGAATCGGAGCTCACGCCGGCGAGGTGCCCGGCGAGCTTGAGCCGCTGCGCCTCGCCGCCGGAGAGCGTCGGCACCGGCTGGCCGAGCTTGAGGTATTCCAGGCCGACGTCGACGAGCGGCTGCACGCGCTGCCTGATGGCCGGATGTGCGGCGAAGAACTGCACCGCCTCGCTCACCGTCATGTCGAGCACGTCGGCGATCGACTTGCCGCGGATCTGCACCTCCAGCACCTCGGCGCGGAAGCGCTTGCCGTCGCAGTCGGGGCAGCGCAGGTAGACGTCGGAGAGGAACTGCATCTCGACGTGCTCGAAGCCGTTGCCGCCGCAGGCCGGGCAGCGGCCGTTGCCGGAGTTGAAGCTGAACGTGCCGGCGGTGTAGCCTCGCTCGCGACTTTCATTTGCTTTCGAAAACAAGCTTCTTATTTCATCGAATGCGCCGACGTAGCTGGCCGGGTTCGAGCGCGTGGTCTTGCCGATCGGCGTCTGGTCGACCATGACGACTTCGTCGACGTGCTGCGCCCCGAGCAGCGCCGCGTGCGCCCCGGGCGCCTCGGTCGGCTTGCCGAAGCGCTTGAGCAGCGCCGGGTAGAGCACGTCCTGCACGAGCGTCGACTTTCCGGAGCCGGAGACCCCGGTCACGCACACCAGGCGCTCGAGCGGGATCCGCACGTCGATGCCCTTGAGATTGTGCTCGGCCGCGCCGCGCAGCTCGAGGAAATGCCTCGGCTCGCCCAGATCCTTCTTCTCGAAGGCGATGCGCCGGCCGGAGAGGTACTCGCCGGTGAGCGATTTCTCCGCCTTCAGCTTCTCCGGCGGGCCGAAGAACACGATCTCGCCGCCGCGCTCGCCCGGGCCGGGGCCCATGTCCATGATGCGGTCGGCGGCGAACATGATCTGCGGGTCGTGCTCGACCACGACCAGCGAGTTGCCGGCGTCGCGCAGGCGCTTCATCACGTCGATGACGCGGCCCATGTCGCGCGGGTGCAGGCCGATCGAGGGCTCGTCCAGGACGAAGAGCGTGTTGACGAGCGACGTGCCGAGCGCGGTGGTCAGGTTGATGCGCTGCACCTCGCCGCCGGACAGCGTGCGCGACTGGCGGTCGAGCGTGAGGTAGCCGAGGCCGACGTCGCAGAGGAAGCGCAGGCGCGTCTGGATTTCCTCGAGCAGCAGCTCCGCCGCTTCATCGGGTGTTTTAATGTTTTCAAAAAATTCCCTTACCCCGGAGATCGGCAGCAGCATCAGGTCGTGGATCGAGCGGCCGTCGATCTTCCACAGCATCGCGTCGGGCTTCAGGCGCATCCCGCCGCAGCCGGTGCACTCCGTGTAGGCGCGGTATTTCGAGAGCAGGACGCGGATGTGCATCTTGTACGCCTTGCTCTCCAGCCACTTGAAGAAGCGGCGCACGCCGTACCAGACGCCCGGCCACGACTTCTTCCACGACACCCACTCGGGCTCGCCCTCCAGCACCCAGGTCTTCTCCTTCTCGCCCAGGTCCCTCCAGGGGACGTGCAGGTTGATGCCGCGCTTCTTCGCGTACTTCTCCAGGTCGTCCTGGCACTCCTTGAAGCTCGCCGTCTGCCAGGGCCGGACCGCGCCTTCCTTCAGCGTTTTCGTCTCGTCCGGCACGATGAGGCCGAAATCGACCCCGATCACCCGCCCGAACCCGCGGCAGGTCTCGCACGCGCCCAGCGGCGAGTTGAACGAGAACGCCGCCGGCGTCGGCTCGGAATAATGGATGTCGCAGTCCGCGCAATGCAGATCCGACGAGAACCTGTAACAGCGAAGATCGGGGACAGCTACCGAACTCGCTTCGCCAGCTCCGGA
>DASZQH010000257.1:0-5003 GCA_035549805.1 Burkholderiales bacterium
CACCGACTTCTACGCGGGCATCCACCACGCCACCGGCATCGGCAAGCTGATGCGCCCGGACAATCCGCTGCTGCCGAACTACAAGTGGGTGCCGATCGGCTATCACGGCCGCGCGTCCTCCATCGTCGTCTCGGGAACGCCGGTCGTGCGTCCGAACGGACAGACGAGAAAGCCCGATGAGGATCCGGTCTACGGGCCCAGCGCGCGCCTGGACTACGAGGTGGAGCTGGGGTTCGTCGTGGGCCCGGGCAATCCGCTCGGCAAGCCGATCCCGATCGGCAAGGCCGAGAGCCACCTCTTCGGTGTCGTGCTGCTGAACGACTGGTCGGCGCGCGACATCCAGGCCTGGGAGTACCAGCCGCTCGGCCCGTTCCTCGCGAAGAGCTTCGCGACGACGGTCTCCCCCTGGATCGTGACGATGGAAGCCCTCGAGCCCTTCCGCTGCCCTCCCTTCCAGCGCACACCCTCGGATCCCCGGCCCCTTTCGTACCTGGCTTCCGCGACAGACAGGAATGTCGAGATCGCGCTGGAGATGCATCTCCGCACGCCGGCAATGAAGGCGCCGGTGCGCCTTTCGCGCGGCAACGCGCGCGACGCGTACTGGACGCCTGCGCAGCTCGTGGCGCACCACAGCTCCAACGGCTGCAACCTGCAGCCGGGCGACGTGTTCGGCTCCGGGACGCTGTCGGGCGCGACGCCGGAATCGCTCGGCTCGCTGATGGAGCTGACGCAGGCCGGCAAGGTGCCGCTCGCGCTCGCGAACGGCGAGACGCGCACTTTCCTGCAGGACGGCGACGAGGTGATCCAGCGCGGCCGCTGCGAGCGCGCCGGCGCGACGTCGATCGGCTTCGGCGAGGCCGCCGGCAAGGTGCGCCCCGCGCCGTCGCTATAATCGTTTCAGAGGAGGCGTCATGAGGATTCGCACACTCGCCGTTGCAGCGGGGTTTGTCTTTTCAGCAACGGCCTTTTCCCAGGAGCTGAAGTTCTCCACCTTCGTCCCGCCGACGCACGGCTTCGTGGTCGACGTGCTGGAGCCGCTCGGCAAGGAGATCGAGAAGGCGAGCGGCGGCAAGGCGACGGTGCGCGTGTTCGCCGGCAACTCGCCGTTCGGCAAGGTCGAGAACCAGGCCGACCAGGTGAAGCAGGGCGTGGTCGACCTCGCGTTCGGCCTGAACGGCATCCCGCGCGGCCGGTACCTGCGCACCTCGATCATGGAGATGCCGTTCGTGGCCGAAAGCGCCGACGCGGCGTCGCGCGCGCTCTGGGCGATGCGCAGCGGCGCCCTCGCCGAGGACTGGAAGGAGTTCAAGCTCGCGGCGCTGCACTGCCACCATCCCGGCCTCTTCCATACGCGCACCAAGCCGCTCAAGGATCTGCGCGACGTGCAGGGCCTGCGCATGCGCGCGCCGAACCCGCCGACGCAGGCACTGCTCGCGCACCTCGGCGCCACGCCGGTCGGCATGCCGCCGGGGCAGGTCTACGAGAACCTGGAGAAAGGCGTGATCGACGGGGCGGTCTTCCCGTGGGACGCGATCAACGGCTTTCGCCTGGAGACGCTGCTCAAGAACCACCTCGACGCGCGCGTCTACACGGCGTGCTTCCACCTCGTCATGAACCCGAAGCGCTTCGAGGCACTGCCGCCGGAGGTGCGCAAGGCGATCGACGCGCACATCGGCGACCCTCTGGTCGCGCGCTTCGGCGAGCTGTGGACGAAGTGGGACCAGGTCGGGCTCGACAAGGTGCGCAAGCTCGGCAACAACATCGTTCCGGTTTCCGCCGCGCAGCGCGACAAGTGGCGCGGCGAGCTGAAGCCCGTGATCGACGGCGAGCTCGCCAAGCTGGAAAAGGAAGGCGTGCCGAACGCCCGCGCCGTCTACGAGGAGATGCTGAAGCAGGTGGCGTCGTTCTCGAGAAAGTAGACCGCGCAGTCGACCGACTCCTGAGCGCCATCGCCTTCGCCGGGGTGGTGGCGCTGATGGCCGGCGTCGCGGTGCTGATGGTGGACATCAGTACCCGCAAGACGATCGGCTTCTCGATCCTCGGCACCATCGACCTCATGCAGCTCGCGCAGGTGACCTGCGTGTTCCTGGTGCTGCCGCTCGTCTTCCTGCGCGAGTCGCACGTCGCGGTCGACTTCATCACCGAGCGCTTTCCCTCGCGCCTGCAGGCGATCGTCCACGCCGTCGCCGCCCTGCTCGGCATCGCGCTCCTCGGCGCGATCCTGTGGTATTCGTGGGGCCAGGCGGCGATCCAGCTCCGCCAGGGCGATCGCTCGGTGACCCTCGGCATCCCGATGGCCTTCTACTGGGCACCGCTACTTCTGGGAACCTGCCTTTCCATCTTCGCCTCGGTCGTGGTGCTCTTCAGGGCATTCGGGAAGCGATGACCGGAACGATGGCCGGCATGCTGGGCTTCGCCGCCGTCCTGGCGCTGATCGCCCTGCGCGTCCCGGTGGCGATCGCGATGGGCGTGGTCGGCGCGATCGGCTATGGCCTCGTCTTCGACTGGAGCACCCTCGGCTTCGTGCTCGGCCGCGCGCCGTTCGAGTCCGTCTATCCCGACAGCCTGACCGTGGTACCCCTCTTCATCCTGATGGGGGTCTTCGCCGCCTACGGCGGCCTCTCGCGCAGCCTGTACAACCTCGTCACCGCGGCGATCGGCCATTGGCGCGGCGGCCTCGCCATGGCGACGGTCGGCGCGTGCGCCGTGTTCGGCGCGGTGTGCGGCTCCGCGATCGCCACGGCGGCCACCATGGGCCGCGTCGCGATGCCGGAAATGCGACGCATGGGCTACGACGACCGCCTCGCCACCGCGTCGGTCGCCGCCGGCGGGACGCTCGGCGTGATGATCCCGCCGAGCATCCTCTTCGTGATCTACGGCCTGATGACCGAGCAATCCATCGGCAAGCTCTTCGCCGCCGGCGTGCTGCCCGGGATCCTCGGCATGCTCCTTTATATGGCGGCGATCCGCTGGTGGACCGGCCGCCGGCCGGAGCTCGGCCGCCCTGCGCCGCCGGCCGCCGGGATCGAGCGGCGTCGCGCGCTCGTCCAGGTCTGGCCGGTGCTCGTCCTCTTCGGGGTCGTGCTGGGGGGCATGTACGCCGGGTTCTTCTCGCCGACCGAGGCGGCGGGCGTCGGCGCGTTCGGCGCGGTAGTGATTTCCTGGCTCGCCGGGCGGATGCCGCGCGCCGAGTTCTTCCGCGCGGTGCAGGAAACGGCGACGACCACCGGGATGATCTTCATGATCCTGATCGGCGCCGGCATCTTCAACTACTTCATCTCCGCGACCGGCCTCACCGACCAGCTCATCCAGGCGGTCAGGGACACCGGCCTCTCGCCGTGGACCGTGATGGTGCTCCTCATGGTCATGTACTTCATCCTCGGCGCGCTCATGGACGAGCTGGCAATGGTGCTGCTCACGGTCGGGCCGGTGTTCAAGCTGGTCGTCGCGCTCGGCTTCGATCCGATCTGGTTCGGCGTCATGCTCGTCACGGTGTGCGAGATCGGCATGATCCTGCCGCCCGTGGGCATCAACCTGTTCGTGATCCAGAGCGTCGCGAACGTGCCGCTCGCCACGGTCGTGCGGGGGATATCACCTTTCGTCGCCGCCGATACAATCCGCCTCGTGATCCTCGCCCTCGTTCCCGCCCTCGCGACCTGGCTGCCGGGCCGCATGTCCGGCTAGTGGGCCGCCGCGTCCTCGTCACCGGCGGCCTCGGCTACATCGGCTCGCACACCTGCGTCGCGCTCTGTGCCGCCGGCTGGCAGCCGACCATCGTCGACAACCTGTCGAACGCCAAGCTTTCGGTTCTTTCCCGTCTTTCGGAGCTCACCGGCAAGGCGATCGACCTGTACCAGGCGGATCTCCGCGACGCGGAGGAGATGAAGAAGATCTTCGAGAAGCAACCCTGCGACGCGGTGATCCATTTCGCGGGCCTGAAGGCGGTCGGGGAGTCGGTCGCGAAGCCGCAGCTCTATTACGACAACAACGTCGGCGGCACGCGCGTGCTGCTCGATGCGATGGCGCGCCACGGCGTGCGGCGCATCGTGTTCAGCTCGTCGGCGACGGTGTACGGCACACCCGAGCGCCTGCCGATCCCCGAGGACCACCGCCTGCGGCCCGAGAGCCCCTACGGGGAGAACAAGGCCGAGATCGAGCGGTTGCTCGCCGCCTCGGCCCTGCAGACCGCGGCATTGCGCTACTTCAACCCGATCGGCGCGCATGCCTCCGGCCGCATCGGCGAAGACCCTCGCGGCATCCCCAACAACCTGCTTCCGTACGTGGCGCAGGTCGCCGTCGGCCAGCGCCCGAACCTCGTCGTGCACGGCAACGACTACGCGACCCCCGACGGCACCGGCGTGCGCGACTACATCCACGTGATGGACCTCGCGCAGGGGCACCTCGCGGCGCTCGCCTTCCTCGCCGGCGGCAGCGAGTCGATCACCGTGAACCTCGGCACCGGGCGCGGCTACTCGGTCCTCGAGGTCGTGCAGGCCTTCGAGCGCGCGAGCGGCCGCCCCGTCCCGTACGAGATCGGCCCGCGCCGCCCAGGCGACGTTGCTTCGTGCTACGCCGACGCGTCGCTCGCGGCGCGCAAGCTCGGCTGGCGCGCGCACGCCGGCCTCGACGAGATGTGCGCCGATGCCTGGCGCTGGCAGTCGGGGAATCCGCGCGGCTACCCGGACTAGAATCCCGGGCATGCCAAAAACCGCGCTCATCACGGGCATCACCGGCCAGGACGGCGCCTACCTCGCCGAGCTGCTGCTGTCGAAGGGCTACGTGGTGCACGGCATCAAGCGCCGCTCGTCGCTCCTCAACACCGAGCGCATCGACCACCTCTACCAGGACCCGCACGAGAAGGACCGCCGGCTGATCCTGCACTACGGCGACATGACCGACTCGTCGAGCCTGGTGCGCGTGATCGAGGAAGCGCAGCCCGACGAGCTCTACAACCTCGCCGCGCAGAGCCACGTCGCGGTGTCGTTCGAGGAGCCCGAGTACAC
>DASZQH010000258.1:0-1603 GCA_035549805.1 Burkholderiales bacterium
GTGGATTTCCAGATCCAGTCGCGCGCCGACCAGGCCGAGATCGCGCGCCTGACGAGCCTGCTGCAGCAGCAGGAGCGCGTGGTCGAGCGGCAGCAGAAGCTGGTCGGCCAGGGCTTCATCACCCAGAACGCCGCCGACGACGCGATCGCCCAGCGCAATGCGCTGCGCGAGCAGCTGAACACCGCGAAAGCGCGCTCCGAGGCCACCGGCCGTAGCGTCACGAAGGCGCGCGTGGTCGCGCCGATCGACGGCGAGATCGAGACCCAGATCATCGCCGTGGGCGACTACGTCAAGCTCGGCGACCCGCTCTTCAAGCTGGTCGGCGTTCAGGAGCTGCGCGCGCACCTGTTCCTTCCCGAGTCGGCGGCCACGCGGATCCGGCCGGGGCTGAAGGTCGTCCTCGCGCCGCCCGCCGCGCCGGAGAAGGTGGTCGAGTCGGTGATCGCCGAGATCAAGCCGACGGTCGGCACCAGCAACCGGGCGCTGGATGCGATCGTGAAGTTCCGCGGCGAGGGCAATCTGTTCCGCGGCGGCGGCACGGTGAACGCCCGCATCGTGACGCAGATGCGCGAAGGCGCCCTGATGGTGCCGGAGCAGTCCGTGGTCCTGCGCCCTGCCGGCAAGGTGGTCTACGCGCTGCGCGAAGGCGTGGCCGAGCAGCGCATCGTCGAGACGGGGCTGAGGCAGGACGGCCAGTACGAGATCCTCAAGGGCGTCCGGGCGGGCGACACGGTCGCGGTCGACGGCGCGGGCTTCCTGACCAACGGCGCCGCGGTCACCTTGCCCAAGCCCCGGCCCGAGGGGAAGAAGGGCTAGGGCGGTGACGCTCTCCGAGCTTTCGATCCGGCGCCACGTTTTCGCGTTCATGCTGAGCGCGGTGCTCGTCCTGTTCGGCTGGATCGCGTACCAGCGCGTCGGCGTCGACAAGCTGCCGTACATCGAGTTTCCGATCATTTCCATCAGCACCACGCAGCGCGGCGCCAACCCCGACATCATCGATGCCTCGATCACCAACCTGATCGAGACCTCGATCAACAGCGTCCCCGGCATCGAGCACATCCAGTCCACGTCGTCGCCCGGGGCTTCCGTCGTGGTCATCACCTTCGCGCTCGAGAAGCGGATCGACGTCGCCTTCCAGGAGGTCCAGGCCAAGGTGAACCAGGTCGTGCGCCGCCTGCCGAAAGACGCCGATCCGCCGGTGGTCGCGAAGGTCGAGACCAACACCCAGCCGATCCTCTGGACCGCGCTGCAGGGCGACCGCACCCAGCAGCAGCTCAACCAGTACGCCATCAACGTCATCAAGAAGCGCCTCGAGACGATCGACGGCGTGGGCGAGATCCGCATCGGCGGCCGGCGCGACCGCACCATCCGCGTCAACCTCATCCCCGCGCGCATGGCCGCCTACGGCATCGCGGCGCAGGACATCAGCGACGCGTTCGGCCGCGAGCACATCCAGTTCGCCGGCGGCTTCCTGGTCGGGCGCAGCACCGAGCACCTGGTGAAGCTCGACCTCGAGTTCCACAACCTCGACGACCTGGCGGCGATGATCGTCGGCCACAAGGACGGCGCGCCGGTGCGGCTGCGCGACATCGCCGAGATCGAG
>DASZQH010000259.1:0-11116 GCA_035549805.1 Burkholderiales bacterium
CTGCCGCCTGGTGAACAAGGACCGCGCGAAGCACGGCATCCGCTGCTCGGTCGAGTCGACCGGCGGCTCGGTGTTCAACATCAACACCATCAAGGCGGGCGAGCTCGACATGGGCGTCGCCCAGTCCGACGTCCACTTCAATGCCGCGAAGGGCGTGGGGTCGTTCCAGAAGGACGGCCCATACGGCGAGCTGCGCGCGGTGATGGCGCTGCACCCGGAGCCGGTCACGGTGGTGGCGCGCAAGGAAGCGAACGTGAAGAGCTTCGCCGACTTCAAGGGCAAGCGCTTCAACGTCGGCAACCCCGGCTCCGGGACGCGCTCCTCGCTCGAGGAGCTGATCGGCGCCATGGGCTGGAAGCTCTCCGACTTCTCGCTCGCCTCCGAGCTGAAGGCCGACGAGCACGGGCCGGCGCTCTGCGACGGCAAGATCGACGGCTTCATCTATCTCGTCGGCCACCCGGCGGCCAACATCCAGGACCCGACCACGGTGTGCGGCGCGAAGCTCGTCTCCGTGAGCGGCCCGGCGGTCGACAAGCTGGTGAAGGAGAAGGCGTACTACGCCAAGGCGACCATCCCCGGCGGGCTGTATCCGAACAATCCGCAGCCGACCGAGACCTACGGCGTGCTCGCCACGCTGGTGTCGTCCGCGAAGGTTCCCGCCGACACGGTCTACGCCGTGGTGAAGGCCACCTTCGACAACTTCGACGAGTTCAAGAAGCTGCATCCCGCGCTCGCCGCCCTCGACCCGAAGAACATGGTCAAGGACGGCCTGAGCGCGCCGCTGCACGATGGCGCGGCGCGCTACTACCGGGAAAAAGGCTGGGTGAAGTAAGCCCGGGCAAGCGCAGCCGAACAGGAAGGCCAGGTCGATCCCGATCTGGCCTTTTTACTTTGGGAGAGGGCAGCGTCATGACCGCCAAGCCGAGCGCCAACCTGCAGGAACTCGTCGCCGACGCCGACACCGGGGGACGCTCGGCGGGCGGCATCGCCGGCAAGGCGATCTTCGCCGTCGCCGTTGCCTGGTCGCTGTTCCAGCTCTGGTACGCCTCGCCGCTGCCGTTCGAGCTCGGCTGGGGCCTGCTGAACGACACCGAGGCACGCTCCCTGCACCTGGGCGTGGGCCTGCTCCTCGCCTTCCTCTGCTTCCCGATGGCGAAGAGCCAGCGCGCGTCGATTCCCTTTTACGACTGGATCCTCGCGCTCGCCGCGGCCTTCGCGGGCGCCTACTTCCTGTTCTTCTATGCCGAGCTCGCCACGCGGCCCGGCCGGCCGTCGCTGCAGGACATCGTCATCGCCAGCACTGGCCTGGTGCTGCTGCTCGAGGCGACGCGGCGCGCGGTCGGCCTGCCGATGACGGTGCTCGCGCTGATCTTCCTCGCCTACATCATGCTCGGGCGCTACCTGCCCGACGTGCTGGCGCACAAGGGCGCCTCGCTCGAGCGCATGCTTTCCCACCAGTGGCTCACCACGGAAGGCGTCTTCGGCGTCGCGCTCGGCGTCTCGGTGGGCTACATCTTCATCTTCGTGCTGTTCGGCTCGCTGCTCGACCGCGCGGGCGCCGGCAACTACATGATGCAGGTCTCCTTCGCCCTGCTCGGCCACCTGCGCGGCGGGCCCGCCAAGGTGGCGGTGGTGTCCTCGGGGCTGAACGGCCTCATCTCCGGCTCGTCGGTCTCGAACGTGGTGACCGGCGGCATCTTCACCATCCCGCTCATGAGCAAGGCCGGCTACGGCGGCATCAAGGCCGGCGCCATCGAGACCGCCTCCTCGGTGAACGGCCAGATCATGCCGCCGGTCATGGGCGCCGCGGCCTTCCTGATGGTCGAGTACGTCGGCATCCCGTACACGGACATCGTCAAGCACGCCTTCCTGCCCGCCACCATTTCCTACATCGCGCTCTTCTATATCGTGCACCTCGAGGCGCTGAAGCTCGGCATGCAGCCGATGGCGCAGGCGCGCCGGCGCACGAAGAGCCGCACCGCGATCGCCTGGGGCCTCGGCGTGTCGGGCACCATCGTCGCCTGCAGCGTCATCTACTTCGTCGCGCAGGCCGCGAAGAACGCCTTCGGCGCCGCGGCGCCCTGGATCCTTTCCGCGCTGCTGCTCGCGCTGTACGTCTGGACGGTGCGCATCGCGGCGCGCTGCCCCGACCTGCCGCAGGACATCGACGTCGACAACCCGGTGCTGCCCGAAACCTGGCCGACGGTGAAGGCCGGCCTGCACTTCATGATCCCGATCGGCGTGCTGATCTGGTGCCTGATGATCGAGGAGCTCTCGCCCGCGCTCTCGGCGTTCTGGGCCACCGCGATGCTGATGGTGCTGATGGCGACCCAGCGGCCGCTCACCGCCTCCTTCCGCAGGAAGAGGAAGGCGATCGCCGCAGAGGCGAAGCGCGGCCTGGTCGACGTCGTGCACGGCCTGAACGACGGCGCGCGCAACATGATCGGCATCGCCATCGCCACCGGCACGGCGGGAATCATCGTCGGCGGGATCACGCTCACCGGCCTGGGCTTCCGCATGACCGACTTCGTGGAAGTGGTCTCCCAGGGCAACGTGGTGCTGATGCTTCTCTTCACCGCCTTCGTCTGCCTGGTGCTCGGCCTGGGCGTGCCCACGACGGCGAACTACATCCTGGTGGCGACGCTGATGGCGCCGGTGATCGTCGAGCTCGGCGCGCAGTCCGGCCTGGTGATCCCGCTGATCGCCGTGCACCTCTTCGTCTTCTACTACGGGATCATGGGCGACATCACGCCGCCGGTGGGCCTCGCCTCGTTCGCCGCGGCGGCGATCTCGGGCGAGGACCCGATCAAGACCGGCATCCAGGGCTCGCTCTACGCCCTGCGCACGGTGGTGCTGCCCTTCGTGTTCGTGTTCAACCCGATGCTGCTGCTGATCGACGTCCGCGGCTGGTTCGAGGTCGCGCTGGTCGCCTCCGCGGCCACCGTGGCCTCGCTGGTGTTCGCCGCGGCCACGCTGGGCTGGTTCCACACCCGCTGCAAGTGGTGGGAGATCGTGCTCCTTCTCGGTGCCACCTTCGCACTGTTCCGGCCCGATGCCTTCATGGATCGGCTCTACGCCCCCTACACGGAAGCGCCGGCCGGCGAGATCTTCCGCATCGCCGGCGAGATTCCCGAGGACGATCGGCTGGTCCTGGTCATCGCCGGCACCACCATCGAGGGCGACGAGGTGCGCAAGACCGTCGCGGTGCAGCTCGCCTCGAAACCGGGCGACGGGCGCAAGCGCCTTGCCGAGGCGGGCCTGACGATGACCGCGCTCGGCCAGGACGTGCGCGTCGCGGCGGTGAAGTTCGGCAGCCGGGCGAAGAAATCCGGCTTCGACCAGGGGTTCCAGGTCGCCGCCGTGAAGGTGCCGACCGACCGGCCCTCGGAGCACTGGGTCTATCTCCCCGCGCTCGCGCTCGTCGCGTTCGTCTGGTTCCTGCAGCGCGCGCGCACGAGGCGCCGCAACCCCTAGAGTAGAATTTTCCGGCTGTCCATAAACCACCGGAGCAAGAACGACATGAAGCGTACTTTGACCCTCGCTGCTGCGGCGCTGGCCGCCGCGCTCGCCCTGCCTGCCGCCGCACAGGACGGCACCCTGAAGAAGATCAAGGACACCGGCTCGATCACCATCGGCCACCGCGACGCCTCCCTGCCCTTCTCCTACTACGACGACAAGCAGCAGCCGATCGGCTATGCGATGGACCTGTGCCACCGCATCGTCGACGCGGTGAAGGCCGAGCTGAAGATGCCGGGCATCAAGACCAACTACCAGCTCGTCACTTCCGCGAACCGCATCCCGCTCATGGCCAACGGCACCGTGGACCTCGAGTGCGGCTCCACCACCAACAACGTGGCGCGCCAGGAGCAGGTGTGGTTCACCCACACCCACTTCGTCACGGCCAACCGCTGGGTCGCGAAGAAGTCGGCCAACATCAAGTCGCTGCAGGACCTGAAGGGCAAGACGATCGTCTCGACCGCCGGCACGACGAACATCAAGCAGATCACCGAGATCAACGCGCAGCAGAACCTCGGCATGAACATCATCTCGGCCAACGGCCATCCGGAAGCCTTCCAGATGGTGGAGACCGGCCGCGCGGTGGCGTTCGTGATGGACGACATCCTGCTCGCCGGCCTCGCCGCCCAGTCCCGCTCGCCCGGCGACTACGAGATCTCGAGCGTGGCGCTGTCGGTCGAGCCTTACGGCATCATGGTGCGCAAGGACGACAAGGCCTTCAAGGCGGTGGTCGACAAGGCCGTGGCGCAGATCTACACCTCCGGCCAGATCAACGCGATCTACGAGAAGTGGTTCCAGAAGCCGGTGCCGCCGAAGAACATCAACCTGAACCTGCCGGCCGGCCCGGCGCTGAAGAAGGTGTTCGCGAAGCCCACCGACTCGGGCGATCCGAAGGCGTACCAGTAAGCCGCAGTCACCGGAGAACGGGGAACGCAGGTTCCCCGTTTTTCATTGGCAGGGGAGGAACGGGCCGGTGAACTACAACTGGAACTGGGGCATCCTGCTCTCGCCCGAGCCGGGCGGCACGGGCACCTACCTCCAGTACCTCGTCGTCGGCCTGGGCTGGACGCTCGCCACCGCGCTCGCGGCCTGGGTGATCGCGCTCCTCATCGGCTCGGCCGTCGGCACGCTGCGCACCACGCCGCACAAGTGGGTGGTGCGCCTGGGCAACGCGTACGTCGAGCTGTTCCGCAACATCCCGCTCATCGTGCAGATGTTCCTGTGGTTCTTCGTCGTCCCGGAGCTGCTGCCCAAGGCGATCGGCGACTGGATCAAGCAGGTGCCCCCGCCGTGGGGCTCGTACATCCCGGCGGTGCTGTGCCTCGGCCTCTTCACGTCGGTGCGCGTCGCCGAGCAGGTCAAGGCCGGCATCCAGTCGCTGTCGCGCGGCCAGGGCATGGCCGGCACCGCGCTCGGGCTCACGCTCGGCCAGACCTACCGCTTCGTGCTGCTGCCGATGGCGTTCCGCATCGTGCTGCCGCCCCTCACCTCCGAGTTCATGAACGTGATCAAGAACTCCTCGGTGGCCCTCACCATCGGCCTGCTCGAGCTGACCGGGCGCGCGCGCGCGATGCAGGAGTTCAGCTTCAAGGTGTTCGAGGCGTTCGCCGCGGCCACCGTCATCTACCTGCTCACCAACCTGGTGGTCGTCTACGGCATGCGCGCGCTCGAGCGCAGGGTGCGCGTGCCCGGCCTGATCAGCGCCGCGCCCAGCGCGGGAGGCCATTGAGATGAGCGGCTTCGACTTCGACGTCATCGAGCGCTCCTTCGTCTACCTGTTCCGCGACGGCATGACGTTCACGCTGACGCTCACGGCGCTCGCCATGGCGGGCGGCATCGTCTTCGGCACGCTGCTCGCGATGATGCGCCTGTCGAAGTTCCGCGCCCTGTCGGTGATCGCGGGCGGCTACGTGAACCTGATGCGCTCGCTGCCGCTCGTGCTCGTGATCTTCTGGTTCTTCTTCCTGGTGCCCTACATCTACGGCGGCATCATGGGGGCGGGCAAGCCGATCCCGATCGGGGCCTTCTACTCCGCACTCATCACCTTCACCATGTTCGAGGCGGCCTACTACTGCGAGATCATGCGCGCCGGCATCCAGTCGATCGCCCGCGGCCAGGTCTGGGCGGGGTACGCGCTCGGCCTGAACTACTGGCAGACGATGGGCAGGATCGTGCTGCCGCAGGCCTTCCGCAACATGCTGCCGGTGCTGCTGACGCAGACCATCATCCTCTTCCAGGACACGTCGCTCGTGTACGTGATTTCCGCCACCGACTTCCTCGGCGCCGCTGCCAAGGTCGCCAACCGGGACTACCGGCTGGTGGAGATGTACACCTTCGTCGCGGTGGTCTATTTCGTGATTTCCTTCGGCCTGTCCTCCCTGGTCAAGCACCTTCAAGCGAGAATCGCCATCGTCCGATGATCTCCATCAAGAACATCAGCAAGTGGTACGGGACCTTCCAGGTCCTCACCGACTGCTCGACCGAAGTGAAGAAGGGCGAGGTGGTCGTGGTGTGCGGTCCCTCCGGCAGCGGCAAGTCGACGCTCATCAAGTGCGTCAACGCGCTCGAGCCGTTCCAGAAGGGCGAGATCACCGTCGACGGCGTCTCGGTCGGCGACCCGAAGACCGACTTGCCGAAGCTGCGCTCGCGCATCGGCATGGTGTTCCAGAACTTCGAGCTTTTCCCGCACCTCTCGGTGACCGAGAACCTGACGCTCGGGCAGGTCAAGGTCCTCAAGCGCTCCCCCGAGCAGGCGCGCGACAAGGGCCTGAAGCTCCTCGACCGCGTCGGCCTGATCGCGCACAAGGACAAGTTCCCCGGCCAGCTCTCCGGCGGCCAGCAGCAGCGCGTCGCCATCGCGCGCGCGCTGTCCATGGACCCGATCGCGATGCTGTTCGACGAGCCGACTTCGGCCTTGGACCCGGAGATGATCAACGAGGTGCTCGACGTGATGGTCGAGCTTGCGCGAGAGGGCATGACGATGATGGTGGTCACGCACGAGATGGGCTTCGCGCGCAAGGTCGCCCACCGCGTCATCTTCATGGACGCCGGCCGGATCGTCGAGGACGCGCAGAAAGACGAGTTCTTCGGCACGCCTCGCTCCGAACGCGCCCAACTCTTCCTCTCGAAGATCCTGCACCACTAGATGAGAAAAATGGGGTCCGTCCCTATTTTTCTCCGCGCTCCACGCGCCGCAGCGTCTCCTCGGGAATCCTGAAGTCGGGGTAGCGCTTGCGGAACTCGGCGAGAGCCTTGTCCGCCTCGTCGTGCCGGCCTTCGGCGCGCAGCTTTGCGATCCGCTCCAGCGACTGCTCCGGCGTCTCGACGAGCGCCTGCTGGCGCATGACCTCGCTCCGCGCCGCGGCCGGCGCGGATTGCTGCTTCGCCAGCTCCGCCGAGTCGCGCGCCGCCCTCTCCCGCTCCCCGGACCGCGCTTCCCGCGCGGGCTTGGCGGCCTTCGGAGGGGCGGGCTCGGCCTTCGGCGCAACGCGCACCTCGGCCTTCTGCTCGGCCGGCGAAGGCATCGTCGCGGCTGGCGCGGATTCGGTAACCCCCACGGGCGGCGGAGGAGGCGCGACCGCGACCATGTCGGGCTGCTCGCGCTCGACATGCCAGGTCATCGCGACCGCCAGCACGAGCACCGCCGCCGCCGCGAGCGGGAAATACCACTGGCGCCGGCCGGTGGGCGGGACGAGCGGCGCGGGATGCAGTTCGACCACGCGTCGCGCATGGGCGCGGATCGCGGCATCGAGCGCCGGCGGCGGCTCTTCCCGCGGCAGCTCGCGGTAGCGCCGCGAGGCGTCTTCGTCGCGTTCGTCGTGCTCAGCCATCGGTCGCCTGCTTCAGTTTCTGCCACGCGTAGCGCAGCCGGCTTTTCACCGCCTCCGGATCCGACCCGGTGGCCGCGGCGATCTCCGGCGCGGTGAGGCCACCCTCCTCGTGCAGCAGGAATGCCTCCCGCTGCGCGCGCGGGAGGGCGTCGAGCGCCGCGGCGAAGCGCGCCACCGCCTGCCGACCCTCGAGCCTTCGCGCCGGATCGGCGGCCTCGTCCGCGCCGGCAGGGACCTCGTCCGCATCGTCGCCGGCAGGCACCACGGCGAGTTCCTTCTTGCGCCAGTGGTCCACGAGGCGGTTGTGCGCGATGGTGAAGAGCCAGGTCGTGAACCGGGCGCTCGGCGCGTAGCGGGCGCGCGCCTCGATCACGCGGATCCAGATCTCCTGGTACAGCTCTTCCGCGACCGCGCGGCCCTTGACGCCGCGCAGCACGTACCTGAACAGCCGGCCCTTGTGCCGCGCGTAGAGCTGGTCGAAGGCCACGGCATCCCCGTCGCGATACGCGAGCATGAGCTGTTCATCCGTGGCCTCCATCCCGAGGGAGTTTAGCTGCGGGGCGGATCCGGAACGAACCCCGGGAACGGCCGCGGCAACGGGGCCACCGGCACCGTCTCGCGGATCACGCCGCGCGCGACGAGGTTCGCGCGGCTGTCGTAGTAGAGCGTGAGCACCTCCGCCGGCGTATCGGTCGCGCGCTCGAAAGCCGTCCAGCGGACGTACGAGGCCTCGTGCCTGCCGTGGCCGGTGCCGATCTTCGCCGACTGCTCCGCCTGCGCCGGGGCTCCGCGCGCCATGTCGGAGGAAGCGCCGGTCGCAGGTCCCGGTGCGACCGGCGTCGGCGCCATCTTGCGCCGGAAGAGCGCTACGCCGATCGCCCCGACGTCGTGCGGCCTTCCGGTGCGCGCGGCATACGAATCGGGCAGCGCCGTGAAGTAGAAGGCCGCGGTCTGCGACAGGCTCTTGCGCCAGCCGAGGATGTCGACGCTCGAGCGCGGGGCGAGCACATAGCCCCCCTGCGAAGGATCCGCCGTCTGGCCGCTCAGCACGTTGACGCCGTCGACCGACACCACCGCGAGCAGGTCCTCGCCGCCGACGCGGCTGCGGACCGTGACGCGGTACTCGTTTCCGGGCTTTCCGGCGACGTACGCCTTGCCGTCGTGCCAGTGCACCTGCAGGCGCTTTCCTTCGGTGCGGTCATGGACCTCCAGCCCGGCGAGCGAGCCCGCCGGCCCCGTGGCCTCCCCGTGGGACGCGCACCCCGCGAGCACCGCCGCCATCAACATCCCCATCGTCCGTTTCATGGAAGCTCTCCTTTCTCCAGCATGAAACGGGCAGGCGCGGGAAAAGGGTCGAGGCCGCACGGGAATCTTCACGCGCCTCGCGTAGAATTCGCCGCTTCTCGCGACACCGCACCATGAAAAAAGACAAGCCCTTCCCCGTTCCCGTGCGCGCCGCCAAGCCGCGGCCGCAGTACTCCTGCCTGAAGTGCCCCGGCTACTGCTGCAGCTACCCCGAGATCGAGGTCACGCCGCGCGACATCGAGCGCCTGGCGAAGCACTTCGACCTGAAGTACGCGCAGGCCGAGGAGAAGTTCACGAAATACGACCCGAAGGAAAAGGTGCGCAACCTGCGCCACCAGAAGGACGAGCACTTCAACACGATCTGCATGCTGTTCGACCGCAAGGCGCGGCGCTGCACCGTGTACGAGGCCCGGCCCTCAGTGTGCCGCGCGTACCCCGACAGCCCGCGCTGCGGCTACTACGACTTCCTCAAGTTCGAGCGCGCCCACCAGGACGACCCCGAGTTCATCGCCGTGACTTGATCGCGTCGGCGCGCACTCCGCTCAAGGTCCTGGTCGGGGTGATCGCGTCGGGGTCGATCTTCAGCTCGATGAGCGCCGGCTTGCCCGATTTGCTGGCGCGCTCGAAAGCGGGCGCGAAGTCCGCGGTCCGCTCCACGGTTTCGCCATGCGCGCCGAAGGCGCGGGCGTACGCCGCGAAATCGGGATTGCGCAGGTCGGTGCCGTAGACGCGCGCCGGGTACTCGCGCTCCTGGTGCATGCGGATCGTGCCGTAGAGGCCGTTGTTGACCACCAGCGCGACGAAGTTAGCCCCGTACTGCACGGCGGTCGCGAGCTCCTGGCCGTTCATGAGGAAGTCGCCATCGCCGCAGATCGCGAGCACCGTGCGGCCGGGCGCGGCGAGCTTCGCCGCCACCGCGGCCGGATAGCCGTAGCCCATCGAGCCGTTGGTCGGGCCGAGCTGGGTGCGGAAGCCCTTGTACTGGAAATGGCGGTGCAGCCAGCCGGCGAAGTTGCCGGCGCCGCCCGCGACGATCGTGTCCTCGGGAAGGTTGCGGCTCAGCCAGTGGATGATCTCGCCGTACTGCACGGCGCCCGGCATCGGCTGGGGCTTGATCCATTCCTCGTACTCGGCATGCGCCGGTTCCGAGAGAGATCGGAAATTCTTCTGCAGGGCAGGAAGGGCGTCGACGAATTGCGGATAGCCGGAGTTGATCGCGAGCGCCGGGCGGTAGACGCGCCCGAGCTCCTCGGCGCCGGCGTGCACGTGCACCAGCGCCTGCCGCGGCTGCGGCGAATCGAGCAGCGTGTACGCGCTCGTCGTCATCTCGCCGAGGCGCGCGCCGATGACCAGCAGCACGTCCGCGTCCTTCACCCGCTGGGCGAGCTTCGGGTTGAGGCCGATGCCGACGTCGCCCGCGTAGACGGCGCTGCGGTTGTCGAACAGGTCCTGGCAGCGGAAGGACGTGCCCACCGGCAGCCCGTGGGCTTCCGCCCACGCCCGGACCTTCCGCGTCGCCTCGAGCGTCCAACCGCCGCCGCCGAGGATCACGAGGGGACGCTGCGCGCCCTCGAGCATCTTCTGGAGCGTAGCGATGTCGCCGGGGGCGGGCGCGGGGCGCACGACGTGATGCCGCTCGACGTCCGCGACCGCTGCATCGGAGAACAGCATGTCCTCGGGCAGCGCGAGCACCACCGGGCCGGGTCGGCCCGCGGTGGCGGTGTGGAAAGCATGGCTCACGTACTCCGGGATGCGCTCGACGCGATCGATCTGCGCCACCCACTTCGCCATCTGGCCGAACATGCGCCGGTAGTCGATCTCCTGGAACGCCTCGCGCTCCACCATCTCGTTGCCCACCTGGCCGATGAACATGACCATCGGCGTGGAGTCCTGGAACCCGGTATGCACGCCGACCGAGCCGTTGGTCGCGCCCGGGCCGCGCGTCACGAGCAGGACGCCGGGCTCGCCGGTGAGCTTGCCGTAGGCCTCGGCCATGTAGGAAGCGCCGCCTTCCTGGCGCGTGACGACGAGCTTCAGGCGGTCCTGCACGTCGCGCAGGCCGTCCAGGAGCGGCAGGTAGCTTTCGCCCGGCACGCCAAAGGCCATCTTCACGCCTTGCGCGACGAGCGCGTCGGCTAGGATCTTCCCGCCGTGGCGGGTTTTGAGGTCGGATTTCATCGCTGAGCCTGTCCAAAGGCGCCGCGCAAGGCGGCGCAGCATTCCCGCACGGCTTCGTTCGCGGCGTCCACCACGCCGCCGAAGAGCACGAAGCCGTGCACCATGTCATCGTACTGCCGCAGCGTCACCGCGACACCCTCCGCCTTCAGCCGCGCGGCGTACTCGTTTCCTTCGTCGCGCAGCGGATCGAAGCCGGCCGTGATCACGAGCGCGGGCGGCAGGCGCGCGAGCGACGCCGCCAGCAGCGGCGACGCCCGCCAGTCCTCGCGGTCGCGGGGGCCGGCGAA
>DASZQH010000260.1:0-26947 GCA_035549805.1 Burkholderiales bacterium
GCGGCAAGGGATTGCGAGGCGGAGAGCTTGAGCTTGGCGCTTTCTTCGAAGTGCGCCGCTACGCGGCCGAGCAGCGCCGCATCCGACGGTCCCATGGGGCGCGATTCTACACCCGTCACTCGATATACACCTCGAACTCGATCCGCTTCGCGGGGTTCGGATGCGCCGAAAGCCGGCTGATCTGCGCTCGCAGTGTTTCGCCCCGGTCCATGGCCCAGGCAAGCGCGCCGTTCTCGCGCCGCGGCACGTAGCCCAGGATGCGGCCGCGCCACGACACCCGCACCGCACGCGGGTCGTGCGCGTTGTCGGGCTCGCGTACCAATTCGAGGACATCCCCGACCTGCAGCTGCTGCCAGACCTGGTCCGCTTCGTAGTACTTGAACCCCGCCAGCGGCGAGCTCTGGATGAGCATCCGCACCACCCCCTGGCGCTCGGCGGCCGCGGCGAATGCGAGCGAGAGGAGAGAAGCGGCGACTGCCCCTGCCGCTACTCGCCGAACGCGTCGCGGATCCATTAGATGCGCGCCGGCTCGCCTGCGACGAGGAGAACGTCAAAGCGGCAGGCAGCCTGCGGGCGCCGCATGAGATAGAGGCGCGCTGCGGCCAGCAGGCGCGCCCGCTTCGCCGCCGTCACGCTTTCCGCAGCGCCCCCGAAGCTCCGGGCGTTGCGCAAGCGAACCTCGGCGAAGACGACGGTCGCACCCTCCTCGGCGATCAGGTCGATCTCGCCGTGCCGGCAATGCCAGTTGCGCTCGAGGATGCGCAGGCCGTAGCCCCGCATCAGCTCGGCGCAAAGATCCTCCGCTCGCGCGCCCGCCGGGTTCATGGCAGTCTTAACGGATCTTGCATGCCTCCGGTTGACCCACCCATGCCCGGCATCCTTTATGTGGTCGCGACGCCGATCGGGAACCTCGGCGACGCCAGCGAGCGCTGCGTGCAGGCATTGCGGGACGTCACCGTGATTGCCTGCGAGGACACGCGGGTGACCCGTACCCTGCTCGGGCGCTTTGGCATCAGCACCCCGACATTGGCCTTGCACGAGCACAACGAGCGCGAGGCATCCGCCGGCCTCCTGGAGCGCCTGCGTGCCGGCGAGTCCGTCGCGCTGGTGAGCGACGCCGGGACGCCTGCGCTCTCCGATCCGGGCGGGCATCTGGTCGCCCAAGCGCACGCGGCGGGAATCCGCGTGAGCCCGGTCGCGGGCCCGAGCGCCGTGGCGGCGGCGATTTCAGTCGCCGGGTTCGTCTCCGCGCAGTTCCTCTTCGCTGGCTTCCTGCCGGTCTCGGGGGCGGCGCGGCGCAAAGCGCTCGCCGCGCTGGAGACGACCGTGCCTGTCGTCTTGTACGAGGCCCCGCACCGGATCCGCCGGACGCTCGAGGACCTGGGGGAACGACTGGGCCCGGAGCGTGAAGTCGTTCTCGGCCGCGAGCTCACCAAGAAATTCGAGGAAGTGGTCCGCCTGAAGCTTGGCGAAGCCGCGGCGTGGCTGGACGCGGACGCCCATCGGGAACAAGGGGAGTACGTCATGGTCCTCGCCCCGGGCGAGGAGCGCGTGCGCGACGCCGCGCTGGCCGCCGAGGAAGTGCTCGCCCTGCTGCTCGAGTCTCTCCCGGCAAGCGAGGCGGCGCGGCTCGCGGCGAAGATCACCGGCGCGCCGAAGAACGCGCTCTATCGCAAGGCGCTGGAGAAGCCCAAGCCCCGCGCCAAGTAGAATTCGCGCGATGGATCGCCTCACGCTCGTCAAGCCCGACGACTGGCACCTCCACCTGCGCGACGGCGCGGCGCTCGGCGCCGTAGTCGGCGACACCGCCGCGCGCTTCGGCCGCGCCATCGTCATGCCGAACCTCAAGCCCCCGGTGCGCACCACGCAGCAGGCGCTGCATTACCGCGAGCGCATCCTCGGCGCGTTGCCTGAAGGCACGGAGTTCCAGCCGCTGATGACCCTCTACCTTACCGACGACACGCCGCCCGAGGAGATCGCCCGTGCCCGCCTCTCCGGGCGGATCTTCGGCGTAAAGCTCTACCCCGCCGGGGCGACCACGCATTCCGACGAGGGCGTGACCCGCCTCTCGCGCTGTTTCCACACGCTCGAAAAGATGGAGGAGGTCGGGATGCCGCTGCTCGTGCACGGCGAATCGACCGACCCCTCGATCGACGTGTTCGACCGCGAGAAGGCGTTCCTCGAAGAAGTCCTCGGCCCGGCGCTCGAGCGCTTCCCGTCGCTCAAGGTGGTGCTCGAGCACATCACGACGCGCGACGCGGCGCAGTTCGTCGAGGTGACCGGCGCCAATGTCGCGGCCACCATCACCGCGCACCATCTCCTCATGAATCGCAATGCGCTCTTCATGGGCGGCATCCGGCCGCATCACTACTGCCTGCCGGTACTCAAGCGCGAGGAGCACCGGGAGGCGCTGGTCGAGGCGGCCACGTCGGGGAATCCGAAGTTCTTCCTCGGCACCGACAGCGCACCGCACGAGCGCAGCACGAAGGAAGCGACCTGCGGCTGCGCCGGCATCTACACCGCGCATGCCGCCATCGAGCTCTATGCCGTCGCTTTCGAGGAAGCCGGGGCGCTCGAGCGGCTCGAAGGCTTCGCGAGCCGCCATGGCCCCGCCTTCTACGGCCTCCCCGTCAACACGGCGACGATCACCCTGGTGCGCGAGGAATGGCGCGTCCCGGATGAGCTCCCGTTCGGTGCCGGGCGCCTCGTCCCGCTGCGCGCCGGAGAGACGATCCCCTGGAAGCTGGCCTGAAGCACCCTGCATTCGAGCCTTTGCAGCCTTGGCTCGCCCGCCTCGCCGACCCGCTGCATGCTTCGCCCGACGAATTGAGCCGCCTCGCGAGCGACGCGGACCTGCGCGTCGAAAGCGGATGCGCACTGCGCTTCGTCGCGCCCGCCGGCGGCGCAGCACGCTACGGCGACTACGAAATGCGCGTGTTCCAGACCGGCTGCGTGGAGACGCGTCCCGGCAACCTGCACGACCTCTTCAACGCGCTCGCCTGGCTCGCCTTCCCGCGGACGAAGGCGAAGCTGAATGCATTGCACGCGCGCACGATCCCCTCCGAAGGCGGCCGCCGCGGCCGCTTCCGCGACCTTCTCACGATCATCGACGAGGGCGGCGCACTGTTTGCCTGCGACGATCCGCTGCTCGTCGAGCTGGTCCACGGGCTGCGCTGGAAGGAACTCTTCTGGACGCAACGCGAGCGGCTGCGGCGCGGCATGCGGATCCACGTGCTCGGCCATGCCGTGCTAGAACGGGCGCTCCAGCCATGGCCGGGCATCACGTGCAAGGCGCTCTTCGTCCCCGCGCACGGCGACGCGGACGATCATGCCGCTCGATGGCTCGAGGACCTGCCGCTGGACGCCACGCCGCGCAGCCTGCCGCCGCTTCCGGTGTTCGGCTTCCCCGGCTGGCACCCGGGGACCACGGATCCCGCGTTCTACGACGATGAGAGCTACTTCCGTCCCTCGCGCGGGCGTAAAATGCGTCCCGAGAGTCGGCCAGGCAGCCGCTATGGCGACATAGAGGAAAGTCCGGGCTCCGCAGAGCGGGATGCAGGGTAACGCCCTGGCGCGTATAAAAGCATGCGCAAGCGTGCGCGAAGGCGACGAAGAGGGCCACAGAGACGAGTCCGGGGCCGCAAGGCACCGGGGTGAAACGCGGCAACCTCCATCCGGAGCAACACCAAATAGGCAAGCGGGGCGCATGGCCGCAAGGCCGTGCGCCGCGGCCGGCTCGGCCGAGGCTTGCGGGTAGGTGGCTAGAGCCCCGGGGCGACCCGGGGCCCAGAGGAATGGCTGCCAGCCCCACCGGGTTCGCCCGGCCGGGGCCACAGAACCCGGCTTACAGGCCGGCTCTCACTTTTCCCGGGGCCGCGTAGTACATACCTCCGTTGATTTTGGCCCTTGGGGGGCACAGAATTATTTCCTCTTTCGGGGAGGAGATGCTGGTCGGGAGGGGAGCCCGCCAGCGCCACCATGCAGTTCCGGCTGAACCAGAACGACGTCACCAACCACGTCAACGTCGAAGACCCGGCGAGCGTCCGCGACGCCGTGATCGCCCTGTTCACCGCCCGCTTCCCGGGCGCGGACTTCACGCCGCTCGCGCGCGCGTTCGACGACTTCAAGGCGCTCTTCGAGGGCGAGTACCCCGGCTATCTCGCCTGCGACACGCTCTACCACGACATGCGCCACACGCTCGACATGTCGCTCGCCATGGCTCGCCTCATCGACGGGCACGAGCGCTCGTGCGCGCAGGCCGACCGCCTGGGACCGCGCCGCTCGATGCTCGGCCTGCTCGTCGCGCTGCTGCACGACTGCGGCTACCTCAAGCGAGCCTCCGAAACGGAGGTCGAGAACGGCGCGGTTTTCACCAAGGTCCACGTCAGCCGCAGCGCCGATTTCGTCACCAGCTATTTGCCGATCATCGGTTTTGCCGCCGAAGCGCCGACCGCGGCGAAGCTCGTGCACTTCACCGGCTACGAGATGGAAATCGACGACATCCATATCGCGGACCCGAAGGACCGCCTGCTCGGCTGCATGGTAGGAACGGCGGACCTGATCGGGCAGATGTCGGACCGGATGTACCTGGAGAAGTGCCGTGAGTTCCTCTACCGGGAATTCGTGCTCGGCAACATCGCGCGCGAGACCGGGTCGGACGGCAAGGAGATCGTGCGCTACAGCTCCGCCGAGGACCTGATCATCAAGACGCCCGGGTTCTACGAGTACGTCGCCCAGACCCGCATCCGCGGGAAGCTCGGCGGCGTCGACCGCTACGCCGAGGCGCATTTCGACGGCGAGAACCCGTACCAGTGCGAGATCGACCGCAACATGGGGTTCCTGCGCGCGGCGATCGAGACGGCCGACCTGAAGCGCCTGCGCCGCTACTGCTATTCCCTCTCCTCGGGCCGGCTCCGGGCCGCCTGACACCCGCTTCTCCCGGGCGCTGTGCGGTTTGTCACCGCGCCCGGCCACGATTCGTGGGACAACCACCCCATGATGATCGCTAACAAGCGCCCGCCGGCCCCCGCCCTGTTCCGCCTTCTCTCGGAGAGCTCGCTATCGCGGGCGGCGTTGGGGAGCTGCGGCTTCCCGGTCGCGATCGTCGATGCAGCTTCGAAGACACGCACCCTCGGTTACTGCAACGCCCCGTTCGAAACCCTGTTCGGATATGGTGCGCACGAGATCGTCGGCCGTCCGCTGTCCATGCTGTTTCGCGGCGACGAGGCGCTGGTGCAGCGCGTTCTCGATCTGCCGCGCCGCTGGGAGCTCGCTGCCTGGTCGAAGGACGGGACCGCTCACCCGATCGAGATGAGCGTGGCTCCGGTGCGCGACGTCGACGGCCGCGTCACGCATTGGGTGCTCGGTTTCTCGGACCGGACGGAGCTCGAGCAGCTCCGCGCGGAGATCGAGTCCCTGAAGGGCCTCGCGTCGGCCTCGCTATCCCTGCGCCTCGACGGCGCCGGCCAGCCAGCGGGCGGTGCGAAAGAGCCGCGCGTCGAAGTTGCGCCGGCCGACGAGCTGTACGCCGATCGGAAGCCCCTGAGCGTCCTGCAGCAGCGGTAGCGACAGCGCGGGCATCCCGCAAAGGCTCCACAGCGTGCAGAACACCGGGTCGCCCGTCGCGGCCAGGCCCTTCGGCGCGCTGCCGGGCGCCGCGGGCGTCAGCAGCGCGTCGTAGCGCTCCATGAAGAGCTCGTCCAGGCTGTCGATCACGGCGCGCGCGCCTCGCACTGCGCGCTGGTAGTCGACCACTTTCGCTTCACGGCCCCGCTCGATGAGTGCGCGGAGCGGCGCCGAGAGCTTGTCGCGTCCCTTGGTCCATTCAGCCTCGAAGCTGACGGCCATGTCGGCCTCCATGATCAGCTTCTGCCAATCCCACGCTTCGGCCGCGGACGGGCCGAGCTCGACCTCCTCGACCTGCGCGCCGAGCGCTTCGGCGACTTCGGCGAGGCCCTGCCGGGTTTCTTCGCTCGCGCGGTCCCAGTACGGCGTCTTCACGAGACCGATCACCGGGGGGATCGGCGGCTCCTCGCGCAGCGTCTCGGTGAATGGGACACGGGCGCGCAGTCGCGTGTCCGGATCGCCTTCGTCAAATCCGGCAAGCACCTCGGCGATCAGCGCCAAGTCTTCCAGCGACCGTGCGAAGACGCCCATGGTATCGAGCGCGCGCGAGAGCGAAAGTACGCCGGTGCGCGGGATCAACCCGTGCGTGGGCTTGAAGCCGAAGACGCCGCAGAATGCCGCCGGCCGGATGACCGACCCGTTCGTCTGGCTCCCCACCGCGAGCGGCACCATGCTCGCGGCGACAGCGGCCGCGGAGCCGCTCGATGAGCCGCCCGGCGTGTGTTCCGGGTTCCAAGGATTGCGCGTCTTTCCGGGGTGGAAATACGCGCACTCCGTCGTTACCGTCTTGCCGAGGATCACCGCGCCCGCGGCTTTCAGCATGCTCACGAGCGCCGCGTCCTGGCGCGGCCAGCGTCCCTTGTGCAGGACCGTGCCGTTCTCGGTGGGCATGTCGGTCGTGTCGACGATGTCCTTGATGCCGACCGGAATGCCGTGCAGCGGCCCGATCGGCTGTGCGCTGCGCTTCAACTCGTCGGCCAGGCGTGCCTGCTTGAGCGCCAGCTCCTCGTCGAGGAAAGCCCAGGCCTGCACGACCGGCTCGACCTGCCGGATCCGGTCGAGGCAGCCCTCGACCAGCTCCTCCGAGGTGAGGAATCCTTCCCGGATGCGCTTGGCCGCCTCGCTCGCCGAGAGGGTCGACGGATGCTCAGCGGGCATAAAGCACCGACGGCAGCCACAGGCCGATCTGCGGCCACATGTAGAGGAGGAAGATCGCCACGACCTGGATACCCATGAATGGGAGCATGCCGCCGAAGATCTGGTTCAGCGTCACGTGCGGCGGCGACACGCCCTTCAGGTAGAAGGCCGCCATCGCCACCGGCGGGGAGAGGAACGCGGTCTGCAGGTTGAGGGCCACCAGCAGGCCGAAGAACAGCGGATCGATGCCGAACTTCGCCAGCAGCGGGATGAAGATCGGCATGAAGATGACGATGATCTCCGTCCACTCGAGCGGCCAGCCGAGGATGAAGATGATGCACTGGGCGAGAATCATGAACTGCAGCGGCGTCAGGCCGAGGGAGAGCACCCAGCGCTCGATGATCTCCTGGCCGCCGAGCAGCGCGAACGCTGCGGAGAAGATCGACGAGCCGACGAACAACCAGCACACCATCGCGCTCGTCTTTGCGGTCAGGAACGACGATTCCTTCAGGATGACGCCGACGTCCTTGGTCGTCGTCCAGACCGCAGGCCCGGCGCGCCGCCCGCCGGTGCGGAAGTGCTCCATGTAGCGATAGGCGATCGCGAGGAGGAAGCCGCCGAACGCGCCGACCGCCGCCGCCTCCGCCGGCGTGGCCAGCCCGAACATGATCGAGCCGAGCACCGCCAGGATGAGAAGGGCGAGGGGGAAGAAGGACGTGAGCAGCATCTTGAAGACCTCGAGCCGCTCCCAGGTCCACATCCAGTAGATGACGAGCAAGATCACGGCCGCGATCGCAAGCGTGATCCAGAGCCACGTCGGGACGGGGAGCCGTTCGGCGGACGCCGCCGCCGGCTCCTGCTCCGCGACCGGTGCCGCCGCGGCGGGGGCCTCCTCGGCCTCGGCGGCCTCGGCCTGTTCCTCGCCCTCGGCAGGCGGCTCTCCGAGCGTGCCCGGGTCCTGCTCCGACTCTTCCTCGCCGGCAGTTTCGAGGCCCGTGGAAGACGACTCCTCGCTAATGGTCGAGGCGAACTCGGTCAGTCCGGCCGTGTCGTCCTTGACCGCGGGAGCGGTGGCGGAATTGAGCATGAACGCCATCAGCGCCGCGATCGCCAGCCCCGGCAAGAGGGTCACCATGAGCTGCGCGAGGACGGAGCGCTTCGGCGCCGCCGGGTCGCCCAGCCCGGCGATCAGGCCCGTCAATGCGTTGCGGCCGCGCGGAGCAAGCCGCTCGGACACAGGCGGCAGGCTTACGCGCCGCTCGCTCTCGGGCAGCGGCGGCATGAGCTTCGGCTTGAGCTTGGCGAGCACGACGATGTAGCCGACGTAGAGTCCGGCCAGCATGATCCCCGGGAAGAACGCGCCGGCGTAGAGCTGCACCACCGAAACGCCGGCGGTCGCGCCGTACACGATCAGCAGCACGGAAGGCGGGATCAGGATGCCGAGGCAGCCGCCCGCCGTGATGGATCCCGCCGCCACCTGCGTGTTGTAGCCGGCGCGAAGCATCGCCGGGAAGGCGAGCAGGCCCATGAGCGTGACCACCGCGCCGACGATGCCCGTCGCCGTGGCGAAGATCGCGCAGGTGACGATGGTCGCCACGGCGAGCGAGCCGGGCACCCGCGCAAGGGCCAGGTGCAGGCTCTTGAACAGCCGCTCGATCAGCGCGGCGCGCTCGACGAGATAGCCCATGAAGACGAAGAGCGGGACCGCGATCAGCACGTCGTTCGCCATCACCGCGTAGGCGCGCTGCACCATCAGGTCGAGGGTCTGGCGCACCGCGAGGTCCGGATTGACCGCGCGATAGGCGAACCACGCGAACATCACGCCCATGCCCATCAGCGTGAAGGCGGTGGGGAAGCCGAGCATGATCGCGACCACCACCAGCGCGAGCATCAGGAGCCCGAGCACGCCCAGATCGTCGCGCGTGAGGTGCGCGTCGAACAGGCGCCCCCAGGGCGTGAGCACCAGGACCGGGATCACGATCAGCGCCATGACCGCGAACCCGAACAGGAGCTCCTTGCGGATGCGCAGCCTCATGGCTTCTTCTCCGGAACCGCGAGGTCCTCGTCCTTCACGTGGACCATCTCCTTCAGCTTGTCGACGTCGACTTCCTCGACGTCCTGCTCGCGCGACGGCCACTCGCCCTGCCGGATGCAGATGATGCAGCGGATGATCTCCACCACGCCCTGCGCGAGCAGGAATGCGCCCGCGACCGGAATCACCGTCTTGAACGGATAGATCGGCGGGCCGTCGGCGGTGACGTTGGAGTGCTCGTTGATCGCCCACGAGTCGGCGGCGTAGTAGTACCCGGCGTAGGTCAGCGCGATCACGCCGGGGATGAAGAAGACGATGTAGAGAATGAGGTCGAGCGTGGCCTGGGTGCGCGGATGGAAGAAGCCGTAGAGCACGTCGCCGCGCACGTGGCCGTTCTTCGCCAACGTATAGGCGCCCGCCATCATGAAGAGCGTGCCGTAGAACATGATCATCACGTCGAACGCCCAGGCGTGCGGGTCGCTGAGGACGTAGCGCGCGAAGACCTCGTAGGAAACCTGGAGCGTCAGTCCGACGATGAACCAGGAGAAGGCTTGGCCGATCCAGGTGCTCATGCGGTCCACGAAGAAGAGCGTTTTCTGCATCGGAGGGCTTATTGCACGCAGGGAGTTAGTGGTGACTTAAGACTGACGCAACCGTAAGAATTCTCTCGCCTCAAATAAAACAGCCATCCGGCTTCCGCCGGATGGCTGGATGGCTGCAGCAGGCTCCTTACGACTTCTTCTTGGCTGCGGGCTTGCCGGCCGGCTTGCCGAAGTAGTGGTTGTAAGCCATGCGACGGCTGACGTTGGTATCGAGATCCCAGCGCACCGCGCGCTGCGCGAACGCCTTCTGCGAAGCCTCGATCTCCTTGAACAGCGCGTTGCCCTCGGCCTTCTTCGCCGCGGCGGCGTCGTAGCCGGTGAGCTGGCGCTGCAGGACGGCGTCCGGCGTCTTGTAGAAGCGGACCTTGTCCTTCGTCTGCATCTCCGTGTAGTCCTTGGAGTAGCGGTCGATCGCCTTCCAGGACATGTCCTGCGACGCGGCCTCGACGGCGTTCTCGATGATCGCCTTCATCTTGGCCGGCAGCGCGTCGAACTTGGTCTTGTTGAAGGAGATCTCGAATTGCTCCGCGTTCTGGTGGTAGCTCTGCAGCATGCAGACCTTGGAGACGTCCGGGAAGCCGAGGATGCGGTCCGACGTGGCGTTGTTGAATTCCGCCGCGTCGAGCAGGCCGCGGTCCATCGCCGGGACGATCTCGCCGCCGGGCAGCGCGTTGACTGCCGCGCCGAGCGCGGTGAACACGTCGATGGAGATGCCGACGGTGCGGAACTTGAGGCCCTTGAAGTCCTCGATCTTGGTGAGCGGCTTCTTGAACCAGCCGAGCGGCTGGGTCGGCATCGGGCCGTACGGGAACGACACGATGTTGCCGCCGACGGAGGCGATCAGCTTGTTCAGCAGGTCCTTGCCGCCGCCGTACTTGTGCCAGGAGAGCAGCATGTTCGCGTCCATGCCGAACGCCGGGCCGGAACCCCACAGCGCGAGCGCGTTCTGTTTGCCGTAGTGGTACACGAGCACGCCGTGGCCGCCGTCGAGCGTGCCCTTCGAGATCGCGTCGAACAGGCCGAAGGCGGGGACGACCGCGCCGGCCGGGAGGACCTCGATCTTGAGATCGCCGCCGGTCATGTCGTTCACCTTCTTCGCGAAGTCGACCGCGTACTCATGGAAGATGTCCTTCGCGGGCCAGGTGGATTGCCAGCGCATCGAGATCGGGCCCTGCGCCTTCACGATCATCGGGAAGCCGAGTGCCGCCGCACCGCCGGCCGCCGTCGCGCCACGCAGGAACTTGCGGCGCGAAGCTACGGGTTTTTGCTGCTCGCTCATGATGTCTCCTCGCTCTTTGGTTCGTTGTGAGCAGGGTCTGAAGCCCTGCGGTGCTCTGGTCGAAGCGCGAAGATTCTATACCCCTGCAAAGAGCACCCGCAAGGCAATCTCATAATGCGGAATAAAGGGGTCCCGGAGGGTGTAGCTAGCGGCTCTTGCGCGCGGTCTTCGCCCGGGCTGCCTTGGCGGATGCGGAAGCCGCCTGCGCCTGCCCGGCATGGGCGGCGAGCACGTCGGCGACACACCGGGTCAGCTTCTTCGCGTAGTCGAGATGGAGGAACTCGTTCGGCCCGTGCGCGTTGGAGTGCGGGCCGAGCACGCCGGTGATGAGGAATTGCGCCTGCGGAAACTTGGCGCCGAGCATCGCCATGAACGGGATGGTGCCGCCCTCGCCCATCCACATCGCGCCCTTGCCGTAGTGCTTCTTGGACGCGGCGTCGATCGCCTCCCCCAGCCAGGGCGCGGTCTGCGGCGCGTGCCAGCCGGTGGCCGCCTGGCCGGGCTCGAACGTGACCTTGGCACCGTAGGGCGGATCCGCCTCGAGCAGGGTCTTGAGGTTCTTCGCCGCCCTCGCGCCGTCGACCGTGGGCGGCAGGCGCAGCGACAGGCTGAGCACCGTCTTCGGGCGCAGCACGTTTCCCGCGTTCGCGGGCAGTGGAAGGCCGTCGGCGCCCGTCACGGCGAGCATCGGACGCCAGGTGCGGTTGAGCACGAGGTCGTCGAGCGCCTCGGCCATCGGCTTCATGCCGGCGACGAAGGGGAACTTGCGGTAGATCTCCTTCCCGAGCACCTTCGCGGCGCGCTTCGCCTGCTCGCCACGCTCCGGCGGGATCGGCGCGTGGAAGATGGTGTGGTGCACGACCCCGGTCTCGCCGCTGTCGACGCGGTCGAGCAGCTGGCGCGCGATGCGGAAGCTTTCCGCGACGACGCCGCTCGCGTCGCCCGAATGCACGCCTTCGCTCAGCACCTCGACGCTCAGCACGCCGTTGACGAGACCGCGCAGCGACGTGGTGCCCCACAGCTGCTCGTAGTTGCCGCAGCCCGAGTCGAGCGCGATCACCAGCTCCGGCCGGCCGATGCGCGGCGCGAGCGCCTCGAGGTAGGGCGGCAGGTCGTAGCTGCCGCTCTCCTCGCAGCATTCGATGAGGATGACCGCGCGGGCATGCGGCTTCTTGTCTTCCCGGAGCGCGCGCAGCGCGGCGATCGCCGCAAAGACCGCATAGCCGTCGTCGGCGCCGCCGCGGCCGTAGAGCTTGCCCTCCTCGATCTTCGGCAGCCACGGCCCGAGGCCTTCGCGCCAGCCGGTCATCTCCGGCTGCTTGTCGAGGTGCCCGTAGAGGAGCACCGTGCCCGCGGCGCTGTCGTTCGCCGGCACCTCGATGAAGAGCACCGGCGTGCGGCCCGTGAGCTGCACCACCTCGACCTTCATGCCCTCGATGGCGAAGCGGCGGCACCATTCTTCCGCGAGCTTCACGGCGGCGTCGATGTGCCCGTTGCGCGACCAGTCCTTGTCGAAATGCGGGCTCTTGGCCGGGATCGCGATGTACTCGACGAGCTTGGGAACGATCGCGTCGTCCCAGAAGGCGGCGATGGTGTTCATGCGCCTATTCTATGAGGGGCGCGATGAAATCCGCCTCGTCGGTCTTCGCCGCGTTCAGCCGCGGCGTCACCGGATGGTGGACGAACGCCGACTGGGCCCCGGCCACGAGCGCGGCGAGCGCTTCCGGCCGGGCGGTCCGGTCGATCCACCGCCCGAGGTCGGAGTCCTGCAGCACGACGGGCATGCGGTCGTGGATGTCCCGCACCGACGGCGCCGCGTCCCGCGTCAGGATGGCGCAGGTCAGGAAGCCCTCCTTCCCCTCCTCCTTTCGCCAGGAGAGCAGTCCCGCGAAGCAGACCAGCCGGCCGTCGCCGCGCCGGATGAAGTGCGGCCGGCGCTCCCGCCACTCGTACCAGCCGAGCGCGGGGACGAGGCAGCGCATGCGCGCATAGGCGTCGTGCCACATCGGCTTCGCGGCGGCATCCTCGGCGCGTGCATTGAACGACCTGCCCGGGGGCTTCGGCTGCTTCCACCAGGAAGGAATGAATCCCCATCGCGCTGCCGTCAGCTCCCAGGCCGGCGAGTCGCGGGCGGTGCGGATGATCTCGATCGGCAGGGTGGGCGCGACGTTGAACCGGCGCGGGAACGGGTCGGCGCTGCGGCGGCGAAGCTCCCAGGCGCGCTCGATCTCCGCCGTCTCGGGGCTCACGTAGCGGCCGCACATGCGGCCCTCAGCTGGCGACGACGCCGCTCACGAAGCGCACCACCTGCTCCTCCACCAGCTGGCGGTCGACCTTGTCGAGCGGATAGGCGGCCTTCGAGCCGCTGATGCCGCCCTCGCTCATCGCCGCGCCGGCATCGAACCACACGGACTTGTTGTAGTGGCGCGTGCTGACCGAGAGCGTCCAGGCATGACTTTCCGCGTTGGCGAGCGAGACCATGCCGGCCGGCACGACGTGGAGCGACAGCCGCGCCTCGGTCACCTTGCCCGACGGATCGATGGCGAAAGGCTGCTCGGTCAGGCTGAAGCGATGCCCGCGCTCGGCAAGCATGGCGCCGGCCTCCTCGAACACCGGCCGCACCAGCGTGCGGCAAAGCCCGTCGAAGCGCTCCAGGAACTGCGCCTCGTCGCGCTTCGCGTGCTCCAGGCGCGTCTTCTCGGTCGCGCGCCGCGCATCGTAGGCGTCGAGAACCTTGCCGAGGGCATCGCGAAGATGAGTCATGCCTTCATCCTACGCCTTCCGTTCACGGCGCCAGGTGCTTCTCGAACTCGGCCACCGGGACCGGGCGGCCGAAAAGATAGCCCTGGCCGAAGTCGCAGCCGTGCGCGAGGACGAAGTCGAGCTGCGCGGGCGTCTCGATGCCCTCGGCGGTCACCGCGAGCCGCAGGTCGCGCGCCAGGTGGATCACCGCGCGCACGATCTTCGCATCCTCGGGATCGGTGGTCAGGTCGCGGATGAAGCTGCGGTCGATCTTCAGCCCATCGATCGGAAAGCGGCGCAGGTAGGCGAGCGAGGAGTAGCCGGTGCCGAAGTCGTCCAGGGCCACGCGCAGCCCGAGCGCCTTGACGTCGTCGAGAACCTTGCGGCTGCCCTCGGGGTTCTCCATGAGAAGCGACTCGGTGATCTCGAGCACCACGCCGTCGGCGGCGAGGCCGGACCGGGCGAGCGCGCCGCGCACCGTCTCCACCAGGCCGGCGCGGCGGAACTGGCGCGCCGAGCAGTTCACGCCGATCCGCAGGTCCGGGCGCACGGCTCGCCAGCGCTTCGCCTGCGCGCAGGCTTCGCGCAGCACCCAGGCGCCGATCGGCACGATCAGGCCGGTCGCCTCGGCGACGGCGATGAACTCGCCCGGCGCCACCAGGCCGCGCTCGGGGTGACGCCAGCGCAGCAGCGCCTCCGCGCCCGAGAGGCTCCGGTCGCCGAGCCGGAAGATCGGCTGGTAATGCAGCTCGAGCTCGCCCCGCTCGAGCGCGCGGCGCAGCCCGGACTCGAGCGTCACCCGGCCGCGCGCCGCCTCCGCCATGTCGGGAACGAAGTGCTCGAAGGCGTTGCCCCCCTCGCCCTTCGCCTGGTACATCGCCGTGTCGGCATGCGCGAGCAGCGCGTCGGCATCCTCGCCGTCGTCCGGGTAGAGCGCGAAGCCGATGCTGGCGGTGGCGAAGAACTCCCGCCCGTCGTGCACCACCGGCTGCTCGAGCGCCGCCATCATCTTTTCCGCCAGCACCTGCACATCGGTAGCGCCATGGACGTCCTCGAGGATCGCGGTGAACTCGTCGCCGCCGAGGCGCGCCACCGTGTCGCCCTCGCGCAGGCAGCCGCGCAGGCGCTGCGCCACCGCGCGCAGCATCGCGTCCCCGGCCGCATGGCCGAGGGTGTCGTTGATCTCCTTGAAGCGGTCGAGGTCGATGAAGGCGAGCGCGGTGCACCACTTCTCCCGCCTCGCCCTCGCCACCGCCTGCTCGAGGCGGTCGCGGAAGAGCGCGCGGTTCGGCAGCCTGGTGAGCGTGTCGTACTGCGCGAGCTGCTCGAGCCTCTCCTCCGCGCGCTTGCGTTCCGTGATGTCGACCATCGCGCCGAGCATCCGCACCGCCGTGTCGAACGCGTCTCGCACCACGAAGCCGCGATCGAAAACGTGGACGTACTCCCCGTCGGCACGCCGGAACCGGTACTCGCCCTGCCAGGTCGTGCCGCCGCCCTCGATCAGGTCGTGCACCGTCTTCAGGACGGCCTCCCGGTCGTCGGGGTGCACGCGGCCGCTCCACGATTCGGCGCCGAGCGACGCCTGTTCGCGCGGGTAGCCGAAGCGCTCGTAGTACGCCTCGTTCCACCACACCCGGTTGGCCTGGATGTCCCAGTCCCACACCACGTCGTTGGTCGCCTTGCTGATGAGCTCGAAGCGCTCCACCGCCTCGCGCCGGCGCGCGTCCTCGCGCGTGCGCTCGATCGCGATGCCGGCGAAGGAGGCCGCGACGCGGATGAGCTCGAGCTCCCGCGGCGAGGGCTCGCGCGGCTCGCCGTAGTACATCGCGAAGGTCCCGAGGACGTTCCCGGCGTGCGAGAGGACGGGCATGGACCAGCAGGCGCGCAGGTTGTGCTCGAGCGCGATGGCGCGCCACGGCTCCCAGAGCGGGTCGGTCGCGATGTCGCGCACCACCACCAGCTCCTTGCGCCACGCCGCCGTGCCGCAGGAGCCGGCGCGCGGCCCGATCGTCTCGCCCTCGATAGCGCGGTTGAACGCCGCCGGCAGGCTGGGCGCCGCTGCGTTGCGGATGCGCGTGCCGCTCTCGTCGAGGAGCAGGATCGAGCAGGCGAGGTCGCGGAACTCGCGCTCCACGAGGAGCGTCAGCCGCTCGAGTGTCGTGTCGAGCGGCGCCCCCGTCGCGATGAGCTCGAGGATCTCCTTCTGCGCCTCGAGGCGCCCGGTGGCGCGCTTGCGCTCGGTAATGTCGCGGACGAAGGCCGCAAAGCGGGTTTCCCCGCCCGCCTCCAGGCGCGTGAAGGTGATCTCGACCGGGAATTCCCGTCCGCTCGCGTGCAGGCCGCGGGTCTCCACGGAACGCCAGTCCACGCGCCGCTCGCCCGTGGCGAGGTGGCGTGCGAATCCCGAGCGGTGCGCTTCGCGCAGCCGCTCCGGCTGGAGGAGGGCGATGTCGCTGCCGATCACCGCGGCCGGGGCGTGGCCGAAAACCTCCCTCAGGGCCTCATTGGCGAAGCGGATCCTGCCCTCGGGGTCGAGCACGATGATGGCGTCCGTGGAGGCATCCCAGAGCCGCCGCCAGAGCTCGTCCGTTTCCACTCGCCTATTAGAAACCCGGAGCGGGAAAAAAAAGAAGCCGTCCGAAGACGGCTTCTAGGGGGGAGAGTCATTTCCTAAGGGAGGGAGGAAGATGACTCAGGGGAGTTCCCATTCTCCAGATCCCGGCGCCGCTGTCTGTCGTCACGACCCGGGATTTTGCGTAGTCGTGGCTCTACAAGTCGCTGCCGGACATTCGGAATCACGCCTAACTCCCGCGCGGGCCTACAATTTCCCGCCGGGGGATGAGATCCATGGAATTCCAGGCGGGGGATTTCCGGGAGCTTTTCGAGCACGAGCGGGGCCGCAGCGCACGCAGGATATGCCTGCTGCGGGCGATCATGGCCCCGGCGTTCCTTGCGCTGAATGCCTGGTTCGCCCATGCCGGGCAGGAATCGGCCTCGGCCCGGGTTGCGCCGCTCACGGTCTACGCGGTCCTCGCGATCGCGGCCTACCTTGGCGTGCGCCGCAGCGCGGCGGCGTCGCGGCACTCCTGGTATGCGCTGCCGCTGCTCGACATCCCGATGGTTTTCCTGATGCAGCACCAGTCGATGGGCGCGGCACCCGGGGGCGAGGGCGTGATCGCCACCTTCACGCTCGCGATCTTCCTCTTCATCGTCATCGCCTCGCAGCTCTCGCTGCGGCGGCGGAACATCTTCGCCACGGCGGCGGCCGCGGCGGCGGTCGAGCTCGTGCTGCTCGCGCAGGCCGGCATCCCGTACATCCTGTTCGACGTCCTGATCATCGTGTTCGCCGCCGCCGCGGCGGCGGGCTACCTCTCGCAACGCAACGTCAGCCTGTTGCGCAATGCCATGGCCCAGCGCAGCCGCACCGACCGCCTGTCGCGCTACTTCACCCCTGCCGTGGTGCAACAGATCCTGCGCACCGGGCTCGCCGCGCCCCAGAGCCAGTCGCGCGAGGTGACCGTGCTCTTCTCCGACATCCGTGACTTCACTGCGATGGCGGCGGGGCTCGCGAGCGAGCAGACGGTGGCCTTCCTCAATCGCTACCACACCGTGATGGCCGACGTCGTCTTCCGCCACCAGGGGACGCTCGACAAGTTCATCGGCGACGGCATGCTCGCCTACTTCGGCGCGCCCCTCGACCAGCCGGACCACGCGGCGCGCGCGGTCGCGTGCGCGCTCGACATGCAGCGGGCTCTGGAGGAGTTCAACGCGGGCCGCGCCCGCGAAGGGCTGGCGCCGGTGCGCATGGGCATCGGCATCCACTCCGGCACGGTGACCGTCGGCGACATCGGCTCCGAACACCGGCGGGAGTACACGGTGATCGGCGACCCGGTCAACATCGCCTCGCGCATCGAGAGTCTCACCAAGCGCCACGGCGTGCCGATCCTCGTCTCGCGCGTGGCGCGAGAGGCCGCCGGGGAACGCTTCGCCTGGCGGCCGATGGGCGTGGACCACGTGCGCGGCGGCACCCTTCCCCTCGAGACCTTCGCGCCCACCTAGGTTGTGAGAAACTGCGCACCTTTGAAAAAGAGGGCTTTCCGATGCGAAACACGACCCGCAACCTGAAGAACCGGCTGCGCAAGCAGAAGATCCACAACCGCCTGAGGAAGGAAGCCAAGGCGGCGAAGAAGCTCCAGCGGCAGCAGAAGAGCGCCTAGCCCCCGCCGTGCGCGCCATCGCCGCGGTGCTCCTTCTCCTGGCGGTCGCCCTGCCCGCGCGCGCCAACCCGGCGCTGCACGGCACCTGGTCCGCCGGTGACGTGAACGGCCGGCCGCTGGTCGTGACCTTCGAGGCCGGCGGCGGCGGCCGGATCAACGGGCGGCCGATGCAGTGGCAGACCCTCGGCAAGCTCCTCTTCATCCAGCAGAACGGCGAGGTCGGGACCTACAGCTACGACCTGCAGGGCGAGAAAGTGCTCTTCTCGGGCGGCGACCTCACCGGGGTCGCGACGCTTTCCCGCGGCACCGCCGCGGCCGATGCCGCGCAGAAGAAGGCGGCTTCGCAGCCCAAGGCGGCGCAGGGCGGCGCGCCTGCCGGCGCGGGCGACGGGCGCGAGCTCGTCGGCAAGTGGTGCCAGATGAGCACCTTCACCGCGAACCGCGGCGGCGGCTCGCAGCGCTCGGCCTGCTTCGAATTGCGCGCCGACGGCAGCTACGTCTACCAATATGAAGGCAGCATGAGCGCGAACGCCCCCGGCATGTACGGCGGCACCTCCTCGCAGTCCTCCGACGCCGGGCGCTGGAGCGTGCGCGGCAACCAGCTCGTCGCCCAGTCGCGCTCGGGCAAGACCTCCTCCTACGCGCTCGAGAAGCGCAACCATCCCAAGAACAAGCGCGACCCGATGATCTGCCTCGACGGGGAGTGCTACGTCACGTTCTACAACAAGCCCGCCTGGTGAAGAAAAGGGGTCAGACCCCTTTTTTCTTGCGGATCGCGCCGCGCGTGAAGTCGGCGGGGTAGTTCTTCGCGTTGATCGCCATCTTGCGCTCGGCCGCGTCGAGGAGGTCGACGCCGAGCCGGTCCGAAAGCCGCACGAGATAGAGGAAGACGTCGGCCAGCTCCAGGGCGACGGCATCCTTCTTCTCCGCTGAAAGCTCCTCGCCGTCGGCGAGCCACTGGAAGTGCTCCAGCGCCTCGGACGCCTCCACGCTCAGCGCGGTCGCGAGGTTGCGCGGCGTATGAAAGCGGTCCCAGTCGCGCTCGGCCGCGAAGGCGCGCAGCGCCGCGGCCGCGTCGTCGATGCTGCGGAATGCCATGCCGTCTCCCTTGCCTGGAAACTAGTGACGGTTACCATAGTAAGAGATGATCTCGAAGCCGGGCGTGAGGGCGACCACCGCGTTGTCGGGCACATCCGCATGCACCACGGCGTTGGCGCCGATCTTGACCCCGTGGCCGATGCGAATGCGGCCGAAGACCCGGGCGCCGGGGGCGATGTACACGTTGTCGCCGATCACCGGCGCGCCATGGTTCCCGTCCCGCCCCGCGGCGCCGACGGTGATCTGCTGCGAGATGCTGCAGTTCGCGCCGAGCACCACGTGCTTGCCGATCGTGATCCCGCCGAAGTGGCCGATGTAGAGGCCCGGCCCGATCGTCGCGAGGCGCGAGATCTCGATGCCCCAGAGGATCTTCACCAGGCCGTCGAGCAGCCAGTAGACGGGATCCACGAGCAGGCGGAAGGCGGGCGGCAGTCCGAGCGCCCAGGTGCCGAGGCGGTACACGGCGACCGCCTGCATGCCCGGCGCGGCGAGGCCGGCCAGGCGGCGGAACGGACTGCGACGCTCGCCGATCTCCTCGGCACGCTCCACGTCGCGGCGAAAGTTTCTAAGGACGGCGGACTCCGTCGTCATGCGGCCTCCTGTGAGGCTTACGATCCTGCAAGGTTAGCGGGGCAGGACTAAGCCGCCGCCGGCGGTGGCCTGAGCCAAAGGGCCCAACTCCCGGACGATGAGCAAAGATCGTGCGTAGCCTGCGCAAAAAAAAAGCCGCGCGAGGCGGCTTTGGGGGAAGGAGCCATCCCGAGGAGGAGGAGGATGGAATGGCTCGGGGGTAGGAGCGAGGCCATTCTGCGCCGCGCGCGCAGCCGTGTCTGTCCACTTCTCCGCAATTTTCCGTCGAAGCAGCGCCACGGGCCGTCGCCGCGCAGCGTCAGCGCGGCAAGCGCGCGTGAATTACTGCCGATGCCCTGCGCTAGACTGGCCTGCGCATGCCGATCAGCCATCTCGAGCACCTGCTCCTCCAGGTTTCCGACCTCGAGGCGACCTGCGACTGGTACGAGCGGGTCATCGGCCTGAAGCGCGGCCCCACGCCCGACTTCAAGTTCCCGGTGCAGTGGCTCTACGCCGGCGACAAGGACGTCCTGCACGTCACCGTCGGCGGCAAGGACGCGAGCGAGAATCGCAAACGCTACCTCGGCCAGCAGTCGGAGGCCCTCTCCGGCACCGGCGTCATCGACCACGTTGCCTTCCGTGCGACCGGGCTGAAGGAAACCCTGGCGCGCCTGCGCTCCCTGGCGGTGCCGTTCAAGGAACGCATGGTGAGCGACCAGGGCCTCTACCAGGTCTTCATGTTCGATCCCAACCAGGTCAAGGTCGAGCTCAACTTCTCCAACGAGGAAGCGAAGCGCGACGGCATCGTTCCGGACCTCGTAGCGGCTAACCTCCCCGGCTAGATCGGGGACAGCTACCGATCTCGCTCTTCACGAGGGCGTGTGCGAGAAGGTGTACTCGCCGAGCAGCCGGGCCTCTTGCCCGCCGACCGCGAAGAGCCGCATGGAGGCGGTGTGCGCCGGCATCTTCTTCAGCGCCGCCGGCGGCAGGACGAGGAGCACCTCGCCCGAGGCCGGATCGAAGGGGACGTCGTCGAGCCGGATCTCGAGCGCGGGAGCGCCGGGCACCTCCACCCGCTGCACCATGTCCAGGCGCTTCACGCCGGCAAGCGGCGCGCGCAGGCGGCTCACCACCGCGTCATCGTCGGCCGCCATGGTGCAGTTGAGGCGCCCACCGGGATCGTTCCGGTACTCGCGCAGGCGCAGGCCCGCACGCTTCATCTCCTCGACGAAGGGCGCCGAGACGGCCATGCCGAACGCTCCGGAGCGCAGCGCCACGCGCACGCCCTCGGAAAGCGCCGCGAGCCACTCGGCACGACCGGCGCAGTGCGCGCAGGCGAAGAAATGCGCCTCCACCCGCTCCGCCTCGGAGGCCGGCAGCTCGCCCAGCCACCAGCCCGCCAGGGTTTCCAGCGCGATCGGGTCCTTACACATCGGCGCCCATGCATTCGCGAAGGCGGCCGAGCGCGCGGTGGCGGATCACGCGCACGTTCCCGCCGGTGATCCCGAGCTCGGCGCCCACCTGGTCGGCCGGCTTGTCCGCGAAGAAGCTCATGACGACGACCGAGCGCTCGCGCTCGGCGAGCCCTTCCAGGCAGCCGGCGAGCCGGTCCGGATCAAGTACCAGCGGCTCCCGCATCTCGAACGCCTCGGCCTCCGTCGCCCCCGCGAAGGCGGGGGCCCATTTCTCCAGCAGCTCCTCGCGCCTACGCTCGCCGCGCTTCATCTCGATCGCGGTCATCCGGGCTGCGCCGAGCACGAACGAGGCGATGCGCTCCGGCTCGCGCACTTCGCCTGCACGCAGCCGCTCGATCGTCATGAGCAGCACCTGCTGCGCAAGGTCTGCCGCCGCCGTCCGGTCGCGCAGGTGCCGCAGCCCGTAGAGGCGCACCCGCGGGGCGAGGCGCCGGTAAAGCTCGGCCTCGGCGGGCGTATCCGGCGCGCCGCCAGCGCCGGCGATCCGACGGGCGAGCGCACCGTCGTCGAGCGCAGCGAGCGGGGAATCCGTTGGCACGGGCGGAGCATAACCGGATGTGTCACCACGCGAGCCGGCGTTACAGGCCTTTCGAAATGTCGTTCTCGCGTAACGGGCGGGCCGCTCGCCGCACTTCCCCGTCATCACAACCAAGGAGCCATCACCATGATCACCAACTCGGCCAGCGGCACCAACCTCCACGAGATCGCCCGCGGCATCTACCGCATCAACACCCCGATCCAGATCCCCGGCGGGCCGGACTTCAACTTCAACCAGTACCTGGTGGCCGACGACGAGCCGCTGCTCTTCCATACCGGCCCCAGGCGCATGTTCCCGCTCGTCGCCGAGGCCATCGGCAAGGTGCTGCCGGTGGACAGCCTCCGCTACGTCGCCTTCTCCCACTTCGAGGCCGACGAGTGCGGTTCGCTGAATGACTTCCTCGCCCTCGCCCCGGCCGCCGTCCCGGTGTCGAGCCAGATCGCCGCCATGGTGTCGGTCAACGACGTCGCAATCCGCCCGGCGCGCGCGATGGCCGACGGCGAAGTCCTGCGCACCGGCCGCCACGCCTTCAAGTGGCTCGACGCCCCGCACGTCCCGCACGCCTGGGAGAACGGCTTCATGATGGACCTCGAGACCCGCACGCTCCTCTGCGGCGACCTCTTCACCCAGGGCGGCAGCGGCGCCGTCGCCCTCACCGAGCGCGACATCCTCGGCCCGAGCGAAGCGTTCCGCGCGCCGATGGACTACTTCGCCCACTCGCCGCAGACCGCCGAAACGCTCGAGAAGCTCGCGCGCGAGAACCCGACCACCCTCGCCTGCATGCACGGCAGCGCCTGGCGCGGCGACGGCGCCTCGCTCCTGCGCGCCCTCTCGCGCTCGCTCGTCGGCTACGAGGTCGATCCGGTCGCCCTGCCGCTGGCCGCATAGCGGTCACAGCGTTGGTTGCGGAGGGTGCAACACGGTAGATTCAGGCCGTGGCCCTCCTCAACCTCATCGACGCCCAGCTCGCGTACGGCGCGCTTCCCCTCCTCGATCGCGCCTCGTTCTCGATGGAGTCGGGCGAGCGCATCGGCCTCATCGGCAGGAACGGCACCGGCAAGTCCTCGCTCCTAGGCGTGATCGCCGGCACCGTCACGCTCGACGACGGTGAGATCCGCAAGAGCGAAGGCGTGCGCGTGGTGCGCGTCGAGCAGGAGCCGGCGTTCGCCATGCCCGCGGAATACGACTACCGCTTCGAGTCCTTCCTCGACCGCTTCGGCATGAAGGTCGACGAGCTCTCCGGCCCGCTCTCCGGCGGCCAGGCGAAACGGGCCTCGCTCGCCTGGGCGTTCGCGCAGGAGCCCGACCTCCTGCTGCTCGACGAGCCGACCAACCACCTCGATCTCGACGGCATCCTGGTCCTCGAAGGCCTGCTCAACAAGCAGACGGCGATCGTGATCACCCACGACCGCGCCTTCCTCGACCGCACCTGCACGCGCATCCTCGAGCTCGACCGCGGGCGCCTCATCTCTTTTCCCGGCAATTTCACCGCCTACCAGGAGCGCAAAGAAGCTCTCCTCGCCAACGAAGCCGTCGCCGCGCGCAAGTTCGACAAGTTCTGGGCCGAGGAAGAGGTCTGGATCCGCAAGGGCGTGCAGGCACGGAACGTCCGCAACCAGGGCCGCGTGCGCCGCCTCGAGCGCCTGCGCGAGGAGCGCGCCGCCCGGCGCGAGCGCGTCGGCAACGTCAAGCTCACCCTCGGCGCCGGCCAGCGTTCCGGCAAGCTGGTGTGCGAGATGGCCGGGGTATCGAAGAGTTTTTCCTCCCTGGAAGTCGTAAAGAACCTCGACTTGATCGTTTCGCGGGGAGACCGCCTCGGCCTGATCGGCCCCAACGGCGCCGGCAAGACCACGCTCATCAAGCTGATCCTCGGCGAGCTCCAGCCCGATTCAGGCACGGTGCGCCTCGGCGCCAACGTCCAGCCGGCGTACTTCGACCAGCTCCGCGAGCAGCTCGACGAGGACAAGACCGTCGCCGAGACGATCGCGCCCGGCTCCGAATGGGTCGAGCTGCCGACCGGCCGCAAGCACGTGATGAGCTACCTCGCCGACTTCCTCTTCCCGCCGCGCCGCGCGCAGTCGAAGGTGAGCATGCTCTCCGGTGGCGAGAGGAACCGCCTGCTCCTCGCGCGCCTCTTCGCCAGGCCCGCCAACGTCCTCGTCCTCGACGAGCCCACCAACGACCTCGACATCGAGTCCCTCGAGCTCCTCGAAGAGGCGCTGCAGGACTACGAAGGCACGCTCCTCCTCGTCTCCCACGACCGCGCCTTCCTCGACAACGTCGTCACCTCCGTCCTCGCCGCCGAGGGCGGCGGGAAGTGGAAGGAGTACGTCGGCGGCTACTCCGACTGGCTTCGCCAGCGCCCCGCAGGTTCCGCCCCCCTGACAAGGGGGGATGCGAGTCCCCGCTTGCGCGGGGACGAGCGGGGGGTTCCGAAGCCGAAGAAGCTCTCCTATAAGGAGACGCGCGAGCTCGAATCCCTGCCGAAGGAGATCGAGGCGCTGGAAGCCGAGCAGCACATGCTCGCCGCGAAGATGACCGATCCGGACTACTACAAGCAGCCCGCCGGCGCCCTGCGTGCCGACCAGGCGCGCACGAGCGAGATCGAGGTTCTCCTCATGCAGAAGCTCGAGCGCTGGGAAAGCCTCGAGGCGAAGAGCAGAGGCTAGCGCTTCAGCTTCGCGAGGAACCGGTCGAGCTGGTCGGCAAATCGCTTGCGGTCGGTGTTGTCGAGCGCCGCGGGCCCGCCGGTGCGCTCGCCGGTCCCGCGCAGCTCGTCGAGGTAGTTCCGCAGCGCGAGGCGCTCGGCGATGTTCTCGGTGGAGTAGAACTCGCCGCGCGGGTTGAGCGCGTGGCCGCCCTTGGCGATGACGTCGGCGGCGAGCGGGATGTCCGCCGTGACCACGAGGTCGCCCGCCGCCAGCTCGCGCACGATGTGGCTGTCGGCGACGTCGATGCCCTTCGGCACCTGCAGCGCCTTGATGTACGGCGAAGGCGGCGTGCGCAGGAGCTTGTTCGCCACCAGCGTGGTCGGGATCTTCAGCCGCTCGGCGGCGCGGTAGAGGATGTCCTTGATGACCGCCGGGCAGGCGTCGGCGTCGACCCAGATGCGCATTGGCGCTAGCCGCTGTTCCGCAGGCCGGCGGAGATGCCGTTGATCGTGAGGTGGATGGCGCGCACCGTGCGCTCGTCGCTGTCTCCCGCGCGGTAGCGGTGCAGCAGCGCCACCTGGACGTGGTTCAGGGCGTCGAGGTAGGCGAAGCGGTTGCGGATGGAGCGCGCGAGCGTCGGGTTGTCGGCGAGGAACTCCGTGGCGCCGGTGATCGCGAAAAGCTGCTCGCGGGTCCGCTCCCATTCCCCACGGATGCTGTCGAGTACCGAAGTTCTCAAAGACTCATCCGCAACCAGCTCCGCATAACGCTGTGCGATGCCGAGGTCGGTCTTCGCCATCACCATGTCGAGGTTGGAGAGCATGGCGCGGAAGAACGGCCACTGGCCGTACAGCTCCTTCAGTTCCGTCAAGGAGTTCGTCTTCAGGAAAAGCGCCACGGCGCTGCCGAAGCCGTACCAGCCGGGGAGCATGACGCGGCTCTGGCTCCAGCTGAACACCCAGGGAATGGCGCGCAGGTCGCCGAGCTTCAGCTCGCCCTGCCCCGCGGCGCGCGAAGCCGGCCGGCTGCCGATGTTGAGGCGCGCGATCTCCGAGAACGGGGTGGCGGCGCGGAAGTACTCCATGAAACCCGGCGCGGCGACGAGGCTGCGGTAGCTCGCGAGCGCGTGGCGCGAGAGGATCTCCATCACGCCGGCCTGGTTCCGGATCTCCTCTTTGCGTGGAACCGCGCTGCCGGCTTCCAGCGCCGCGGAGACGAGGATCTCGAGGTTGCGCCGGCCGTGCTCCGGATCGGTGTACTTGCTCGCGATGACCTCGCCCTGCTCGGTGAGCCGGAGCGCCCCTCCGACGCTGCCTGGCGGCTGCGAGAGCACCGCCTCGTAGCTCGGGCCCCCGCCGCGCCCGACCGTGCCGCCGCGGCCGTGGAAGAGGCGCAGGCGCACGCCGTGCGCGCGGCACACTTCGACGAGGCGCGTGGTCGCCTTGTAGAGCGCCCACGTCGACGCGACGTAGCCGCCGTCCTTGTTGCTGTCGGAGTAGCCGAGCATCACCTCCTGCTCGTCGCCGCGCAGGCGCACCCAGTTGCGGTACACCGGCAGCGCGAGCGCCTCGTCGAGGATCGCGCCGCAGCGCTCCAGGTCGTCGATCGTCTCGAAGAGCGGGATCACGTCCGCCGCGAGGCTGTCCGCACGAAGCAGCCCGCCCTCGCGCAGCATGGCCCCCGCCTCCAGCAGGTCCGACACCGACTCGCAGTGCGAGATGATGACTTTCGAGATCACGTCAGTGCCGACGCGCGCCTGCGCGTGCCCCGCCGCCTCCATCACCGCCAGCTCCGACTGCGCGCGCGGCGAGTACGCCCGGTGCGGCACGCGCAACGGCCTGGGTCCCTGCAGCTCTCGCGAAAGAACTTTCCTCCGCCCTTCTTCCGTCAGCCCCGAATAGCTCTTCTCCACCCCGGCTTCCGCCAGGAGCTCCGCCACCACCGCCTCGTGCACGTCCGAGCTCTGGCGCAGATCGATCGGCGCGAGATGGAAGCCGAACACGCTCGCCTTGCGCCGCAGCGCGCGCAGGCGCCCGTCGGCGAGCACGCCCGCGCCCTGCGCCTCCAGGCCCCCGGCGAGCGTGTTCAGCTCCTCAATGAATGCCGAACAATCAAGGTACGCCGGCAGTTCAGCGCTGGGATGCGGCGCCGCGTCGAGCCCCGCCAGCGCCTTCGCCGTCGCCGCAAGGCGGCTGTAGATCCCGGACACCGCGCGCCGGTACGGCTCGTCCTGCCGGTACGCCGACGCGTCCCCCGAGCGAGCGGCGAGCGCCAGCACCTCGGGCGGCGTCTTCATGAGGCGCGAGGAGAGGCCGAGCTCGCGGCCGAGCGCGTTCACCTCCTCCAGGTAGTGGCCGAGGATGAGCCGCGCCTGCTGCGTCACCGCGAGCTCCAGCGTGTGCGCGCCCACGTTCGGGTTGCCGTCGCGATCCCCGCCCACCCAGGTGCCCACCGTGAGGAACGGCGGCAGCCACGGCTCGCGCTCGAGGCCCAGGCGCACTCGCAGCGCCTCCTCGAGGTCCGCGTAGAGGCGCGGCAGCTCCGGGATGAACGTGAGGCGGAAATAGGCGAGCGCGTTGACGATCTCGTCCGCCACCTCCAGTTTCGCGAGCCGCAGCATCGCCGTCAGCCAGAGGCGCAGCACCTCGGCGCGAAGCGCCTTGTCCCGCGCCACGGACTGCGGTTCCGCCACCAGCCGGGCGATCGCCCGCTCGCACTCGAGGATGCTCTGGCGCTGCACCTCCGTCGGATGCGCCGTCAGCACCGGGCTGATCCGCGCCCGCCCGAACCAGTCCAGCAGCCCCGCCTTGTCCGCGTGGTGCAGCGCGTAGCCGATGCTTCCCGGCCGCCGCGGCGACCCCGCCTCCGCGTGCGCCTGCCGCCGCCGGTTCTGCTGCACGTCCTCCGCGATGTTGAGCAGATGCGAGAAGTAGCTGAACGCCCGCACCACGTGCAGCGTCTCCTCGATCGGCAGCGCGTCG
>DASZQH010000261.1:0-27557 GCA_035549805.1 Burkholderiales bacterium
CGGCGGTGTAGCGGGCGATCGCCGCCGCGGCGGCGCCGGTCTGCTCCAGTGCCGCGCGCGAGAAATCCGACGTGCTGGCATGGCCGCGGCGCACGCGCGGCCGCTCGCCGTAGTACACGGATACGCCGGCGCTGCGGTCGCGGTTGTGCTCGATCACGTCCGCCTTGCCCTTGCGCACGGTGACCGTCAGCCCGTGGCCTTCGGAGATGTCGCAGTCGCAGCCGCTCGCGCCCGCGCGGCGCGCGGCGTCGAGCACGAGCTGCGCGAGCTCGCGCCGCTCGTCCTGCGTGCAGGAGAAACCGGTCGGGGATGCGGCGCGCCGCGCCAGGACTTTCGGCATGGCGCGCTATCATACAAGCGATGGATGACGGCGACGGCGACATTCCGGGCGACAAGCCGAGCAAGACGCAGCGCAAGCAGGAAATGCACGAGCTGCAGCGCCTCGGCGTCGAGCTGGTCGCGCTGTCGGAGTCACTGCTGAACGACATGGCGCTCGACGCGCCCCTGCTCGCCGCCGTGCTGGAGGCGAAGCGGACCAAGACCCACGGCGGGCAGCGGCGCCAGATGCAGTACATCGGCCGCCTGATGCGCGACGTGGACCCGGCGCCGATCCGCGAGCGCCTCGCGATGCTCAAGGGCGAGTCCGCCCAGGCCTCCGCCGCCCACCGCCGGCTCGAAGGCTGGCGCAGCCGGCTGATGGAGGACGACGAAGCCCTGACGGCGTTCGCCACCGCGCATCCCGCGGCCGACCTGCAGGCGTTGCGGGCGCTCCTGCGCAACGCGCGCAAGGAGATGAAGGAAGGCAAGCCGCCGCGGGCATTCCGCGAGCTTTTCCGGTTCCTCAAGGATGCTGACGCTCAAGCCGCTGCTGAAGGCTGAGATCGCCCTCGCGCCCGCGCTCGAGGTCGGCGACACGCCGGAGGGCAGGCGCCGGATCATCGCGATCACCGGCGGACGCTTCTGGGGCGAGCGGCTGCGCGGCGAAGTGCTGGCCGGCGGCGGCGACTGGCAGGTGATCCGCGCCGACGGCGTCGCCTACCTCGACACCCGCTATACCCTGCGCACCGACGACGGCGCGCTCATCTACGTGCGCAACGTCGGCTACCGCCATGGCCCCGCCGAGGTGCTGAAGCGCGTGGCCGCCGGCGAGCCGGTCGATCCTTCCGAGTACTACATGCGCACCACCCCGTGGTACGAGACCGGCGACGCGCGATACACGTGGATCAACAGGATCGTCTGTGTTGCCACGGGCGCCCGCCGCGCCTCCGCCGTTGAGCTCGACGTTTACGAGGTTCTATGAACGAGGAGTTGATCGTCGGCCTGGTGTCCATCAGCGACCGCGCCTCCGCCGGCGTCTACAAGGACGAAGGCATCCCCGCGCTCAAGGAATGGCTCTCGGGCGCGATCGCGGCGCCTGCATGGCGCGACGAAACGCGGCTCATCGCCGACGAGCAGGCCGTCATCGAGTCGACGCTGGTCGATCTCGTCGATGTGAAGGGCTGCCATCTCGTGCTCACGACCGGCGGGACCGGCCCCGCGAAGCGCGACGTCACGCCGGAAGCCACGCTCGCCGTGGCGGACAAGGTGATGCCGGGCTTCGGCGAGCAGATGCGCGCGGTCAGCCTGAAGTACGTGCCGACCGCGATCCTGTCGCGCCAGGTCGCCGTGGTGAGAAAGCAGTGCCTCATCATCAACCTGCCCGGGCAGCCGAAGGCGATCCGGGAGACGCTGGACGGCGTCTTCGCCGCAGTTCCCTACTGCGTGGACCTCATCGGCGGCCCGTACATCGAGACGAACGAGGCGGTGGTGAAGGCGTTCCGGCCGAAATCCGCGGTGAGGAAGAAGTAGGCGCGGGCAGTGCGCTTCCAGTCGCCCGAGGCGCTCTGGCTTCTGCTTCTGGCACCGGCAGCGCTCGCGGCCTACTTGGCCATCCTGCGGCGCAGGTGCAGCTTCGCGCTCCGGTATCCGTCCGTAGAGCTGGTGCGCGCGGCGACGCCGCCCGCGTGGCGGCGCCACGTCGCGCCGGCCGTCTTCCTGGTCGCGCTGGTCGGCGCGCTGCTCGCCTGCGCGCGGCCCATGGCGACGATCACGCTGCCCGCGCACTACCGGACGGTCGTCCTCGCCATCGACGTGTCGCGCAGCATGCGGGCGACGGACGTGATGCCGAATCGCTTCGCGGCGGCAAAGGACGCGGCGAAAAGCTTCATCGAGAGCCTGCCCGAGGACGTGCGGCTCGGCATCGTCTCCTTCGCGAGCACCGCGTCGCTCGTCCAGGCGCCGACCCGGAACAAGGAGGACCTGCTGGGCGCCATCGATCGCCTGCAACTCGACCTGCATACCGCCCTGGGCAGCGGCATCATCGTGGCGCTCGCCACGCTTTTCCCGCAGGACGGCCTGGAGGTGGAAAGCTATTCGAGCGGCCCTGCGCGCAAGGCGCCGCCGAGAAGGAGCGCCTCGGTGGCGCCCGGCTCCGACACGAACGCCGCGATCATCCTGCTCACCGACGGGCGGCGCACCATCGGGCCGGCACCGGTGGACGCCGCGCGCATGGCGGCGGAGCGCGGCATCCGCGTGTACACCGTCGGCTTCGGCAACTCGCAGGGCGGCACGACGGACATGGGCGACGGCATGGCCATGTACATGGCCTTCGACGAGGCGTCGCTGCGCGCCGTCGCGGAGCTGACGCGCGCCGAGTACTTTCACGCCGCCACGGGAGCGGAGCTGATGAAGATCTACGAGGGCCTCGCGCGGAAGCTGGCGCTCGAGCGCGAATACACCGAGGTCACGTTCCTCCTCGCTGCGGTGGCCGTCCTCCTCTTCGCCGCGGCAGCGGCCCTGTCGCTGAGCGGCTCGAATCGCCTTTTCTAGGCGGCTTTGCGCACGCGGAACCAGGCGGCGTAGAGCGCGGGGACGAAGAGGACGGTCAGGACCGTGGCGACGATCAGGCCGCCCATGATCGCGTACGCCATCGGGCCCCAGAGCACGCTGCGCGTGAGCGGGATCATCGCCAGCACCGCGGCGGCGGCGGTGAGGACGATCGGCCGGAAGCGGCGCACCGTCGCCTCGCGGATGGCGGTCCACGGGTCGCTGCCCTCGGCGATGTCCTGCTCGATCTGGTCGACCAGGATCACGGTGTTGCGCATGATCATGCCGCCCAGGGCGATGGTGCCGAGCATCGCGACGAAGCCGAACGGCTTGTCGAACACGAGCAGCGCCGCGGCGACGCCCACCGTGCCGAGCGGGGCGGTCAGCACCACCATGAAGGTGCGCGAGAAGCTCTTCAACTGGAGCATGAGCATGCCGAGCACCACCGCGAGCATCATCGGCATGCCGGCCGCGATCGAAGCCTGCGCCTTGGTGTTCTCCTCGAACGCGCCGCCCGCCTCCACCCGGTAGCCCGGCGGCAGCGCCTGCTCGATGTCCTTCAGCGTGGGCGCGATCGCCGAGGTCACGTCCGGCGCCTGCGCGCCGTCGACGATGTCGGCGCGCACCGTGAGCGTGAGCTCGCGGCTCTTGCGCCACAGGATCGGCTCTTCCATCGTCTCGCGCAGGCGCGCCACCTGGGCGAGCGGCACGTTCTTCCCCGACGCCGTGCCCACCGGCAGCTCGCCGAGGGCCTCGAGCGAAGAGCGCTCGGCCTGCGGCGCGCGCAGCACCACGTCGACGAGCCGGTCGTTCTCGCGATACTGGCCGAGCGACACGCCGCTCACCGCGCCGGCGAGCGAGCGCGACACGCCGCTCGAGGTCACCCCGAGCGCGCGGGCGCGCGCCTGGTCCACTTCGACCTGCATGGCGAGCACCTTGTCGCCCCAATCGACGTTCACGTCGAGCGTGGAAGGGTTGGCGCGCACCCGCTCGGCGATGCGCTCGGCGAAGGCCTTGAGCACGCCCGGATCCTCGCCCACGACGCGGAACTGGATCGGATAGTTGACCGGCGGGCCGAGCGGCACGCGGATCACGCGCCCGCGCACACCGGGGAAGTCGTTCTCCAGCGCGAGGCGTAGCTTTTCGACCAGTCTTTCTCTTGATTCAATACTTTTTGTCAAAACCACGACTTGCGCGAAGTTGGTCCGGAAGAGATGCTGCTCGAGCGAGAGGAAGAAGCGCGGCGAGCCGTTGCCGACGTAGCTCACGTAGGTGGCCACGTCCGGGTCGTTCGCGAGCAGCCCCTCGACGCGCGCCGCCTCGCGCTCCGAGGCCTTCACCGGGCTGCCTTCCGGCAGCCACAGCTCGACCATCAGCTCGACGCGGTTGGACGACGGGAAGAACTGCTTCTCGGTGAGTTGCATGCCGACCACGCCGAGCACGAACGTCGCGGCGGTGCCGGCGAGCACCGTCTTGCGGTGCACGATGCACCACTCGATCAGGTTGCGCAGCTTCCGGTAGAACCGGGTGCCGTACACGTCGCGCGGACTGCCGCCGTCGGCCACCCGATGCTCCTTGAGGAGCCAGGCGCCCAGGAAAGGGGTCGCGATCACGGCCGCGAACCACGAGATGATGAGCGCGATCGTGGTGACGGCGAAGATGCCGAAGGTGTACTCGCCGGTGGTCGACTTCGCCGTCGCGATGGGCAGGAAGCCAGCCGCGGTGATGAGCGTCCCGGAGAGCATCGGGAACGCGGTGGTCGAGTAGGCATAGGTCGCGGCGGTGAGCTTGTCGAAGCCCTCCTCCAGCTTGCGCGCCATCATCTCGACCGAGATCATCGCGTCGTCCACCAGCAGGCCGAGCGCGATGATCAGCGCGCCGGTGGAGATGCGGTGCAGGTCGATGCCGAACCCGTACATGGCGAGGAACGTCGCCGCGAGCACGAGCGGGATCGTGAGCGCCACCACGAGGCCGGTGCGCGCGCCCAGCGAGAGGAACGACACGGCGAGGACGATGATCACCGCCTCGCCCAGCGAGCGCAGGAACTCGCCCACCGCGTTCTTCACCACCGCCGGCTGGTCGGAGACCTGCGCGAACTCGATGCCCGCCGGCAGCTCGCTGCGCAGCCGCTCCATGGTGCTCTTCAGGTCGTCGCCGAGCTTGATCACGTCGCCGTTGCGCAGCATCGACACCGCGAGGCCGATCGACTCCTTGCCCTGGAAGCGCATCTTCGCCACCGGGGGGTCGAGGTAGCCGCGCGTCACCTGCGCGATGTCGCCGAGCCGGATCGTCTGGCCGCCGGCGCGCAGGAGCAGGCCCGAGATCTCGGCGACGGAGTCGAGCTGGCCGGTGACGCGCAGCGCCACGGCGTGGTTGCGGGTCTCGACGCTGCCCGGCGCGGCGACCGCGTTCTGCTGCTGCAGCGCCTGCGCGATGGCCTGCGGCTCGAGGCCGAGCGCGGCGAGCTTCTTCGGCGAGAGCTCGACGAAGATGCGGTCGTCCTGCACGCCGATCAGGTCCGCCTTCGAGACGTTCGGCAGGCGCAGGATCGCCTGGCGCACGCGCTCGACGTAGTCGCGCAGCTCGGAGTGCGTGAACCCGTCGGCGGTAAAGGCGTAGATCGAGCCGAACACGTCGCCGAACTCGTCGTTGTAGAACGGGCCGAGCGCTTCCGGGGGCAGCGTGTGGCGGATGTCGCCGAGCTTCTTCCGCACCTGGTACCAGATTTCCGGCACGTCCTTCGCGGGCGCGGTGTCGAGCAGCTCGAGCACGATCAGCGATTCGCCGGGCTTGGAGTGGGTGCGCGTCCACTTGTAGTACGGCGTCTCCTGCAGCTTCTTCTCGATGCGGTCGGTGACCTGGCGGTCGACCTGCTCCGCGGTCGCGCCCGGCCACAGGGTGCGGATCACCATGGCGCGGAAGGTGAAGTCGGGATCCTCGCGCTGGCCGAGCTTGAAGAACGCGGCCACGCCGCCGACCGCGATGACGATGAGGAAGAAGAGCGTGAGCTGGCGGTACTTGAGCGCCGCCGCCGAGAGGTTGAAGCCGCCGCTATTCATTCAGGACGCGGACCTTCTGGCCCGGGCGCAGGAGCTGAGCGCCCGCCGCCACGACTACGTCCCCGGGATTGAGGCCCGACGCGACGACGATGCGCTCGCCGGCGACGCCGGCGGTGCGAATGTTGCGCGGCTGCACCACCGAGTCGGGGCCCACGACGAAGACCTGCGGGTGCTCGCCGCGCGAGTACAGCGCGGACAGGGGCACCTCGATGCGCCGCTCGCCCGGCTCGACGAGCACCGCGCGCGCGCTCATGCCGAGCTCCACCTCGTCGCTTGCGTCGAGGATCGTGGCGCGCGCCGTGTAGGTGCGCGTCGCGGGGTCCGCGACAGGAGAGAGCTCGCGCAGCCTGCCTTTCCACGTCTTGCCGGGCCGCGCGTTCAGCGCCAGCTCCAGCGGCCCCGGCTTCTCGAACAGCTCGCGCTGCGACTCGGGCACGGCGAACACGACTTCCTTCTCGCCCGGGCGCGCCAGGCGCGCGACGGTCTGCCCGGCTGCGACCACCTGGCCGGCCTCGGCCTCGATCGCGGTGATCACGCCCGCCGTGTCGGCGACCAGCACCGCGTAGCCGGCCTGGTTCGCCGCCTGCCGGTGCTGCGCCCGCGCGGCGTCGAGGCGCGACTCGGCAGTCGCGAAGGCGTTCCTGCGCCGGTCGTACTCGGCCTGGCTGATGAAATTCTTCGCGCGCAGGTCGGCGTAGCGCTTGTAGTCGGCTTCCGCCAAGTCGCGCTCGGCCTGCAGGCTGGCGAGCTGCGCGGCAGCGCTTCTCTCGGCGAGCCCGAGGTCGGACGCGTCGAGGCGCGCGACCACCTGCCCGGCCTTCACCGCGGCGCCGACCTCGACGAGCCGCTCCGTGATCTTGCCCGGCACCCGGAAGGCGAGCCGCGTTTCGTGGCGCGGCCGCACTTCGCCGGCGTACTCGATGCGGCGCGCCCCGTCGGCGACGCCTACCTTCAGCACGCGCACCGTGCGGACTTCTTCGGGCTTCTTGTCGGCGGCCTGCGTGCACGCGCCCAGAAGGGAAAGCGCAAGCAGCGACATCCACAGCCTCATGACTTCCTCCTGGCGGCGGCTTCCCAAAGGTCGAGCAGGGCCGCGGTGAGCTGGCGCTCGAAGTCGAGCTTGAAGAGCTGCATCTCCGGCCGGTGCATCACCGGGCGCAGCGACAGCGGCGGATCGGCGAGCTGCCAGAGCCCGACGATCATCGCGTAGTTGTTCATGAGCAGGACCGCGCCTTCGCCGCGCCTGAGGCCCGGGTAGAGCTGCTCGATGCGCGCGCCGAGCGGCTCGAGCCGCCTGCCGATGCCGACCTTGAAGGCGAATGCCGCCTCGGTGCTCACGCTCTTGTCCAGCATGCCGCGGCAGCCCGCGGCGAGCGGGTAGAACTCCGGATGCGCCTTCAGGTAGCGCAGGCCGGCGCGCACCACCTTCTCCGCGCTCGCGTCCGGCGCGGCGAGGGCGCGCTCGACGACGTCGAAGAGCCCGTGCGCCTGCTTCTCGTGCACCGCGAGCAGCATCTCCTCGCGCGTCTTGAAGTAGAGGTAGACCGTGCCCTTGGCGACGCCGGCCTTCTTCGCGAGCTGCTCTACCGAGTACGAGGCGGAGAGGTCGCGGCGCGCGAGCTCGTGGACCGCGTCGACGATCGCGGCGCGCTTCTCGGACTTGGCCTCGGGCGCCATGGCGCGGCGCCGGCGTAGCTGACTGACGGTCATTTGAGCCGGACGATAAATGACCGCCGGTCATTGGGTCAAGGCGCGCTGCGCTACACTCGTAATATGGACGCCATCGAGATTGAAACCGGCGCCGCGCCGCGCGCCGCCGTGATCTGGCTGCACGGCCTGGGGGCCGACGGCCACGACTTCGAGCCGATCGTGCCCGAGCTCGGCCTGCCCGCGGCCCCGCCGGTGCGCTTCGTCTTCCCCCACGCCCCGATCCGCCCGGTCACCCTCAACCAGGGCATGCGCATGCGCGCGTGGTACGACATCTACCGCCTCGGCGGGGGTCCCGAGGACGAAGCCGGGATCCGCGCCTCGGAAGGGTTTCTCAGGGAGCTGATACGGAGAGAGAACGCGCGCGGCATCGAGGCACGGAAGATCGTGATTGCCGGCTTCTCGCAAGGCGGCGCGATCGCCCTGCAGACCGCGCTGCGCCATCCGGAGCGGCTGGCGGGCATCCTCGCCCTCTCGACCTACCTTCCCCTCGCCCCTTTCCTCGAGAAGGAAGCGTCAAGGGAGAACCGGGATCTCCCCGTCTTCATGGCGCACGGGGCGTACGACGACATCATCCCGATCCAGCGCGCCGAGGATTCGCGGCGCGCGCTGGAGAAGCTCGGCTACCCGGTGCAGTGGCACAGCTATCCGATGCCGCACTCCGTCTGCCCGCAGGAGATCGCGGACATCGCGGCGTTCCTCGTCAAGCTTCTCGGACCATCTCCCTGAATCTCACGATGTCGTAGTCGTCGCCGCGCTCGGCGACGCCCTGCGGCATGTACATGTAGTGCTTGCCGGCGCGGTCGGTGAGCAGGTTCTGGCCCGGGATGAAGGCGCCCGCGCGCAGCGCGATCGAGGCCTCGCCGCTCCCCAGTCCGGGCGCCGGAAGCAGCACGCCGGTCTCCTCGCGGCCGAGCACCGCGAACTTCGCGAGCTCCGGCGCGCGCGACAGGGTCTGGATGCCGACGCGCGCTTCCTGGCTCGAGCTCTTGCTGACGCGGCGGATCACGCCGACCAGCCAGTTGTGACCGCCGTCGGGCTGCATCGCGAGCAGCGTGCCGATCTTCAGCCAGTCGACCTTCGCCTGCGGCACCACCGCGCCGAAGCCGCCGGCGCTCACGTTCTCCACGATCCAGTTCTCCGCCGGGTTCATCTCCAGCACCGAGGGCGCGCCCGCGCCGGGTCCGGCGGAGAGCGCGGCGACCACGCCGTCGAAGCCGTGCACGATCGACAGGCGCGACTTCACGTTGTGGCGCGGGTGCTTGCGCTCCGGCGCCGCGGGCGCCCAGTAGAGGATGAGGTGGCGCAGCAGGTCGAGCGCGCCTTCGCCGTCGTTGATCGGCGCGCCCGGGCCGAAGGCCTCGGGCAGGATCGAGGTCGCCTCGATGCGCGCCAGCATGGCCTGCAGCGCCTGCAGGGCGGGGCCCGACGAGAGGTAGCGCACGCCCACGCCGGCCCCGGGTTCGCCCTGCGACGGCCGCACGATGCGCTGCGGGCCCATGCCCTGGCCGAGGTCGGTCCAGTGCGTCGCGTGCGGCGCCGCCTGCGCGCCGAGCGCGAAGCTCGGCGCGAAGTCGCCGATCAGCCGCTCCGCGGCCTCGACCTGCGCGGGCAGCAGGCTGTCGGGCGAGCTGATGTCGAGCGCGAGCGCGCGCACGAACTCGAGCTTCGGCGAGGACTCGCCGGGCACGCCCGGATAAACCGCGGGCACCGCCGCGTCGGCGATGCCGCGCAGCTCCGCGAAGGCGTAGACGCCGTTCAGCACGCGCCAGATCGTCGCGTCGACCGGCGCGTAGCGAAGGTGCAGCCACTTGACCTGCTGCGCGATCGCGCGCAGCGCACGGCTGACAGCGAGCGGCAGCTGCGGCTTCGTCGCTTCGGCGCCTTTCGCGCCCTGCAGCACGGTGTCGATCGTGCGCGCGTATGCCTGGCCGCACTGCCGCCAGTATTCGTACACGTGCGTCCAGAGACGGTTCTCCTGGAAGCGCGACGGGCGCGCTGCGGCGAGATACTCGCGCGCCACCTTGCGCAGGCGCGGCTGCGCCGCCTCGTCGAGCTGGAAAAGGAGCTGGAAGCGCGCGTCGGGGCGGAATCCCTCGGCCGCGCCCACCGACTCGTGCCAGTGCGCGATCTCCTCGAGAGCCTTGAGCGGATCCTGCGCCGGCAGCTCGTCGATGAGCCGCTTCGCCTCCTTCGGGTCCGCGAGCGGGTGGTCGGGCTTCCCCGAGCCGAACAGGCCGAGCATGTTTCTCCCTTCCCTTGTCGCGCGCGATGCTAGCAGGAAAGGATGCAAAATAGCGTCATGTCGATGCTCAAGGCCCCGTGGAGCGCCATCGAGGTGCCCGGGTACCAGATCCTGCACATCATCGGCCAGGGCGGGCAGGCGCAGGTCTATCTCGCCGAGCGCGAGCACGACGGCCTGCACGTTGCGCTGAAGATCCTCGACCGTACCCTGCGGCAGGACCCGCACTTCCTCGCGCGCCTCGTGCGCGAGTACAAGCTGATCGCGGCGTTGCAGGACGACCCGGAGCTGACGGCCCACCTCGCGCGCATCTACGACCAAGGCTTCGCCGGCGACTACCCCTACCTCGCGCTCGAGTACCTGCCCTGCGGCACCCTCGCGGCGCGCATCCGCGAAGGCATCACGTCGCGCAACGCGCTGCGCATCGCGGGCCGCGTCGCTCGCGCGCTCGACTCGATCCACACGCGCGGCATCGTGCACCGCGACCTGAAGCCGGCGAACATCCTCTTCCGCGCCGACGGCCGCCCGGTGATCGTCGACTTCGGCCTCGCCAAGGACCTCGGCGTGCACAGCACGCTCACCGTCGCCGGCCAGCTCATCGCGACCCCGCGCTATTCGGCGCCCGAGCAGTTCATCGGCCGGCCGGTCGACGCGCGCTCCGACGTGTACAGCCTCGGCGTCGTGTTCTACGAGATGCTCACCGGGCATCGCCTCTTCGAGGACCTGGCCGGGACGGACCTCATCCAGGCGCACCTGCACCGCCCGGTGCCGCGCCTGCCCTCGCACCTCGCCGGCTACCAGCCGGTACTCGACCGCATGCTCGCGAAGGAGCCGAAGGACCGCTTCCAGTCGGCGCGCGAGCTTTTCCACCTGATTGCAATATGAAGAACTACGGCGAACAGCAGTACCTCGACCTCCTCGCGGAGCTCCTCGACCGCGGCGCGAAGAAGAGCGATCGCACCGGCACCGGCACCCTCTCCGTCTTCGGCCGGCAGATGCGCTTCGGCCTCGCCGAGACCTTCCCGCTCCTCACGACGAAGAAGCTGCACCTCAAGTCGATCGTCTACGAGCTGCTCTGGTTCCTCCGCGGCGACACCAACGTCAAGTGGCTGCAGGAGCGCGGCGTCACCATCTGGGACGAGTGGGCCGACGAGAACGGCGAGCTCGGCCCGGTCTACGGCTACCAGTGGCGCCACTGGCGCACGCCGGACGGGCGCGAGATCGACCAGATCAAGCAGGTCGTTCAGCAGATCGCTTCCCGCCCGGATTCGCGCCGCCACATCGTCTCGGCCTGGAACCCCGCCGACGTCGACCGCATGGCCTTGCCCCCCTGCCACGCCCTCTTCCAGTTCTACGTCGCCGACGGCCGCCTGTCCTGCCAGATGTATCAGAGGAGCGCCGACGTGTTCCTCGGCGTGCCGTTCAACATCGCCTCCTACGCCCTGCTCACCCTCATGGTCGCGCAGGTCACCGGGCTGCAGCCCGGCGAGTTCGTCCTCACCCTCGGCGATGCCCACCTCTACACGAACCACCTCGAGCAGGCGCGCGCGCAACTCGCGCGCGAGCCCCGGCCCTTCCCTCGCATGAAGCTCAACCCCGTGGTGAAGGACGTCTTCGCCTTCCAGTACGAAGACTTCACCCTCGAGGCCTATGATCCGCACCCCGCGATCAAGGCCCCGATCGCCGTATAAGAGCTCGTTGAAGCGGGCGCTGCGCTGTCTTGATAGGATCGGCCACACTCAAGAATAGCGGCCTTAAGTGATCGTCGGGATCGATCTCGGTACCACCAATAGCCTCGTTGCCGCCTGGAAAGACGGCGCGCCCCGCCTTATTCCCAATGGACTCGGCGAGTTTCTGACTCCGTCCTGCGTAAGCATCGACGAGGATGGCGACATCCTCGTCGGTCGCGCTGCCCGCGAGCGCCTTCAAACGCATCCAGATCGCACGGCGGCGGTGTTCAAGCGGTTCATGGGCACCAACAAGACCTTCGACCTACACAGGAAAGTGTTCCGGCCGGAGGAGCTATCCAGCCTCGTCCTCAGATCGCTGAAGGCCGATGCCGAGGCGTTCCTCGGGACGCCCGTAACGGAGGCGGTGATCACCGTCCCCGCCTATTTTTCCGACGCGCAGCGCAAGGCGACGCGAGCCGCCGGGCAATTGGCCGGCTTACGGGTCGATCGTCTGCTCAACGAGCCTACGGCCGCTGCGCTCGCTCATGGCATGCATCAGCGCGATGCCGCGAGCCGTTTTCTGGTCTTCGACCTCGGCGGCGGAACGTTCGACGTCTCCATTCTCGAGCTCTTCGAGGGCGTCATGGAAGTGCGCGCTTCGGCGGGCGACAACTTCCTCGGTGGCGAGGACTTCGTCCAATGCCTGGTCGAGCTTTTCTTCGAACGCAACAAGCTGCCGGGCAAGCTGAAAGGCGACCCTGCCTTCATGCAGCAGGTCATCGCGCGAGCCGAAGCTGCCAAGCGTGCCCTGAGCTTGGCGCCGAACGCGTCTATCCGGGTGGCGCACAAGAAAGACGAATACACCCTCGATATCGATGAAGCACTGCTGGAGCAGACCTGCGCGCATCTGCTCAAGCGATTGCGCGAGCCTGTGGAACGCGCACTACGCGATGCGAACCTGCGCAGCAGTGCGCTGGACAGGATCGTGCTCGCCGGCGGCGCCACGCGCATGCCGATCGTGAAGCGTCTCGTGACGCGGATGTTCGGCCGTTTTCCCGCAAGCGACATCAATCCGGACGAAGTCGTCGCCCTGGGCGCAGCGGTGCAAGCGGGCCTCAAGATGAAGGACGCCGCCTTGAAAGAGGTGGTCATGACCGACGTCGCGCCCTATTCCCTGGGCCTTGAAGTCGCCGTGTCGGCAAGCGATGGCGCGGTCTCGAACGGGCATTTCGACCCGGTGATCGAGCGCAACAGCCCGATACCGATCAGTCGCGTCAAGCGCTACTACCCCGTCCAGGACCGGCAGCCTCATATACAGCTGCAGATCTATCAGGGCGAAGCCCGCATGGTCGTGGACAACATCCACCTCGGTCGCCTGATGGTGGATCTTCCCAGCATGCCGCGGGAGCAATGCGGCGTCGATGTGCGCTTCACGTATGACGTGAATGGATTGCTGCAGGTGGAGGCAACGGTGCTGAGGACCCAGCAGACCTCCGCCGTAGTCATTCTGGACAATCCCGGCGTGCTCTCCGACGAGGAGATCGCGACGCGCCTTAAGACGCTTTCGGACCTAAAGATTCATCCGCGCGATCGCCTTGAGCACCGGACGCTCCTTGCGCGCGCCGAGCGCCTCTATCTGCAAATGCGGGCTGAGCAGCGCGAACAGCTCGGTCGCCAGATCCTCGAATACGAGCGGATCCTGGAGAAGCAGGATCTGCGCGCGATCGAACCGCTGCGTCAGCAGTTCGAACGCATCGTCAACGACATCGAGCACGACAGCTATCTCGCCGGCGGCGCGGATGATCCGCACGCCTGAACCGCCGGGGCTGCCCTGAAATCCATACCGGCATTCCTAAAGCACCTCGATCTCGAGCAGGATGCCGACGAAGCGTCGATCCGGCGGGCGTACGCGCGCAAGCTGAAGCAGATCGACCAGGAAACGGATCCTTCCGGCTTCCAATCTCTCCGCGAGGCATACGAAGCGGCACTGCGCTGGATCAATCATCGCACCACTGCGGTCGAGGAGGCCGGCATCGACATCGAGGCCGTCGAGCGCATCCAGGATGATTCTTCGCCTGAACTCGCCGCGCGCGAGACGTTTGCGCAGTTCGCTTCCGCCGTGGCGGCGAACCCCGGAGATTCGGGCGCGGTGAGCACGCTATTTCGTCGCGCCATCGACGATTCGAGGCTGATTCCGATCGAGGCGAGAGACATGTTCGAGTGGCATACGGCGGAGTTTCTCGCCGCCGGTTGGCGACCGGGCAACGAAGTGCTGCTTTCGGTCGCGATCAAGCACTTCGATTGGGAGAACGACCGCCGGCGCCTTCTCCGCTTCGGATGGGTCGGTGCGAATCTGGATCGCGCTCTCCAGGAGCTGAACGCGTTCGAAAGAGACGACGACTATGATCTCGCGAGGACCCTGGTTCGTCGCCTGCGCTCCGATGCGCCCCCAACGAACGCCCAGCTCGCCGACGGTTTGCCTGTCCTGGACTGGTTCGGCGCGAGGTACCCAGTCCTTTTCCCGCTGATTACCAGCGCGCCGAACCTCGAGCGTTGGCACACGTGGCACCACAAGGTTCCAGCCTGGCGCCGCAAGCTGGGCGAAGCGCGCACCAAGCGGTTTCGCAGGGACGAGAAAAAGGGGTCGCGCCTATCCGTTGCTACCGTCGTTCTGGCATTCTTGGCATTGGGGGCATTGTCCAGGCTCCTGACCGGTGCCGGACCTTCTACCGTGCAGCCCCCCAGCCGGGAGTTCAGCCAGCAGGCCCGCCCCGCGGCGCCTTCGCCGCCCGCGACCAATATCAGCGGTTTGGGCACGGAGCTGATGGCTTCGGCCGGCTCGACGCCGAGCACGTCGAAATGCACAGAGACAGCGAGGTCTCTGAAGGGGCACGGGGAAGGCTTTGGCCCGGATGTGGACCGCCTGATCGTCAGCTGCATCTCCAAGAACCTGTTGCCTTCCGGGAGCGCATCCGATCCTGCGATCCAGGCGGCCGTAGCGCGAGAAGCATTGAGATCGCCGCTTCGCCGCTAGCGGCCGCACCCACCTTGCGCGCCGCAAGGCCGTCCGGATTCGGCGACGAGTGTCTTAAGATGCCCGCCTATGGGCAAGACCTATCAGGAAGTCTCCGACGACCTCGCCGCGTGGGTGCGCAGCCAACCCCTGTTCTTCGTCGGCACGGCGCCGCTCAGGGGCGACGGGCACGTCAACATCTCGCCGAAGGGGCTCGACACGTTGCGCATCCTCGATGCGAACCGCGTCGCGTACCTCGACCTCACGGGCAGCGGCGCGGAGACGATCGCGCACGTGCGCGAGAACGGGCGCATCGTGCTCATGTTCTGCGCCTTCTCGGGGCCGCCGAAGATCGTGCGCTTCCACGGCAAGGCGAGGATCGTCACGCCGCGGGCGCCGGACTGGGCGGCGCTGCGCGGCCGCTTCGCGCCGCACCTGGGCGCCCGCGCCGTGATCGACGTGGCGGTGACCCGCATCAGCGATTCCTGCGGCTACGGCGTGCCGTCGTTCGGCGAGGCGAAGCAGCGCGAGGCGCTCGACATGTGGACCGACAAGCGCGGCGCCGCCGGGCTCGTCGAGTACCGCGCGCAGAAGAACGCGCGCAGCATCGACGGCCTGCCGGCCTTCGCGCCCCAGGACGAAGAGCCCCGCTGATGCCCGAGCCGAGGAAAGCCGGTTTGGGCCAGGTGGTGAAGACGGTGCTCTTCGCGATCCTGATGATCGGGAAGAAGGACCCGCGAGGGGAGGACGGGGCGACGGTAAGCGTTGCGCAGGTCTTCGTCGGCGCGATCATCGGCTTCCTCGTGCTCATTGCGGCGCTGATCTTGCTGGTCAATTTCATCGTGAAATGACTACCGAGTACGCCACGACGGAGCCGAAGCGGGAGGAAGTCGACGCCATGACGGGCGCGACGCTCCTCGAGTTCGGCAGCCCCTGGTGCGGCTGGTGCCGGCGCGCGCAGCCGCTGATCGAGGAGGCGCTCGCCGCCCATGCGCAGGTCCGGCACATCAAGGTGGCGGACGCGAGCGGCCGGCGCCTCGGGCGCTCGTTCGGCGTGAAGCTCTGGCCGACGCTCGTGTTCCTGAAGGACGGCAGGGAACTCGCGCGCTCGGTGCGGCCCGCGGGAAGCGACGAGGTGCGGCAAGGCCTGGCGAAGATCGCCGGCTAGGCGCGCGGGCGCTTGCGGCGCTCGCCGAGCCAGCCGAGGGGGAACAGGATCGCGTTGCGCAGCCCCTCGACCGGCGAGATCTGGTCGAGCGAGCGGCGCGCCTCGCTCACGAGCTGCTGCACCACGACGCGCTCGCTGATCTCCGGGCCCTCCTCGATGCGCGAGAGCGCGTGCAGGACGTAGCCGGCGCAGAGGAAGGACAGCGCGAACACGAACTCCCAGTGCTGGAACTCGAGCACCGTGGTGAGCGCGCTGCCCGATGGCGAGCCCCAGTGCACGAAGATCGCGAGGTCGCGCGAGCGGAACCACTCGGCGAGGCCGCCGCCCGCGAGCGCCGCGGTGCCGGCCGCGAGCGCGCCGGCGAGCGTGGCGGCGGAGAGGTAGGCGGTACCCTGCCCGTGCGGCGCGAGCTTCAAGCCGATGTTGCCGGTCGCGAGCCCCACGCCGCCCGACGCCGCTCCCATCACGATGTGGATCAGGAAGAGGAGCGGCAGCGTCAGGAAGTGCTCGTCGGGAATCGAAGTGAACGGCAGCGCCATCAGCGACGCGAAGTAGAAGGGCAGCGCGGCGGCCAGGATCGCCTTGTTGGAGAGCCGGTCCGACAGGCGCCCCCACGAGTAGAGGGTGAGCGCATTCGCGACCGTCGCCGCGACCCAGAGCGCGGTCACCACGGCGAGGCCGTAGTGGAGCTGGCGCATCAGGTAGACCGCGATGAACGGCGCGGCGAGGTTGGAGGCGAAGTTCCAGCTCGCCATGAATGCGATGACGCGCCGGAAGTTGCGGTCGCGGAAAGGCGCGCGGACCATCGCGAGCACCGGCGGCGGCGGCCCGGTCCGCACCATGCGCGGCTCCGGCACGCGCGCGAGGTACCAGGAGCTGACGAAGCCGGCGAGACCCGCGAGCGCGAACACCACGGCGTAGCCCTCGAGCGGCACGGCGCCGCGCCAGCGCTGCACCACCTGGCCGGCGAAGAGCGCGCCGAGGGAAGCGCTCACCATCGACCAGAAGAGGCGCCGCGAGAAGAGCGCGCCGAGGCGGTCCTTGGGCACCAGCTCGTGGATCCACGAGTTGAAGGCGCAGGCGCCGATCGCGCCGAGCACGGTGACGGCCAGCTGCGCGAGCACGAGCAGCGCGAGCGCCGTCGCAGGCTCGAGGAACGGCAGCAGCGCGAGGAGCAGGATCCCGGCGCGCGAGGCCGCCGAAGCGTAGACCGCGATGCGCCGCCGCTGGCGCAGGCGCTCGACCAGGGCGATCGCCGGGACCTGCGCGATCTGGCCGAAGAACGGGATCGCCGCCAGCAGGCCGATGACCATCGGGCTCGCGCCGAGCGTCACGGCGAAGCCGGCCAGCACCACCCCGCCGAAGAGCGAGCCGACGAGCGCCGCCCACGCCGCGTCGTGGACGAGCGAACGCTGTCCATGCTCGACGTCGTCGGCAGAGACGCTGGCCTGCGGGTCAAGCGACATCGGACCCGAGGGGCGACGAAGCTACGACGAGAAACGGAATGCCCAAGCGCCAGCAGCGAGCAAGCCGCGCGCCCGGACTAGCTGCTGCTGCGCCCGGGCGATCGCAGAAGCGTCTCGGCTTCTTCCGTCTCCTTGCGCAGGCTCTCCTTGATCCTCTGAATGTAGGCGAGCCTCTCTTCCCGGCTCAGGCGCTCGAAGTCCTCGAAGCTGAGAACGTCCAAGGGCTCGCGAGTCTCCACCTTCGAAGCCTATTTCCGCCGCCTCCAGGCATCTGTCCGCTTCCGGACATATGACGACGAAGAGTGCCCGGTACGCTTTTCGCAGGAGTCCCCGTCATGCGGAACCGGCTTCTCGACGCTCTGCCGCGAAACGTGGCTTCCGGTCTTCAAAGCCACTTCGAGCGGGTTTCGCTCGAGCGCGGAAAGATCCTGCACCATCCCGGCGACACCATCGAGCACCTGTACTTTCCGCTCAACTGCCTGGTATCGATTACGGTCACGATGAGGGAAGGAAAAACCGCAGAAGCCGGCGCGGCGGGCAATCGCGAGATGGTCGGCGTGAACGCATTCATGGGCGGCTCGGAAACCAACCAAACCGAGTACGTCGTCCAGATCGAAGGCGATGCTTTGAAGATCGAGTCGCGACCGCTGCTGGATGCCTTCGACTCCAACAAGGCCGTGCGCGACGTGTTCCTCAAGTACACCCAAGCCTACATCGCGCAGTTGTCGCAGAACGTGGGCTGCAACCGGCTGCATGACGTGGAGCAACGGTTTGCACGCTGGCTGCTGGAAGTGTATGACCGCATCCAGACCACGGATTTGCGGCTGACGCAGGAGTTCATCGGCGAGATGCTCGGCGTGCATCGGCCGACGGTGACCGAGATCGCGAAGAAGCTGGAGGAGCGAGGATTGATCACCGTGCAGCGGGGCCTGATCCGCATCTCCGACCTGGAGGGGCTGGAGCAGATCGCCTGCGAGTGCTACACGGTGGTAAAGGAGGAATACGACCGGCTGCTCGGTACGCAGGGTAAGCTGGCAGACGGACGCGGGGGGAACCCGGACCTATAGTGGGTCCATGGCACCTGTTGAGCTTTGCGTCCCTTGCATTGGTTTGGTGGGCGGTAGTCCAGCATTACCCGGTCACGAGTCCCTGCGAGTCATCGAAGACTCCGGCAAGTACGAATTCGCCTGCGATACGTGTGCCGCTGTCTGGGAAAGACAGCCGCTAGGGTGGGCTCGCATGAAGTAGTGGCTACCGCAACTCCCGTATCGCAAAAAAAAAGGGCCCGCCTGTAGGGGGGAGAGGGCGGGCCCGGGGAGGAGCGGTGGCGGAAAGTGCGGGTTCGGTGTGGCTAGAGCAGGCCCTTCGTCCAGAGTTGCGCGAGGTACACGAGCCCGGCGGCCGCGAAGGTGTAGACGAAGAGCTCGCTGAAGCGGTTGCGCGTGCGCGGCGAGGTCCAGCCGCGCGAGAACCAGGCGAGCGCGGCGATGACGACGAGCGAGCCGAGCGCCGCGGTGCCGGCGGAGACGCCGCGCCCGAACATCTGCGCGACCCAGCCGTCGGGAGAGATGACCTTGTAGATGGTGCCGCCGATGCCGAGCATCACGAGCACGACGATCGCGAAGCCGAAGACGACCTGGCTCACGGAGATCACTTCCGACTTGAGGGTGCTCATCGCGTTCCCCTCGCTGCCGCGGCGGCGGCCTCGTGCTGGCCCTGCGGCAGGTAGCCGGCGATGGCGGCGGCGCCGACCAGTCCGGAGAAGATCAGCGCCACGCCGGCGCCGATGAGCAGCGGGTAGTTCTTTGAGGCCATTTTCTGCTCCCGTGTCGTGTTGGCGACGAACACCTGCAACGCGCGTGCCAGCCAGGCCAATCTCAGCGTTTTTAGATACTTAGGTCTCCACCGCCCCTCCCAGGGGGTGGTGTAATCGTCGCCTCGTGGCGACGATCCTTTCGGCGGATGGCGGAGCGCGTTGATCGCATAGGAGTTTCGCTGTCGCCGGAAGGCGACGGTGGGTCCGCCACTACCATCCGGGAATGCGCCTCTCCGTCCTCGATCAGTCTCCGGTGCTCAGCACGGGCGACGCGCGCTCCGCGCTGCAGGAGACGCTCGCGCTCGCCCGCCTCGCCGAGACCCTCGGCTATCACCGCTACTGGCTCGCCGAGCACCACGCGATCGCGGCGCTCGCGGACCCGTGCCCCGAAGTGCTGCTGGCGCGCCTGGGCGCCGAGACGCATCGCATGCGCATCGGGACCGGCGGAGTTCTTCTGCCGTACTACAGCGCTTTCCGGACCGCGGAGGCCTTTCGCATGCTCGAGGCGCTCTACCCAGGTCGCATCGATCTGGGCGTCGGCCGCGCGCCGGGCGGCGACGCGCGCACCGCGCAAGCCGTCGGCGGCGGACGCATGCCCGATGCCGACCGCTTCCCCGAGCAGGTGTGGGAGCTCCACGCGCACCTCACCGGCACGTTGCCGAAGGAGCACCCATTCGCGCGCGTGCGCGTGCAGCCCGAGGTCGACGGCGCGCCGCCGATCTGGCTGCTCGGCTCGTCCGACTACAGCGGCGCGCTCGCCGCGCAGCTCGGCCTGTCGTTCGCGTTCGCGCACTTCATCAATCCGCGCGGCGGCGACGCCGTCTCGCGCGCCTACCGGCGGGATTTCCAGGGAACGGGAAAGCCCGCGGTGATCGTCTGCACGTTCGCGATCTGCGCCGAGAGCGCCGAGGAAGCGGAGCGCCTCGCGGCGCCCATCGACCTGCGGCGCCTGCACATGGCGCTCAACATCGACTCGCCGATTCCGAGCGAGGCGGAAGCGGCGCAGCACAAGTACAGCGACGAGGAGCGCCGCTACGTGCTGGCGCAGCGCGAGCGCGCGGTGATCGGCGATCCGCGCGCCTGCCGCACCGCGATCGAGGCGATGGCGCAGCGCTACGAAGCCGACGAGGTGATGCTCCTGACCATCACCGGAGACGTCGCTTCGCGGCGCAGGTCCTACGAGCTGCTCGCCCGCGAGTTCGGCATTTGCCCGTAGCGATTCGGCTACGGCGTGTCGAATAAATCACAGTGATCGCCCGCTTACGGAAAGAACCGTGACACATGCGGTCCTGTCCAAGCGGATTCCTTGACGAGCGGGGGAGTCCGGGACTAGATTGGCTGCGGACGGCCGTGCAGGGCGGAAAGGGGTCGTCGTTTCGCGTGAACGTATCGGTCAACTCAACCTCACTTCTTACTTCATACCTAGGAGCGCCAATGAAAAGAATCATCTGCCGCATGCTGGTCCTGCTCATGATCTGGACGCCGTACCAGGTCGCGCAGGCGGGAATGATCGGGACGGATCAGGTCGTCCAGACCTCCTCGGCAATGGAGCGTAGCGCCGTGATGAACTTCGTCAGCCGCGCCGACGTCGCGGGCCAGCTTTCCGCCATGGGCCTCGACGCCGCGACCGCGAAGGATCGCGTCGCCGCCATGACCGACGAGGAAGTCCGCTACATCGCCGGCAAGATCGACGCGATGCCGGCGGGTGCCGACGGCGCCGGCCTGCTGCTCCTGATCCTCATCATCGCCGTGATCTGGTGGGCCTGGAAGCGCTAGTCTTCCTCGGCAAAGCACTAAGGAACGCCCGCCTCACGGCGGGCGTTTTGCTTTGTGCTTCGCTGCTCGGCGGCTGCGCGGGCCTGTTCCCGCAGACCGCCGCGATGCGCGACGCGCCGCCCGCGGGACTGCCGGAGCGCGCCGAGCTGAAGCAGGTTCCTTTCTTCCCGCAGGTCGAGTACCAGTGCGGGCCGGCGGCGCTCGCGACCGCGCTCGTCGCGAGCGGCGTGAAGGTCACGCCCGAGGAGCTCGTGCCGCAGGTCTACCTGCCGGAACGCAAGGGCAGCCTGCAGATCGAGATGCTCGCCGCGGCGCGCCGCCACGGCCGCATCTCCTATCTCCTCGCGCCGCGCTTCGAGGACCTGCTGCGCGAGCTCGCGGACGGCAACCCCGTGATCGTGCTGTGGGACCAGGCGCCGGTCGGCAGCTGGCACTACGCAGTCGCGGTCGGCTACGACTTCGACGCCGGGAACCTCGTGCTGCGTTCCGGCGAGACCGAGCGCGAGGTCGTCTCCTTCCCGGTGCACGAGTTCATGTGGATGCGCAGCGGCTACTGGGCGATGGTCGCCATGCCGCCCGACCGCATCCCCGCGACGGCCGAGGAAGGCCGCTGGCTGAGCGCCATCGCGGCGACCGAGCGCGCCGGCGGCGCGGCGGCGGCGCGCACCGCCTACACGCAGTTCCTCCAGCGCTGGCCGCGCAACGCCGCCGCCGCGATCGGCCTCGCCAACGCCCACTACGCGCTGAAGGAGCTGCCCGCCGCGGAGCGCGCGCTGCGCGATGCCGTGGAATGGGATCCGCAGTCCGTCATCGCGCTGAACAACCTCGCGCACACGCTCTCCGAGCAGGGCAAGCACGACGAAGCGCTCGCGATCCTCGACCGCGCGTGGGCGCTCGGCGGCCCGCACGCCGAGGCGGTCGAGAAGACGCGCCAGGGCATCCTCGCCCGCAAGAAATAGGGACGGACCCTATTTTTCGGTGACGACGAGCGGCGGCAGCGGGCAGCCGACGACGGCGCCCGCGAGCCGCAGCAGCTCCGCTTCGCCGATGCGGATCTCGCCGTCCGCGGTCGCGGCGGCGAAGAGGCCCCTGATCAGCGTCGCTTTCTCCAAGGGCGCGAGCTCGCCGAGCCGGGAGAGGGCGAGCTCGACCGCCGGGAACGTGATCGCCGGCCGCGCCGCGATGCGCAGGCCCATCTCCTTCGCGCCCGCCGCGAGCGCTCGCTCGAGCACCTCGTGGCGCTCGCCCTCCGCGTCGGCGCGGCGCCCGGCATGCACGAGGAGCCGGAGCACGAGCGCCGCTTCCTCGTGGAGATCGGCGAGCCGCCGGCCCGCCGGCGCCGGCCCGCCCTTCGCCGCGAACTGGCTGCGCAGGAGCGCGAGGACGACGAACTCGTGCAGCGCCACGCGCCGGTCGGCGTTCACCACCGCCTCGAGGGCCGCCAGGAGCGCCTGCCGCGCGCTCTCGGGTGCGGCCCTGAGGACGGGCAGCGCGAGGTCGATGACCGGCAGGCGATACGCCGGCCCGAGCGGCCGCGTATGCGCCTCCAGCTCGCGCGCACGCGCGGCGAGCTCCCCCGCGCCCTCGAGCTGCTGCTCGCGCGCCCGCTCTTCGGGCGCGAGGAGTAGCGCGATCACCGCTGCCGCGGCACCCTCGGGCGCTTGCAGCGCTTCGCGCAAGCCGGCAGGCAGCGAACCGAGAAGCTGCGCGGCGTAGTCGATCTTGCCGGCGTCGAGGGTGCCGACCAACAGGGCGCTTTGCGCCGCTGTGCGGCCCCATGCGATGCCGACATCGCCCTGGCGCCGGCCCTTGGGCTCGGATGCCGTTCTCGCCGGCCGGGTCTGCCGGTACGACGCGGCGTCGAACCGCGCATGCACGCGGCGGATGCGTTCGTCGAGCGGCGGGTGGGTGTCGAAGATCCCCGCGAACCGCACCCTGACGCTCTGGCCGAAGAACATGTGCGACAGGTCTTCGGCATAGCGGCCGCCGATCAGGGCGCCGCCGGCGGCGAGGCGGATCTGGTCGAGCGCGCCCGCGATGCCTTCGGGGTTGCGCGTGAACTGCACGCTGGAAGCGTCGGCGAGGAACTCGCGCTCGCGCGCGACCGCCGCCTTGATGAGGCGCGCGAAGAACAGCCCCACGTAGCCGACGACGAAGATCGCCAGGCCGGCGACCCAGAAGTACGCGCCCTTGTCGCGCGTGCCGCGCGCGCTGCGCATCACGAACTCGCCGATCGCGCCGATGAAGACGATGCCGGCCAGCACGCCGAGCATGCGCACGTTGAGCCGCATGTCGCCGTTCAGGATGTGGCTGAACTCGTGCGCCACCACGCCCTGCAGCTCCTCGCGCGTGAGGCGCTCGAGCGCCCCGCGCGTGACCGCCACCACCGCGCCCGACACGTCCCAGCCCGCGGCGAACGCGTTGATCCCGCTCTCCCCGTCCATGACCCAGGTCCCGGGGACGCGCACCCCCGAAGCGATCGCCATTTCCTCCACCACGTTCAGGAAGCGCCGCTCGAGCGGATCGCGCGTCTGCGGCGAGACTTCGCGGGCCCCGACCATGCGCGCCACCGCCGCGCCGCCGCCACCGAGCCTCGCGACGTTGATCGCGCTCACGGCGAACACGAGGCCGGCGGTCGCGAGCGCCGCCCACAGGTAGACCGAGGGTGGGACCTGGCCGAGGCGGGCCTGCAGCGGCACGTGGACGCCGCCCTGCACCGAAGGAAGGCTCGCGGCATAGAGGCCGGCGATCACCGCGACCACTGCCGCGACCACCGCCGCGGTGGCGAGCAGGAACAGCACCACCATGCGGCGGCTGTTGCGCCGCGCGACCTGCTGGTGCTCGAAGAAGTTCATGCGGCGAGCGCGCCGGGGTCGCGCGCGGCGAGCAGCGGCGGCACCGGGCAGTCGAGGGTGGCGGCCACCATGCGCACCAGCTCCGCCTCCGCGAGGCGGATCTCGCCGTCGGCCGCCGCCGCCTCGAAGCAGGCCTTGAGGAGCGCGGGCTTGCGCAGCGGCGCGAGGTGCCGCAGGCGCTCGAGCGCGTCGGCGATTCGCGGCGTGTCGAGCTTGTCCCGGCCGATGGGCGCCGCCTCGGCGAGGCCCGCGATCGCGTTCGCGCGCGCATAGGCGCCCGCCGCGTCGCCGGAGGCGAGCGCGACCAGCGAGAGGACGGCGTGCGCGTCGCCGGCCACTTCGTCGAGCCGGCTGAACTGGGTGCGGATCGGCTGTCCCGCCCCTTCGCGCAGGCGCTGCTTGAGGAAGGTGAAGAGCACGAACTCGCCGAGCGTAACGCGCCGGTCCGCCTGGACGGCGGCCGCGAGCTCGGCGATGAACGCGTCGCGCGCCTTCTGGGGCTGCTCGCGCAGCGCGGGCACCGCGAGCTCGGCGAGCGTCAGCAGGTGGTGGCGCGGCACACCCGGCAGCGCGCCCTCGCGCACCAGCGCGAGGAGGGCTTCGCGCGCCCCATCGGGACGGTGCAGCGCTTCGCGCAGCGCGCCGGGAAGCGCGGCGAGGAGCTGCGCCGCGTAGTCCACGTGCTGCGGCGTCGGCGCCAGCGCGATGTCGGTCGGCCCCGTCGCCACGTTCTTCACCACGTTCCCGCCGCCGTCGATCACCGCCACCTCGCGCCGCGTGCCGTGGCGCCGCTCGCGATAGCCGGCGCGGTCGAAGCGCGGGTGCGCGAGCCGGATGCGCCGCTCGATCGGCGGGTGCGTCGGAAAGGTCCACCAATGCGCCACCGCCGGCGCGAAGAACAGATGCGCCAGCTCGGCGGCGTGGCTCGCCCGCACCACCGTCACGCTGTGCGTGGCGAGGATCGAGTCGAGCGCGCCGGCGATGCCGTCCGGGTTGCGCGTGAACTGCACGCTCGCCTGGTCGGCGAGCAGCTCGCGCTGGCGCGAGATCGCGGCACGGATCGCGCCGGCCGCGAACACGCCGGGGAAGCCGACGAACGCGATCAGGACGCCCGCCATCGCGGAGACCGCCGCGGGGCTGCCGTCCTCCTCCGTCGAGCGCGTGCGCTTCGTCGCCGCCCAGACCATCTCCTCGCCGCGGTCGCCGAGCCAGCTCAGGCCCGCGAGCACGCAGGTGAGCCGCAGGTTGAGCGCCATGTCGCCGTTCAGGATGTGGCTGTACTCGTGCCCCATCACCGCCTGCAGCTCGTCGCGGGAGAGCTTCACGAGCGCGCCCTTCGTCACGATGATCGCCGCCTCGTTCGGCGAATGCCCCGCGACCAGGGCGTTCACCGCATCGTCGTACTCGAGCACGTACACCGGCGGCACCGCGATGCCGGAGGCGATCGCCATCTCCTCGACGACGTTGATGAGGCGCCGCTCCGTGGACGTGCACTTGCCGGGCTCCACGTAGCGCGCGCCCAGGTAGTACGCCACGGCCGGGCCGCCCTCGCGCAGCTGCCAGGCCCGGTAGACCGAGACGGAGAAGATGGTGAGCGCGACGACGGCGGCGACGACGGCGGCGAGCTCCCGCGGCAGGACGAGCGCCGCGACGCCGGCATAGCTCGCGACGACGGCGGCCGCGGCGACGAGGTACAGGCCGAGGAGGCGCCAGGTCGCGCGCCGCGCCGCCTCCTGCTGGGCGAAGAAATCGTGCTTCAGAATGTCACTGCGGGCGCGCGGCGCTCCTCCGCCGTTTCCGTGGCCTGCAGCAGCTCCGCCGGGCCGAAGCCGAACATGCCGGCGAACACCACGTCCGGGAAGGATTCGCGCTTGGTGTTGTACGCCATCACCGAGTCGTTGAACGCCTGACGCGCGAAGGCCACCTTGTTCTCGGTGCTGGTGAGCTCCTCGTGCAGCGCCATCATGTTGGTGTTCGCCTTGAGGTCCGGGTAGGCCTCGGCGAGGGCGAAGAGCCGCCCGAGCACGCCGGTGAGCGCGCCTTCCGCGGCGCCGAGCTGCTGCATGGCGGCGGGGTTGCCCGGGTTCGCGTTCGCGGCGCTGGCCGCGGTCACGGCCTGGTTCCTCGCCTTGATGACCGCCTCGAGCGTCTCGCGCTCGTGCTTCATGTAGCCCTTCGCCGTCTCGACCAGGTTCGGGATCAGGTCGTAGCGGCGCTTGAGCTGCACGTCGATCTGCGCGAACGCGTTCTTGAACCGGTTGCGCAGCGCCACCAGCCCGTTGTAGATCGATACTGCCCAGATGACGGCGACCACGACGATCGCCAGAACAATCCACCCCCCGATGCCCATGCGCTCCCCCCTGGTCGACGACGCACCTACTATAGCCTAGCCCGGCGCTCGAGCGCCCGGCCGAGCGCGAGGGAGAGGGCGAAGCAGGCGCCCGCCAGGCCGATCGCGACGAGCGGCGCGGAGACGCCCGCGGCGCGCAGCGCGGTGACGAGCCAGCCGCCCAGGGCGTCGGCGCCGCGCACGGCGACGATGTCGATCACGTTCTTCGCCTTGTACTTCTCGTCGCGCTCGACCGCGGTGAAGAGCACCTCGCGCGCCGGGTTGGAGATGGCGAAGTTCGCCGTGCGCTGCAGCGCGGTGAACGCGATCACCACGGCCAGCACCGGCGAAGCGGCGAGGATCGCGAAGCCGGCCGCGAACACGAGCGGCAGGAGCGCGAGCGCCGCGCCCACGCCGAAGCGCGCGAGCAGGCGCCCGGTGGCGACGAACTGCAGCGCGATCGTCAGCAGGCCCACCACGAGGTCCACGGTGGCGAAGATGCGCGTGCGCACCGCCGGATCCGCCGAATGCTCGGCGACGATGCGCGCCTGCTCGAAGTAGAGGAACGTCGCCGCGACGGACAGCAGCGCGACCCAGAGCGTGATGCCGGCGAGGTACGGGGAGCGCAGCACCTCGAGCAGGCCGTCGAAGGCCCCGCCTCCCAGGGAAGCCTCCTTTTCGGGCGCGGCGTTCCTTTCCTCCAGCCGCAGCGCGCAAAGCACCGCCGCCTCGAGGAGCAGCGCGGCGACGAGGAGCAGGTGCGCGGGGCTGAAGAGCTGCGACAGGCCGATCGTCAGCGCCGGCCCCGCCAGCGCGCCCGCGCTGCCGCCGGCGGCGATGAAGCCGTACAGGCGCTTGCCCTGCTCCGGGCGGAACACGTCCGCCATGAACGACCAGAACACCGAGACCGCGAACAGGACGAATACGCTCACCCAGACGAAGAACACCCGCGCGACGATCTGGCGCTCGACGTCGAGCACGAGCAGGAGCCAGAAAAGCGCGAGGTTGGCGGCGAAGAAGTGGTAGACGGCCGGGATGAAGCGGCAGCGCGGCAGGCGGGCGACGAGCGCGCCGTACAGCGGCACGGCGGCCAGCATGACGAGGAAGGTGGCGGTGAAGAGCCACTGCAGGTTGCGCACGCCGCCGGCGACGCCCATTTCGTCGCGCAGCGGCCGCAGGACGTAGTAGCCGGCGAGCAGGCAGAAAAAATAGGCGAACGACCAGAGGAGCGCGCGCACCTCCTCCGGCCGTACGGCGACGAAGCGCTGGAGAAGCTTCAGGGCTTCTGCTGGAGCGCCTTGCGTAGCTCGGGCGCGGTCAGCACCTGGCCCGACAGCGCGGAGCCGAGATCGTAGACCTTCGACGCAGCCAGCGAGCCTGCCTCGACCGGATCGAAGCCGGCATCGGAGACGAGCTGCATGCCGATCTTCAGCGCCTCGGCGTCGTCCGCAGCCACGGGCAGCGCCATGCGCGGTGCCGGGCGGTTCGCTTCGCGCGCCATGAGCGAGTAGCCCCACGAATTGAAGCTGCGCACCAGGCGCGCGCCCGGGAGCATGGCGGAAGTGGAAACCGCCGCGCCCTTCTCCTTCGC
>DASZQH010000262.1:0-5786 GCA_035549805.1 Burkholderiales bacterium
GGAGAAGATCCGCAAGATCCTCAAGATCTCCAAGGAGCCGATCTCGATGGAGACGCCGATCGGCGACGACGACGACTCGCACCTCGGCGACTTCATCGAGGACCAGTCGACGCTCGCGCCGAGCGACGCGGCGACCTACGCCAGCCTGCGCGACGTGACGAAGGAGGTGCTCGATACGCTCACGCCGCGCGAGGCGAAGGTGCTGCGCATGCGCTTCGGCATCGAGATGTCGACCGACCACACGCTGGAGGAGGTCGGCAAGCAGTTCGACGTCACGCGCGAGCGCATACGCCAGATCGAGGCGAAGGCCTTGCGCAAGCTGCGCCACCCGTCGCGCTCGGAGCGCCTCAAGAGCTTCCTGGATCAGGAAGGCTGAGGCTTCTGATATAAGCAGGTCGGGGGCCGGTAGCTCAGCCGGTCAGAGCAGGGGACTCATAATCCCTTGGTCGTTGGTTCAAATCCAACCCGGCCCACCAACCGGACGGCGCCGCAGCGGTGGCGGCTACTCCGGCGGCAGGAACGCGCCGAACACCGCGAGCGCGAAGAACGGCACTCCGATGACGATGGCGAGCCAGTTCCATCCCCTGAACTTCGCGTTCGGCTCGTATCCCGGCGCCGCGAGGCGGTTGAGGTCGTTGACCGCCTGCTGCACCGGAAGCAGGGCGAAGACCGCCAGAAAAGTGACCAGCCAGTACGGGTCCGGCAGCTTCCACAGGAGGGTCAGGATGATCCACAGCGCGGCGATCGGTCCGGCGGCAACGCGCCGCGCACCCGCACGCTCGGCGTGCGCGTCGATTCTCCGCAGCAGCTGATAGATGAAGAAGACGGCGAAGATCGCGCGAGGCAACGGCCATATGCTCTCGCCGGTGCGTTGCTTCTCGAGTTTCCAGTTCTCGTAGATCCAGAAATATTGATAGAGACCCAGCGTCCCGAAGGTCATCAGCACGAGCTTGGCGATGGAGACCGGGAAGAACGCAGGTGGCGCGGCTGTCGTGCCGCGAGGGTTGACGTCGGCGACCGGCGCAACCGGCGGCGTGTAGGGCGATTCGTTCATCGGATGGCTCCCCCGAGGGCCAGCGCGGGACTGCGCGCTCGAATTTGGCCTATGATAGATCAGTGATAGGATGGCTCAAGGCAATGCAAGCTTCGACCACGGCATGACGAATCTCAATCCGCTCAAGTACTGCTTCCACGGCCAGCATTCGCGGCCGCGGGCCACGTTCCGCACGCTCCCCGGCGTGCGCAACAAGCGCGCGGTGTGCGCCGAGTGCTACGAGAAGATCATGGCCGACCGCAAGCAGAAGAAGAAGGCGGCCGCCGCCGCCGGCTAGGCCGCCGGCTTTGCCGCCCCGGCCGCTTTACGGTCGAGCAGGCGCGAGAAGTTGTCCAGCGAAAGCAGGTGCAGGTAGATCCGCGCGAGGAATCCCTTGCGCACGAGGTTCTTCAGTTGCGCCGCGTTGAGGTTCTCGAGGTTCTTCTCGACCACGCGGTGCATGCCCGTGAGCTGCAGGGAGCCGCCGCCCTTCTCCGGCGACAGGGTCGCCTGCATGGTGAATGTCTCGAGCAGCCCGTAGTCCGAGAGGGTGGCGCACATCTCGCGGGTGCGGGCGAGGTCGGCCTCGTACTCCGACAGAAGCCGCTCGATGCCGGTCCAGCGCTCGGCGGGCTTGCCGGCCGCGTCGAACATCGCCTCGCCGTCCCGCTCGTCGAGGTAATCGCGCTCCACGCAGATCATGTGGGTCGTGTCGGCGCCTTCGCGGTTAGGCACGCGCGCCATGCAGAACGGAAAGCGCCGCGCGTACGCGGGGACGTAGACGCCGGGGACCCACGCGCCGTCGCGCATGAAAAGGTTCTCCGACGCCGTGATGCCGAGGACCGCGACCGCCGCGAAGTTCTTTCCCTGGTCCCCGGTGACGAACACGATGGGGTAGTCCCGCGCCGCGGGCTGAAGCTCGGTGAAGCTCACGGGAACCGCGTTGCTTTGCCGGAGGAAGGGTGGGACGTCCCCCGGCGCCGGCAGGCGGATCTTCTGGGTCTTGAGAAAGGGGACGACTTCCTTGTAGCCGAAGGGCGGAGCGATCTGCATGACGGCATCTTAAGGTAGAATTTTGGCCCTCCCCGGGGTGGTAGCTCAGCTGGGAGAGCGTCGCGTTCGCAATGCGAAGGTCGAGGGTTCGATCCCCTTCCACTCCACCAGAATTCCTAGCGCGCAGACATCGCGGCCGCCGTTGCCGGGGCGCCGCGCCTGCGCGCCAGCGACCGCGCCAGGATCGGGACGAGCGATGCCCCCCGCGCTCCGCTGCGCCGCTGCGCGGCGTTTCGCGATCGCGTCTTGCGCAGCAGCGCGAGCAGGCATGCTTCCTCGGAGCGTCCTTGCGATGCAAGCAGGCGGCCATCGACGTAGCCATCGAGCACCGCCGGATGGATGTAGCACTTGCGGCACACCGCTTTCGTGTTGCCGAGCTGGCGCGCCACCTCGTCCACGGCCTGCACGAGATTGCGCCGCGCCTGCGCCTGTGATTGCGCCGGTCCGAGCGCCTTGAGCGCGCGCGCCGCGAGCAGCGTTCCGGCCCAGGTGCGGAAGTCCTTGCTCGTGAACGCGTCTCCCGCGGCCTCGCGCAGGTAGGCGTTCACGTCGGCGGACTCGACGCTGCGCGTCTCGCCCGATTCGTCCAGGTAGCAGAAGAGCTCCTCGCCCGGCAGGTCCTGCATGTGCCGCACGATGCGCGCGAGGCGAGGGTCGGCGACCTCGATGCGGTGCTCGACGCCGCTCTTGCCGCGAAACTCGAAGCGCAGCCGCCCGCCGCGCACGCGCACCTGGCGTACGCGCAGCGTCGTCAGTCCGTAGGACTCGTTCTCCCGTGCGTATGCCTCGTTGCCGACGCGCATGAACGTCGTCTCAAGGAGGCGCACGACCGCGGCGAGAACCTTTTCGCGCGGCAGGCCCGGCCGCGCGAGGTCCCGGCGCACGCGCCGGCGGATGCGCGGCAGGGCGTGCAGGAAGTCGGCCACGCGCTCGTACTTCGACTCGTCGCGCACCTCGCGCCAGCGGCAGTGGTAGCGGTACTGCTTGCGGCCGCGCGCGTCGCGACCGGTGGCCTGCAGGTGACCGTTCGCGTGCGGGCAGATCCAGACGGATTCCCATGCGGGAGGGATGGCGAGCGCGCGGATGCGCGCCAACGTGGCAGCGTCCCGCACGACCTGCCCGTCCGGCGACAGGTAGCGAAAGGCGCGTCCGGCGCGCCGGCGCGCGATCCCCGCGATCGTGTCGGCCACGTGGCGCAGCCCTGCTTCGCGAGCCGACTGCAGTTCCGGGGATTCCTGCGCCTGGGCGGCCATGGGCGCGCAGGACGCAAGCTTCGTGCCGCGCGCTTTGGCACAATCGGCCCATGAGCAGCGAAGACCTGCGCGTGCTGATCCTGGAGGACGAGCCCACGGATGCGGAGCTCGCGCTGGTCGCGCTCGCCGAAGGCGGGTTCCGATGCGAGCCGGTGCTGACCGCAGGACGCGCCGTGTTCGAGTCGGCGTTCGCGCCGGGCCGCTTCGACCTCGTGCTCGCGGACTACTCGCTTCCGGATTACACGGGGCTCGAAGCGCTGCGCTACGTGCGCCGGAGCGATCCGCTCGTGCCCTTCATCCTCGTCTCGGGCGCGCTGGGCGAGGAGCGCGCCGTCGAGGCGCTGCGTTCCGGCGCCACCGACTACATCCTGAAGCACGGCCTCGCGCGCCTCGCGCCGGCCGTGCGCCGCGCGCTCGGCGAGCGGCGAGATCGGGAGCGGCACCTCGCGACGAGCCGCGCGCTCGAGCTGTCGCAGGAGCGGCTGCGCGCGCTCTCGCGCAGGCTGCTCGAGGTGCAGGAAGAGGAGCGGCGCCGGCTCGCGCGCGACCTGCACGACGACCTGGGGCAGGCCCTGACCGCGCTCAAGATCCAGCTCGAAACCGTGGCGCGCAGCGGTGCGGGCGGCGCGCTGTCGCGCCAGATCGGCGAATGCGTGGACACGACGCGCCATTCGCTCGAGCGCGTACGCCAGCTCTCCCTCAGCCTGCGGCCGCTGCAGCTCGACGATCTCGGCCTTGTCGCCGCGCTGCGCTCGCACCTCGATCGCCAGGCGGGCGTGGGCAAGCTCAAGCCGCATTTCGACGCGTCCGGCGTGCCGGGACCTCTCGCGCCGGAGATCGAAACCGCCTGCTTTCGCGTCGCCCAGGAGGCGATCACGAACGTGCTGCGGCACGCGCGAGCCGCCAATCTGTGGGTGCGTCTCTTCGCCGCCGAGGGCAAGCTCGCGCTTTCGGTGCGCGACGATGGCGCCGGCTTCGACGTCGAATCGGCGCGCCGCCGCGCCGCCGCAGGCGGCAGCCTGGGGGTGGTCAGCATGGAAGAGCGGGTCGCCCTCGCCGGCGGCACCTTCGAGCTGAGGACCTCGCCGGGACAAGGGACGACGATGCTGGCAACATTTCCCCTTTCGGCGCCGGGAGGGCAGGCCCTTTGAGCGAGACGACGACGTCCCAGTCCGCGATCCGCGTCGTCCTGGTGGACGACCACGCGCTCGTCCGGGCGGGCATGCGCTCGCTCCTCGGCTCGATGCCGCAGGTGGAAGTGGTGGGTGAGGCGTCGAGCGGCGAGGAGGCCCTCGCGCTCGCTCGCAACCTCCAGCCCGACGTCGTCCTCATGGACATCGCGATGAAGGGCATGACGGGGCTCGAGGCCGCGACGCGGATGCGCGAAGCGTGCCCGCGTGCGCGCGTCATCATCCTCTCGATGCACGCCGGCGAGGAGTACGTCCTGCAGGCGCTGCGCGCCGGCGCGGTCGGCTACCTCCTCAAGGACGCCGCGACCGGCGAGCTGGAGCTCGCGTTAAGAAGTGTCATGCGCGGCGAGAGCTGGTTCAGCCCCGCGGTGTCGCGTCAGGTTGTGGAAGGCTACGTGCAGCGCGTCGGCGGCGAGGCGGTGGCGGACGTGCTGACGGCCCGGCAGCGCGAGGTGTTGCGCCTGGTCGCCGGTGGCAAGAGCACCAAGGAGATCGCCTACGACCTGAACCTCTCGGTCAAGACCGTCGAGACCCATCGAGCCCAGATCATGGAACGCCTCGGGATCCGCGACGTCGCCGGGCTGGTGCGGTATGCGCTGCGCACGGGATTGGTGCCGCCGGACGGCTGACCCTAGGGATTTTCCCTGAGGCGTTAGGGAAGCCCCCGATATCCCCGGCGTTCGCCGGACCTTAGCCTTCGCGGCATGGTAACCCCCGCGCGCCCCAAGCGCATCGCCATAGCCGACGACAGCAGCGCTTTTCTCTCCGCGGCGTCCACCTACGTGGCCAGCCTGCCGGGGTGCGAGCTCGCCGGCACCGCGCCGAACGCGAGCGCGGCCCTCGCGCTGGTGGAGAAAGTCGCTCCGGACGTGCTGCTGCTCGACCTCGGAGCGGTGCCCAGCCGCGGGCTCGAGATGGTGCGCCGGGTGAAAGCGGCCTCGCGGCCGCCGACGGTGATCGCGCTCGCGTTGTTTCATACCCAGGAAGGCGCGGCGCAGGCGCGACTCGCGGGCGCCGAGGCGCTGGTGGGCAAGGACGCGTTCGTGAGCGGCTTGAACGAGGTGCTGGTCCGCCTGGTCAAGTCGCGCTAGCCGGCCTTCTCCAGCCGGCGCGCGAACACCGTCATCTCCTTCTCCGCCTGGCGGTCGCCGCGGCGGCGCGCCGCCTCGATGCCCTGGCGGTAGGCTTCGAGCGCCTCGCCCGGCTTCTGCGCGTCGACGAGCGTCTTTCCGAGCGCTTTCCATGCGGCGGAATACA
>DASZQH010000263.1:0-15051 GCA_035549805.1 Burkholderiales bacterium
CTTCTCGATCAGCGCGACGAGCGGATCCACCTCGACCGTCGGGTAGATGTCGAGCACGAGGCGGTGGCCGTACTCGCCGATCGGCTTGAGCGTGAACACCTGCGGCTTGACCTCGGACTTGAGGTCGAGCACGACGCGCACCACGCCCGGCCGGTTGCGCGCGACGCGCAGGCCCTGGATGTACGGGTCCTCCGCGGTGACCTTCCCTTGCAGCTCCGCGAGGGCGGGCGACACCTCGTTGATCTCGAGCTCCAGCACCAGGCGGTCGGGATCCTTCACCGCGAAGACGCTGTGCTTGAGCTCGCTCTTCGTCTCGAAGGTGAGGCGCGTGTACTCGCGCGCGGGCCAGATGCGGCTGGAGAGGACCTGCGCCTGCGCGCCGGCTAGGAAGAGGAAAGCGACGACAGCCAGGAAGATCCGGCTGGCGTATGAGACGCGAGGCGCGCGCGGCGGCCCGCGCCGTCGAATTCCAGGTGGACATCCACGTCCGGCGGAGAAAGCAGGTCCCCGGCGCGCTCCGGCCATTCGACGAGGCAGGCCGAGTCCGCGTTGAAGTATTCCCGGAAGCCGGAGTTCAGCCATTCCGTTCGGTCTTTGAAGCGATATAAATCAAAGTGATACAAGTTTAAGCTCGAAAGCGGATAAAGTTCAACCAAGGTATACGTCGGGCTCTTGATCCGCCCGGACTGGCCGAGGGCCCGCAGCAGCCCTCTCGCCAGCGTCGTTTTCCCCGCACCGAGGTCGCCCCGCAGGTGCATGACCCGGCCGGGGCCGATCCCCGCGGCCAGCCGCTCGCCGAGCCGAAGCGTCGCCGCTTCGTCCGGCAAACTAACGACGATCGACGCCATGGACTATGCAGCGCTCGCGCAGCGCATCAAGCAATGGGGAGCGGAGCTCGGCTTCCAGGCGGTGGGCATCGCGGACGCCGACCTGTCCGCGGCCGAGCCGCGCCTGCTGGAGTGGCTCGCGAAAGGGTGGCATGGCGAGATGGAGTATATGGCGCGCCACGGCGCCCTCCGCGCGCGGCCGGGCGAGCTGCATCCGGGCACGCTTCGCGTGGTCTCCTGCAGGATGGACTACCTCCCGGACGTTCCGGGAAAGATTCCTCTGGAAGAGGAAAGGGCGGTCATCGCCCGCTACGCGCTCGGTCGCGACTATCACAAGGTCCTGCGCACGCGGCTTCAGGCGCTGTGCGACCGGATCGCCGCGGAGGTCGGCCCGTTCGGGCACCGCGCCTTCACCGACTCGGCCCCGGTCATGGAAGTGGAGCTGGCGGCGCGCGCCGGCCTCGGCTGGCGCGGCAAGCACACGCTGCTCCTCGACCGCACGGGATCGTGGTTCTTCCTCGGCGAGATCTTCTGCGACCTGCCGCTGCCGGCGGACGCGCCCGCCGACGAGCATTGCGGGACCTGCGAGCGGTGCATCGAGGCGTGCCCGACGCAGGCGATCCGGGGCGCCTACCAGCTCGACGCGCGCCGCTGCATCTCGTACCTCACGATCGAGCACAAGAGCGCGATTCCGGAGGAGCTGCGGCCTCTCATCGGCAACCGCGTGTATGGTTGCGACGACTGCCAGACCGCCTGCCCCTGGAACAGGTTCGCGCAGCTCGCGAGCGAAGTGGATTTCCAGGCCCGCAACGGGCTCGACGCGGCGACGCTGGCGGAGCTCTTCGCCTGGACCGAGGCCGAGTTCGACGCGCGGCTGCGCGGCTCCCCCATCCGGCGCATCGGCCACGAGCGCTGGCTGCGCAACCTGGCGGTGGGGCTGGGGAACGCTCCGTCATCGAAACGCGTCCTCGACGCGCTAGAGTCGCGCCGGGACCATCCTTCGCCGCTGGTCCGCGAGCACGTCGAATGGGCCTTGAGACGACATGAGCAGCTGGCAGCCTGACCGCCTCCTGCCCGGCTTCGAAGCGCTGGAGCTGGGCTTTCCCGACGATTACGACGGCGCGGTCGTGGCGACGCTCGTGCGCCTGCCCTCCGGGGACGCGCCCCGCGGCCCGCTGCTCTACGTGCACGGCTACAACGATTACTTCTTCCAGGCGCACATGGCGCAGCGCTTCTCGGCCGAGGGCTACGCCTTCCACGCGCTCGACCTGCGCAAGCACGGCCGGTCGCTGCGCCCCTACCAGCATCCGAATTTCTGCAAGCATATCGACGAGTACTACGCCGACCTCACCCGCGCCATCGAGACGATCGGCGCGCCGGTGCTGCTGGCCGGCCATTCGACGGGCGGGCTGGTCGCGGCGCTCTACGCCCACGAAGGCGAGCGCCGGGACGACGTGTCGGGGTTGTGGCTGAACAGCCCGTTCTTCGACTGGCGCCTGCCGGACTGGAAGCGTCCGCAGCTGCACGTGGCCGCGGCGCTGGGCCGCTTCGCGCCGTTCACGAAGAGCCCCGAAGCGCTGAAGCGCGGCTATACGGACAGCCTGCGCGCCGCCGGTTGGGAGTTCGATACCGCGTTGAAGCCCCTCAAGGCGTTTCCGGTATTCCTCGGCTGGATCGCCGCGATCTGCGATGCGCACGCGAAGGTGCAGCGCGGCCTCGCCCTGCCGTGCCCGGTGCTCTGCATGCATTCGGACGACGCCGACGTCGTGCTCGACTGGCGCCACATGGCGCGCTACGCGCGCGGCCTCGGCCCGGACGTGACCGTCCTCGCCTTCCCCGGCGGGCTGCACGACCTGGTGCTTTCGCGGGCCGAGATCCGCGAGGAGGTCTTCAGGCAGCTCTTCGCCTGGGCGGCACGAGTACCAGCGTGACGAACGTCGCCGCAGCCCACGCGGCGTAGGCGGCGGTAAAGACCCATTCGGGCGCCTGGTAGTAGAGCAGCCGGTGTACCCACCGGCCGACGAAGGACTCCGAGCGGATGCCTCCTCTGAGCAGGTCTTCCCACACCGTCAGCGGGCACGCGATGCCGAGGATCGCTTCCGCCGCGACGAACAGGATCGCTGCGAGATGGAGGTAGCGGAAGACCGGGTTGAAGATGAACGTCCAATGAAGCACCACCCCTGCCCATACTGCCAGCAGGCCGGCGACGATGAAGATCGCGATTCCGAAGTGAACGACGAGAAGGACGTCAGCGACCACGTCCCACGGGACGTTGGGGATCCGAGATCCAGTCGCTCCACGACCCGGCGTAGAGCCGCGTGCCGGGAAGCCCGGCCACTTCCATGGCGAGGACGTTGTGGCACGCGGAGACGCCCGAGCCGCAGTAGTGGATCACCTCCTCCGGGCGGCGCCCGCCGAGCACCGCCTCGAAGTCCGCGCGCAGGACCCCGGCCGGCTTGAACGTGCCCTGCGGCGTGAGGTTGTCGTTGCAGAAGCGGTTCGCGGCGCCGGGGATGTGCCCCGCGACCGGGTCGATCGGCTCCTGCAGCCCGGCGAAGCGCGCCGGGGCACGCGCGTCGACGAGGACATGCTCGTCGCGGCTCTTCTCGAGCACGCCCACGCCGACCGCCATGTCGGCGCGCAGGCGCATCGGATAGCTCTGCGGCGCGAAGTGCGGCACTTGCGTGCTCGTGGGACGGCCTTCCGCGGTCCATTTCGCGAACCCGCCCTCGAGGACCGCGACGGCGTCGTGGCCGATCCAGCGCAGCATCCACCACAGCCGCGCAGCGGTGACGCCGCCGCCCGCGTCGTAGCAGACCACCTGGTCGCCCGGGCGCAGGCCCTGGCGCCCGACCCAGGCCAGGAAATCACCCGGGTAGGGCAGCGGATGCCGGCCGCCGCGGCCGTCGCGCGATGCGGACAGGTCGCGGTCGAGGTGCGCGAACGCCGCGCCCGGGATGTGCGCCTCGCGGTACTGCTGCTCCCCGCGCTCCGGCTTCATCAGGTCGTGGCGGCAGTCGAACACGCGCCAGGCGGCGAGGTTCTCCTCGAGCTGCGCGGTAGAAACGATCGTGGTGTGCGTCATGGATAAAGGGGTCAGAGCAATTTACTGGAAATCCGGACAAGACTGCATTTATCGAAGTTTCCCGTAAATTGCTCTGACCCCTTTTTCTCTAGCTAGACGCCGAGCTTCGCGTGCAGCCACTCGTGGAAGTGGACTTCGGGGTCTTCCATCGGCGACTGGTAGGGGCCGGCATCGTCCAGGCCCTGCTCGTATAGGGAGCGGCGGCCGCGGTCGAGGCGCTGGCAGATGTCGTAGTCCTCGAGCGCGGTCTCCACGTACGCGGCCTGCTGCGCCTCGACGAATTCGCGCTCGAAGAGGACGATTTCCTCCGGGTAGTAGAATTCCACGACGTTGGTGGTGCGCGTCGGCGAGCGCGGGATCAGGTGCGACACGACCAGCACGTTCGGATACCACTCGAAGGTGAGGCCGGGGAAGTACGACGCCCACAGCGCGCCGTACTTCGGCGTGGCGCCGGCGAGTTGCTTCAGGCAGGCCTCGTGCCACTTGCGGTACACCGGCGTGCCGGGGCGGTTGAGCCCCGCCTTGGCGGCGACGATCTGGATGGAGTACTCGTCGCCGTAGTCGACGGTGAAGTTCTCGCAGTCGGTGAAGTTGCCCAGGCCGGGGTGGAACGGGTTGACGTGATAGACCTCGAGGTAGGTCTCCACGAACGTCTTCCAGTTCATGTCGTACTCGTCGACGCGCACCGAGTCGAGCACGTAGCCGTCGAAGCTCCAGTCGGCGAGCGTGGTGATCTTCGCGAGGTCCTTGCGCGGGTCGCGCGGCCCGGCGAACAGCAGGCCCTGCCAGTTGATGAGCGGCGTCGAGTGGAGCTTCACGCACGGGCTCTCGGGGAAGAACGGCGCGCCGAGCAGCTCGCCCTTCAGGTCGTAGGTCCACTGGTGCAGCGGGCAGACGATGTTCTGCGTGTTCCCGCGGCCCTGCAGCATGATCGCCTGGCGGTGGCGGCAGACGTTCGAGAGCAGCTCCACCCCGCCCGCGTTTCGCACCAGCATCTTCGAGTGGTCGGTGTGCGCGAGCGTGTGGTAGTCGCCGACCTTGGGCACCATCAGCTCGTGGCCGACGTAGTTCGCTCCGGCATCGAACAGCAGCCGCTTTTCCAGCTCGAAGATCTTCGGGTCGAAGTACCACGACACCGGAAGCTGCGGCCGTGCCGGCCGCACTTGCCGCAGGTGCGCCACGTCGCTCATTTCGTTGTAAAGCTCCTAGGAAAACAGTATCTTACCAAACGATGACCCAGGCTTCAGAACCGACCTTCGAGAAGGCGCTCGCCGAGCTGGAGAAGATCGTCGCGCGCATGGAAAGCGGCGAGCTGTCCCTCGAGCAGGCGCTGGAAAGCCACAAGCGCGGGCTCGAGCTCGCGCGCTTCTGCCAGAAGCGCCTCGAGGTCGCGCAGCAACAGGTAAAGGTCCTCGAGGGCGAAGTCCTCAAGCCGCTCCCGGAGGCAGGTGACGTCGAGCGGGAGTGATTTCAAGGCCTGGATGGGCGCGGTGCAGGCGCGGATGGAAGCCGCGCTTGCGCGCCTGCTTCCGCCCGCGCAGGTCGCCCCCGCGCGCTTGCACGAGGCGATGCGCTACGCGACGCTGGAAGGCGGCAAGCGCGTGCGGCCGCTGCTCGCCTTCGCCGCGGGCGAGGTGAGCGGGGCTCCGCCCGAGCGCCTCGAAGTCGCCGCCGCGGCGGTGGAGATGATCCACGCCTATTCGCTCGTGCACGACGACCTGCCTTGCATGGACGACGACGTGCTGCGCCGGGGCAAGCCGACCGTGCACGTGGAGTATGACGAGGCGACCGCGCTCCTCGTCGGCGACTCGCTCCAGTCTCTGGCGTTTCAATTGTTGTCCGAGATCCCGCTGTCCCAGGATTGCGTCATTCAACTGGAGATGATTCGCACTCTCGCGGTGGCGGCGGGCTCGCGCGGCATGGCGGGGGGCCAGCAGATCGACCTCGAGTCCACCGGCCGGGCGCTCACGCTGCCGGAGCTCGAGCACATGCACATCCACAAGACCGGCGCGCTCATCCGCGCTGCCGTGCTGCTCGGCTTTTCCTGCGGGAAGCAGGTGGACGCGGACAGGGCGGCGCTGGACCGGTACGCGAAGAGCGTCGGACTGGCGTTCCAGGTGGTCGACGACGTGCTCGACAGCGAGGAGAGCACGGCGACGCTCGGCAAGACCGCGGGCAAGGACTCCAAGCAGGGCAAGGCGACGTACGTCTCGCTCCTCGGCGTCGCGCGAGCGCGCGAGATGGCCGAGGCGCTGCGCGCCGAAGCGCACGCCGCTCTCGAGCCGCTCGGCGCGCGCGCCCGCCGGCTCCGCGAGCTCGCGGACTTCGTAGTTCTGCGAAAATTCTAGGATGGCTTCCATAGCGCAGGAACCGCCGGTCGGGCCGGTCGGACCGCTCGATGCCGAGGGCCGCGGCTACAATCCGGCGATGTACGAGCTGCTGAAGACGATCGACGATCCGGCGGCGCTGCGCCGCCTCGAGCGCAAGCAGCTGCCGCGGCTCGTCGAGGAGCTGCGCGCCTACGTCCTCGAGTCGGTGTCGCGCACCGGGGGGCACCTGTCCTCCAACCTCGGCACGGTCGAGCTGACGATCGCGCTGCACTACGTCTTCGAGACCCCGGACGACCGCATCGTCTGGGACGTCGGCCACCAGACCTACGCGCACAAGATCCTCACCGGGCGGCGCGAGGCGATGGCGCGGCTGCGCATGCTCGACGGCATCTCCGGCTTCCCGCGCCGCAGCGAGTCGAAGTACGACACCTTCGGCACGGCGCACTCGTCGACCTCCATCTCCGCGGCGCTCGGCATGGCGGTCTCGGCGAAGCTGAAGGGCGAGGAGCGGCGCTGCATCGCGGTGATCGGGGACGGCGCGATGTCCGCCGGCATGGCCTTCGAGGCGATGAACAACGCCGGCGCGATGGACGCCAACGTGCTCGTCATCCTGAACGACAACGAGATGTCCATCTCGCCGCCGGTGGGCGCCCTGACGAACTATCTGGCGCGGCTGCTTTCCGGGCGAATTTATTCGTCCGCTCGCCGGGCGAGCGAGCACCTGCTGAAGCGCGTGCCCGGCGTCTGGGAGCTGGCGCGGCGCGCGGAGGAGCACGTGAAGGGCATGGTCACGCCCTCGACGCTGTTCGAGGAATTCGGCTTCAACTACATCGGCCCGATCGACGGCCACGACCTGGATGCCCTGATCCCGACGCTCGACAACATCCGCAAGCTGAAGGGCCCGCAGTTCCTGCACGTCGTCACGCGCAAGGGGCAGGGCTACAAGCTCGCCGAGGACGATCCGATCGCCTACCACGGCCCGGGCACGTTCAATCCCGCGGAGGGCCTGAAGAAGAGCGCCGGCGGCAAGCCGACGTATTCCCAGGTCTTCGGCGACTGGCTGTGCGACATGGCGGCGGTGGAGCCGCGCCTGGTGGCGATCACGCCCGCGATGCGCGAGGGCTCCGGGATGGTGAAGTTCTCCGAGCGGTACCCGGAGCGCTACTTCGACGTCGGCATCGCCGAGCAGCACGCGGTGACCTTCGCCGCCGGCATCGCCTGCGAGGGCATGAAGCCGGTCGTCGCGATCTACTCCACGTTCCTGCAGCGCGGCTACGACCAGCTCATCCACGACGTGGCGATCCAGAACCTGCCGGTGCTCTTCGCCCTCGACCGCGGCGGCCTGGTGGGCGGCGACGGCGCCACGCACAACGGCGCGTTCGACTACGCGTACCTGCGCACGGTGCCCAACCTGGTGGTGATGGCGCCGGCGGACGAGAACGAGTGCCGCCAGATGCTCTACACCGGCATCACCCTCGACGGGCCCTCCGCGGTGCGCTACCCGCGCGGCGCGGGCATGGGCGTCGTTCCCTCCAAGGAGATGACCGCACTGCCGGTGGGCAAGGCGGAGGTGCGCCGGCAGGGCAAGGGCGTCGCGATCCTCGCGTTCGGCGCGATGCTGAAGCCCGCCCTGGCCGCCGGCGAGGCGCTCGACGCCACGGTCGTGAACATGCGCTTCGTGAAGCCGCTCGATGCGGCGCTCCTGGAGCGCCTCGCCGCCGAGCATTCCCTGATCGTCACCGTGGAAGAGCACCAAGTGATGGGCGGCGCGGGATCGGCGGTGTGCGAGGCGCTGGCGGGAGCGCAGTGCAAGGTCCTGCTCCTCGGCCTGCCCGACCGGTTCGTCGACCACGGCGATCCCGCGAAGCTCCTGTCCTCGCTCGGACTCGATGCCCAAGGCATTGAATCCTCGATCAGAAAAGCTATTTCCGAGTAATTTACTCGGAGTTAGAATAGGGCCATGAAAGCTCGCGACCTGCAGAACATTCCCGACGTCCAGGGGGCGCCCGACTCCCGCAAGCTCGCCATCGACAAGGTGGGGATCAAGGCGATCCGGCACCGCGTGAAGATTCAGGAGCGGGCGGGGGCCGCCCAGCACACGGTGGCCACCTTCAACATGTACGTCGGCCTGCCGCACCACTTCAAGGGCACGCACATGTCGCGCTTCGTGGAGATCCTCAACGCCCACGAGCGCGAGATCACCGTCGAGACGTTCCAGCAGATGCTGCGCGAGATGGTCGACAAGCTCGAGGCCGAGGAAGGCCACATCGAGATGTCGTTCCCCTACTTCATCGAGAAGAAAGCGCCGGTCTCGGGCGTGAAGAGCCTGATGGACTACGAGGTCACGTTCGTCGGCGAGGTCCTGAAGAAGAAGCAGAGCTTCTCGATGAAGGTGGTGGTTCCGGTGACGAGCCTGTGCCCGTGCTCGAAGAAAATCTCCGAGCGGGGCGCCCATAACCAGCGCTCGCACGTCACGGTCACCGCGCGCACCAACGATTTCGTCTGGATCGAGGAGATCGTCGACCTCGTCGAGAAGCAGGCCTCCTGCGAGCTCTACGGCCTGCTCAAGCGCCCGGACGAGAAGTACGTCACCGAGCGCGCCTACGACAACCCGAAGTTCGTCGAGGACCTGGTGCGCGACGTCGCCGCGGTGCTCAATCTCGACGAGCGCATCGAGTCCTACGTGGTCGAGTCGGAGAACTTCGAGTCGATCCACAACCACAGCGCCTACGCGCTGATCGAGAAGAGCAAACGCGCCCGCTAGCGCTCGCCTTCCTGGGTTTGGTTTTCGTGGCCGAATCCCACCCGCAGGACTTCGCCGCGCAGCGCGCGCAGATGGTTGCCGAAGTCGACGCCATGTACGCCGAGACGCGGGCGCACACCGGGCTGTCGCGCATGTCCGACCCGGTGCGCCGCGCGCTGGCGAAGGTCGAGCGACACCGCCTCGTGCCGCCTTCCCAGGCGGCGCTCGCCTACCGCAACCATCCCCTGCCGATCGGCAGCGGCCAGACCATCTCGCAGCCGTACGTCGTGGCGTTGTCCACGGACCTCCTCGAAGTGAGCGCGGCGAGCGTGGTGCTCGACGTCGGCACCGGCTCCGGGTACCAGGCGGCCGTGCTCGCCGAGATCGCTTCCCGGGTCTATTCCATCGAGATCGTGCCTGCCCTCGGCGAGGCGGCGCGAAAGCGCCTGGAAGAGCTCGGCTACCGAAATATCGAAATACGGATCGGCGACGGCTACCGGGGCTGGCCGGACAAGGCGCCGTTCGACGCCATCGTCGTGGCGGCGGCCGCGCCGAAGGTACCGCAGGAGCTGCTCGACCAGCTCAAGCCCGGCGGCCGTCTCGTGATCCCGGTCGGCGCCGACGGCGAGACGCAGCATCTGAAGGTGTACACGCGGCGCGCCGATGGCGGCTTCGACGAGAGGCGCGTCCTGCCGGTCCGCTTCGTCCCCCTGGTCCCCGGCAAGTAGAAAAAAGGGGAAGTAGAAAAGGGGGTCTGACCCCTTTTTCTAGAAGCGCTTCAGGAGGGTCATGCGGTCGCCTTCGCGGCGCATGTCGACGCGGTTGAGGAAGCTCATGCCGAGAAGCGCCACCGGCAAGCCTTGCTCGATGACGATCCCGTCCACGGCGTTCACCTCGATGTTCCCGACGCGCACCGTGTCGAAGCGCACCCGGTAGGCGGTCACCTCGCCGTTGGCGGTCTGCGCGGAGCCGCGCGGCGCGCGGCGATAGTCGATCCCCATGGCCTGGGCCTGCGCGCCGGGCAGCGCGATGTATGACGCGCCGGTGTCGACGACGAAGCGCACCGCCACGCCGTTGATGCTGCCATCGGCCATGAAGTGGCCGCCCTCGCTCGGCGCGAGCGTCACGCTGTCGCGTCCGGAGCTGCTGCCGCCACCCGCGCCGCTGCGATAGTGCTGGCCGAGGGCCAGGGTGCGCTTCACGCCGTCGATCTCGACCACAGCCTGCGACTTCTCCACCGAGACCACCGCGATGCCGTTCCAGCGCTGGCCGACCTTGACGGTCTTGGGCTCGCCGCCGTCGATCGCCAGCACCGCCGCCTTGTTCCCGATCACGCCGATCAGCGACACGTCGGCGGCCTGCGCGGCCGCGGCGCCGAGGCCGAGGCAAAGCAAAATAGAATGCAGCCGGACCATGAAACCCGTCGCCATCTTCCGCACCTCCCCGAGCGAGGGACCGGGCTATTTTGCCACCTATCTGGAGCGGCGCTCGATTCCCTGGACGCTGGTCAAGCTGGATGCCGGCGAGGCCGTGCCGCGCAACGTGCGGCGCTTCTCCGGGCTGTGCTTCATGGGCGGTCCGATGAGCGCGAACGACGACCTGCCGTGGATCGCGCCGGCCCTCGAGCTGATCCGCGAGGCGGTGAGAAAGGACGTCCCGGTGATCGGGCACTGCCTCGGCGGGCAGCTCATGTCGAAGGCGCTCGGCGGCGAGGTGAAGGCCAACGCCGTGAAGGAGATCGGCTGGGGGGAGGTGCGGGTGTGCGACAACGCGGTCGCCCGGACCTGGCTCGGCGACCTGCCGGCCTTCGCGTCCTTCCACTGGCACGGCGAGACCTTCAGCATCCCGCCGGGAGCCACGCGCATCCTCGAGAACGACCACTGCGCGAACCAGGCCTTCGCGGCCGGCAAGCACCTCGGCATGCAGTGCCACGTCGAGATGACGCCCGAGATGGTCGCCGAGTGGACCCGGCTCGGCGCGGAGGAGATCGCGCAGAGCTCCAGCCCCGGGGTGCAGACGCCGGCGCAGATCGAGAAGGGGCTGCCGGGCCTCGACGCCCTGCATGAAGTCGCGAACCACCTCTACGACCGCTGGACCGCCGGCCTGGGCCGAAGCTAGTCGCGGAAGTTGTTGAACTGCAGCGGGACGTCGGTGACGGACTTGCGCACGAGCTGGATCGCCGCCTGCAGGTCGTCCTTCTTCGCCCCCTGCACGCGCACCGCCTCGCCCTGGATCGAGCCGTTCACCTTGAGCTTCGCGTCCTTGAGGAGCTTGACGATCTGCTTGCCCTTGTCCTGGGCGATTCCGGTCTTCACCTTGACCGGCTGCTTCACCTTGTCGCCGCTCACCTTCTCCACGGTGCCCGGCTCGAGGCTGCGCACGTCGACGTTGCGCTTGGCGAGGCGGTTCCGCAGCACGTCCATCACCTGGCCGAGCTTGAAGTCGTCGTCGGCGAACACGTCGAGCTCGAGCGATTTCTGGTCGATGCGCTGCTCGATCCTCGCGTCGGACCCCTTGAAGTCGTAGCGGTTCTGGATTTCCTTGTTGGCCTGCTCGACCGCGTTCTTCACTTCCTGGCGGTCGACCTCGGAGACGATGTCGAAGGAAGGCATGGGCGCTAGCGGCTGTTGAGGCGCCTCAGGTCGTCGACCCAGCGCAGCGTGGCGCTGCGGATCCACTCCAGGTCGGCCGGCGTGTCGTAGAGCGCGTGCACGGTGAGGCTGACCGGCTTGCCGCGAAGCAGGACGAGCGAGGTCGTCGAGAGCGCGTACTGCGCCGGCTTTTCCTCCGCGAACAACCCTGTCCGCGGCGGCGTCGGGAACCGGATCCCCTGCAGGACCGAGAGGGCGTCGGGCTCGCGGCGCAGCTCGGCGAGCAGGGTCTGCTGGCCCTCCCGGCCGTCGAGGAACTTCCGCCAGTCCGTGCCCGGCGGCGGCGGGCTGCCGAACCCGCGCAGGGAGTCCTCGACGAACAGGGCGAACGACGCGGGCGTGGTGCGCTCGCGCTCCAGCACCCGCGGCGTCACCGCGACCATGTAGCGCCGCGCCTCCATCGGGTCGCCGCCCATGAAGCGGCGCAGGTCGGCGTCGGAGACGGCGAAGAGCAGGATCCGGTTCGACGCCGAGGTGAGGGACTCGGCGAGCTCCTGCAGCCGCGGCGAGCCGGTGAATGCGGTATCGGCGAAGCCGGGCGGGGAATCGAGCGCGATCCGCACGTCGCCCACCTGGGCCGCGAACGGCGCGGCCGCGCAGCTGAAGGAGACCGCGGCGAGAAGGCTGAGCAGGAAGCGCACGGCGGCATTCTAGCGCCCGGGTATCATTCCGGCTTTTGAGGTCAGGAACTTGGCGGCGATCCTCGGCACGCTTCCCAAAGGGGAAAAAATCGGCATCGCGTTCTCGGGCGGGCTCGACACGAGCGCGGCCGTGCACTGGATGCGTGCGAAGGGCGCGATCCCGTACGCGTATACCGCGAACCTCGGCCAGCCCGACGAGCCCGACTACGCCGCGATCCCGAAGAAGGCGCTCGCCTACGGCGCGCAGAAGGCACGCCTCGTCGACTGCCGGCCGCAGCTCGCGGCCGAGGGCGTCGCGGCGATCCAGTGCGGCGCCTTCCACATCTCCACCGGCGGGGCGACCTACTTCAACACCACGCCCCTCGGCCGGGCCGTGACCGGCACGATGCTGGTGGTCGCGATGCGCGAGGACGACGTCGGCATCTGGAGCGACGGCAGCACGTACAAAGGCAACGACATCGAGCGCTTCTACCGCTACGGGCTGCTCGCCAACCCGGCGCTGCGCATCTACAAGCCGTGGCTCGACCAGCGCTTCATCGACGAGCTGGGCGGGCGCAAGGAGATGTCCGAATACCTGGCCAAGGCCGGCCACGACTACAAGATGAGCGTCGAGAAGGCCTACTCGACCGACTCGAACCTGCTCGGCGCGACGCACGAGGCGAAGGACCTCGAGTTCCTCGACAAGGGCCTCGCCATCGTGCAGCCGATCATGGGCGTCGCCTTCTGGCGCGACGAGGTCGCGGTGAAGGCCGAGAAGGTCTCCGTCCGCTTCGAGGAAGGCGTGCCCGTCGCCTTGAACGGCCAGCGCTTCACCGACGCCGTGGCCCTGCTCGCCGAGGCGAACGCGATCGGCGGCCGGCACGGCCTGGGCATGTCCGACCAGATCGAGAACCGCATTATCGAGGCGAAGAGCCGCGGCATCTACGAGGCGCCGGGCATGGCGCTGCTCCACGTCGCCTACGAGCGGCTCGTCACCGGCATCCACAACGAGAACACCATCGAGCAGTACCGCACCAACGGCCGGCGCCTCGGGCGCCTGCTCTACGAGGGGCGCTGGTTCGACCCGCAGGCGATGATGCTGCGCGAGACGGCCCAGCGCTGGGTGGCGAAGGCGATCACCGGCGAAGTGGTCCTCGAGCTGCGGCGCGGCAACGACTACTCGATCCTCGACACGAAGAGCCCGAACCTGACCTACAAGCCCGAGCGCCTGACGATGGAGAAGGGCGAGGAGGTCTACTTCACGCCCGGCGACCGCATCGGCCAGCTCACCATGCGCAACCTCGACATCGCCGATACGCGCGACAAGCTGCGCGTCTACGGCGAGGCGGGCCTGCTCGGGGACGCGAAGGGCAGCGTGCCGCTGCTCGGCGGCGACACGCCGAAGAAGTAGCGCCGTCATCCCCGCCAAGGCGGGGATCCATTCACTTTCCCAGCGCGAGCTTGACGCCGAAGGCGACGAGCAGGGTGCCGGCGATGCGGTTGAGCCACGCCGCCACGCGCGGGCTGGCGCGCATGCGATCCGCCGCCACGCGGGTGAGGGCGATCACGATCACGCAGTAGAGGAACGTCAGCACGGCGATCGTCGCCGCCATCGCCCCGAAGGTGACGAGCCCGCGGTGGCGCGCCGGGTCGACGAACAGCGGGAAGAACGCCATGTAGAAGACGATCGCCTTCGGATTGAGGAGGGTGATCAGCGCCGCCTGGCGGAAAAAGTGCCGCGGCTTCATGTCCAGCACCGGTGCATCGCCGGGCTTGGCGAGCATCATGCGGATTCCGATCCAGGCGAGGTAGAGCGCGCCGGCGTACTGCACGAAGCCGAAAAGCGCGGGACGCGCGGTGAGGATCGCCGCTACCCCCGCGACGGCGAGCCACATCAGGACCTGGTCCGCCGCGATGACGCCGAAAGTCGCCGCCAGGCCGCCGGCGACGCGTCCCTTGGTGGTCGAGGTGATGATCGCCAGGTTGCCGACGCCCGGGATCGCCAGGAACACGATCACCGCGACGACGAAGGCCCCGTAGTCCGCGATCCCCAGGTCGGCGACGCCGGGCATGACGGCTAGGGCGACACCCTGCCGAGCAGCAGGAATTCCAGCAGGGCCTTCTGCGCGTGCAGGCGGTTCTCCGCCTCGTCCCAGACCACGCTTTGCGGCCCGTCGATCACCTCGGCGCTGACTTCCTCGCCGCGGTGCGCCGGCAGGCAGTGCATGAAGAGCGCGTCCTTCTTCGCCGCGCGCATCATCTCGGCGTCGACCTGCCAGTCCTGGAAGTCGCGCTTCCTTTCCTCGTTCTCGGACTCGAAGCCCATCGAGGTCCAGACGTCGGTCGTCACGAGGTCGGCGCCGCGCGCGGCCTGCATCGGGTCGGCGAAGGACTCGGCGTTGCGGTTCAGCAGCTCCTTCTCGACCTCGTAGCCGGGGGGCGTCGAGATGTTCAGCTTGAAGTCGAACAGCGCCGCCGCCTGGATCCAGCTGTGGCACATGTTGTTCGAGTCGCCGATCCAAGCCACGGTGCGGCCGCGCATGTCGCCGCGCTGCTCGATGTAGGTGAAGACGTCGCCGAGGACCTGGCAGGGATGGTGCTCGTTGGTGAGGCCGTTGATCACCGGCACCCGCGAGTGCGCCGCGAAGCGCTCGACGATCGACTGCTCGAAGGTGCGGATCATGATGATGTCGCACATGCGCGAGACCACCTGCGCCGCGTCCTCCACCGGCTCGCCGCGGCCGAGCTGCGAGTCGCGCGTGTTGAGGAAGATCGCCGCGCCGCCGAGCTGGTGG
>DASZQH010000264.1:0-3990 GCA_035549805.1 Burkholderiales bacterium
CCCGCCCATCACCGGGTTGAAGTCGGTGATGACGTTGGCGGGGCCGAAGATGCGCTCGCCCACGCGCGCCGCGAACTCCGACTGGCGCGGGCTGTTGACCGTGGCCGGGTAGCCGCGCAGGTACTCGACCTCGGCGCGCGCGCCGAGCGCCTCGGCGACCTTGGTCGCGATCTCGCGCACGCGCCGCTCCGCGAGGTCGCGCGTCTGCGGCCGGAAGGTGCGCACGGTGCCGACGAGCTGCACTGCGTCGGGGATGACGTTGAAAGCGCCGACCTGGCTCGTCGCCATCGAGCAGACGCTCACCACCACCGCGTCCACCGGCTCGACGTTGCGGCTCGCGACGGTCTGCAGGGCGGTGACGACGTGGGCGGCGGCGACCACCGGGTCGACCGCGAGGTGCGGAAAGGCGCCGTGGCCGCCCGTGCCGCGGATCGTGATCTGGATCTCGTCGGTCGCGGCCATCATCGGCCCGGCGCGCACCGCCATCTTGCCGGCCGGCAGGTCGGGATAGTTGTGCAGCGCGTAGACCTCGTCGGCCGGAAACCTCTCGAACAGCCCTTCCTTCACCATGACCTGGCCGCCGCCGCCGCCTTCTTCCGCCGGCTGGAAGATCAGGTAGGCGGTGCCGGCGAAGTTGCGCGTCTCGGCCAGGTAGCGGGCCGCGCCGAGGAGCATGGTGGTGTGGCCGTCGTGGCCGCACGCGTGCATGCGGCCTGCGTGCGTGGACTTGTGCGGCACGCTGCCGGTTTCGTGCATCGGCAGGCAGTCCATGTCGGCGCGCAGGCCGACGCTGCGCGCCGAAGCGCTGCGGCCCCGGACCACGCCGACCAGGCCGGTCTTCGCGAGGCCGCGGTGCACCTCGATGCCCCAGCCGGCGAGCTTCGCCGCGACGAGATCCGCGGTGCGCCGCTCCTCGAACGCGAGCTCGGGGTGGGCGTGGATGTCGCGCCGCAGCGCGGTGAGCTCGGCATGGTGGCGGCGCACGTGCTCGACGGGGTCGAGCGAGATCTTTTCTGCGGGCTGGTTCATGGGGCCTGGACTCGTAGCCTGGGATCGACCGCATAGTAAAGCAGGTCGACCGCGAGGTTGATCACGACGAAAAAGAGCGCGATGAGGCACAGGTAGGCGGCCATCACCGGGACGTCGGCGAAGCTCACCGCCTGGATGAAGAGCAGCCCCATGCCCGGCCACTGGAACACCGTCTCGGTGATGATCGCGAAGGCGATGATCGCCCCGAGCTGCAGGCCGGTGATGGTGATGACCGGCACCAGCGTGTTCTTCAGCGCGTGGCCGAAGTGCACGGCGCGGTTGGTGAGGCCGCGCGCGCGCGCGAAGCGGATGTAGTCGGTGCGCAGCACCTCCATCATCTCGGAGCGCACCAGGCGCTGGATCAGCGTCATCTGGAACAGGCCGAGCGTGATCGAGGGCAGGATCAGCGCCTTCAGGCCGGAGGCGGTGAGCAGGCCCGTCGACCACCAGCCGAGCTCCACGACGTCGCCGCGGCCGAACGACGGCAGCCAGCCGAGCTGCACCGAAAAGACGAGGATGAGAAGGATGCCGATGAGGAACGTCGGCAGCGACACGCCGGCGAGCGAGACGGCGAGCAGCACCTGCGTGAGCCAGGAGCGCGGCCGCAGCGCCGTGTACACGCCCATCGGGATGCCGGCGGCGAGCGCGAAGAGCGCGGCGACGAAGGAGAGCTCGAGGGTCGCGGGCAGGCGATCCGAGATCAGCTGCGACACCGGCTGCACCTGGCGCAGGCTCAGGCCGAACTCGCCCTGGATCGCGTGGCCCAGGAAGTGGAAGTACTGGACGTAGAACGGCTTGTCGAGGCCGAGCGCGCGCGTCACCTCGACGCGCTGCTCGGGCGTCGCGTCCTGCCCGAGCATGAAGAGCACCGGATCGCCGACGAAGCGGAACAGCGAGAACGCGATCAGCCCGACGGTGAGCATCACCAGCACGGCCTGCGCGATGCGCCTCAGGATGAATGCGAGCATGGAAGAACCTTTGCGAGAATGTTACCCCATGGCCTTCGCCTCGAAGCTCATCGCGTGGCAGCGACGCCACGGCCGGCGCGGCCTGCCCTGGCAGGGCACGCGCGATCCCTACCGGGTCTGGCTCTCGGAGATCATGCTGCAGCAGACCCAGGTCGCCGCGGTGATCCCGTACTACGAGCGGTTCCTCGCGCGCTTCCCGACGGTGCGCGCGCTCGCCGCCGCGCCCCAGGACGAGGTGCTGGCGCTATGGAGCGGGCTCGGCTACTACGCGCGCGCGCGGAACCTGCATGCCGCGGCGAAGCTCGTGGCGGAGCAGGGCTTTCCCGCCGGCGCCGCCGCCCTGGAGCGCCTTCCCGGCGTGGGCCGCTCGACCGCGGCCGCGATCGCCGCCTTTGCCTACGGCGAGCGGGTCGCCATCCTCGACGGCAACGTGAAGCGCGTGCTCGCGCGCCACTTCGGGGTCGAGGGCGAGAAGGCGCAATGGGCGCTCGCCGGGCGCCTGCTGCCGGCGCGCGGCATCGAGACCTACACGCAGGCGCTCATGGACCTCGGGGCGACCGTCTGCGTGCGCGCCGCGCCGAGATGCGGCGAATGCCCGCTCGCGCGCGATTGCCATGCGCGGCGCGAAGACCGGGTGGACCAGCTGCCGTCGCGGCGCGGGCGCGGGCCCGTGCCCGAGCGCAAGGCGACGTGGCACATCGTGCGCTGCAACGGGGAAGTGCTTCTCGAGCGCCGCGCGGCCAGGGGCCTGTGGGGCGGCCTCTGGGTATTTCCGGAAACGAGGCCCACCCGGCAGAAAGGCCGGGCGCTCGAGCCCTTCGAGCACGGCTTCACGCACTTTCGCCTGCGGGTCCGGCCGATCCTCTACGACGTGAAGAAGAGGCCGGACGGCGGGTGGTGGGTCCCGATCGAGGACGCGCTCGCCGGGGCGGTGCCGGCGCCGGTCAGGAAGGTGCTGAAGGCGCTGCCGGCAGCAAGGCGCTGAGCCGCGCGAGCCGCTCCTGCGCCCCGCCCATCTCGAGCAGCTCCTGCTTCAGCTCCGGCGGCAGGGGCAGGACCTCGGCGAGCCGCGCACTCACCCATAGCCCTGAATCGAGCTGGTAGGGCCGCGTGAAGAGGTCCGGGTGGTCGCCGACGATGCGCGCCAGGATGCGGCGGCAATTGCCGAACGGCTCGGGGATCCCGCTTTCGACGTCCTCGAGCAGCTCTACGGACGCGCGCAGCAGGCCGCCGGCGTGCACGGCATGGTCGCGGATGCGAAAACGCCGCTCGCCAAGCGCGACGACCTGCAGCAGGCCGAGCTGCGGCATCTCCCACTCGCCGATGCGCGCGGTGCAGCCCACGAGCGCGGGCACCGCCGGGCCGTCGTTTCCCTCCATCACCTCGCGTCCTTCGCGGATGAGGCACACCCCGAACGGCGAGCCGTCGCGCAGGCAGGCCTTGGCCATCTCCATGTAGCGCTGCTCGAAGATGCGCAGCGGCAGCCGTCCGCCGGGAAAGAGGACCGTGTGCAGCGGGAACAGCGGCAGGTCTTCTAGCGTGCGTCCGCCTTCGCGAGGTTGCGATGGCGCACCAGCACGCGCCAGTCGGCCCGGAACGCATCCGCGAGCTGCTCGACGAGGTACACGGAGCGATGGCGCCCGCCGGTGCAGCCGATCGCCACGGTGACGTGGCTGCGGTTCTCGCGCACGATCTCCGGCAGCCAGCGCGCGAGCAGGGTGCGCACGTCGGCGAGCCAGCGCTGCACGTTCTCGTCCTTGCCGAGGAACTGCGCCACCGGGTCGTCGCGGCCGGTCTGCGGGCGCAGCAGCGGGTCGTAGTGGGGGTTGGGCAGCATGCGCGCATCGAGCACCCAGTCGGCATCGGCCGGCACGCCGTCGCGGTAGGTGAAGGACTCGAAGAGCAGGGTCAGGGATTCCGCGCCGACGCCCAGCACGTCGCGCACCCAGTTCTGCAGCACGCGCGGCTGCAGGTCGCTGGTGTCGATGCGCTG
>DASZQH010000265.1:0-24309 GCA_035549805.1 Burkholderiales bacterium
CCGGCGGTGAACGGGAACTCGCCCGGGACGTTCTCGCGCATGCGCCAGCGCAGGAGCTCGCCGTGATCCTCGAACTTCGGCAATGCGACCTTGGGGACCTTCGTCCCCGACAGCGAGGTATGCGTCAGGGCGGTGCGGATCTCCTTGCCGCGCACCTTCACGACGTGCTCGTCCCCCGAGTAGGCCGCGCGCGTGTCCGGCCAGGAATCGAGCAGCTTCTGCGCCTCAGGATCGAGGCGGGTGCTCGCGAGAAGGTCCTCGATCTCTCCGATCGGATTCTTGAGCAGCGATTTCGTTGCAAGCAGATGCTGGCGACGGCGCGCAACCGCCGACTGACTTTCGGTAAGCGCGTGATAGTCGCGGATCGTCTCCGCGATCTCGGCGAGGTAGCGCTGGCGCTGCGGCGGGACGATCGCCCCGACCGTCGAGGAGCTGCGCGTCGAGGGCTTGTCGAGCTTGCCGGGCGCGAGCTTCAGGCCCTTGCTGGCGAGCTTGGCGGCCACGGCGTGGTACAGCGCCGTGACGCCGTCGTCGTTGAAGCGCGCCGCGATGGTGCCGAACACCGGCATGTCCTCCGGCGCGACGCGGAAATTCTGCGTGTTGCGCTGCACCTGCTTGCGCACGTCGCGCAGCGCGTCGTCCGCGCCCTTGCGGTCGAACTTGTTGATCGCGACGAAATCCGCGAAGTCGAGCATGTCGATCTTTTCGAGCTGACTCGCGGCGCCGAACTCCGGCGTCATGACGTAGAGCGAGGCGTCGACGTGCGGCACGATCGCCGCGTCGCCCTGGCCGATGCCGGCGGTCTCGACGATGACCAGGTCATATCCCTCAGCCTTGCATGCCGCGATCGCGTCGCCGATCGCCGCGGAGAGCTCGCTGCCCGCCTCGCGCGTGGCGAGCGAGCGCATGAAGATCTTCGACCCCTGAATGGCATTCATGCGGATGCGGTCGCCGAGCAGCGCGCCGCCCGTCTTGCGCCGCGTCGGGTCGACGGAAAGGATCGCGATCCTCAGCGCGTCCTCCTGGTCGAGCCGGAAGCGGCGCACCAGCTCGTCGGTGAGCGAGCTCTTCCCCGCCCCTCCCGTGCCGGTGATGCCGAGAACCGGCGCCGTCCTGTCTTTCGCTCTTGCGACGATCTCCCTGGGATCCAGAGTCTTCAACTCCAGGGCCGTGATGATCTGGGCGAGCGTGAGAGGCGCCTTTCGAGCCGGGTCGCGCGTCTGATCGAAATCGCAGCGCGCGAGCATGTCGTTGATCATGCCCTGCAGGCCCATCTTCTGGCCGTCCTCGGGCGAGTAGATGCGCGCGACGCCGTAGTCCTGCAGCTCCTGGATCTCGGCGGGCACGATCACGCCACCGCCGCCGCCGAACACCCGGATGTGCGCGCCGCCGCGTTGCCTCAGCAGGTCGATCGCGTACTTGAAGTACTCGAGGTGCCCGCCCTGGTACGACGAGATCGCGATGCCCTGCACGTCCTCCTGGATCGCCGCGGTGACGATCTCCTCCACCGAGCGGTTGTGGCCGAGGTGGATGACCTCGGCGCCCGAGGCCTGGAGGATCCGGCGCATGATGTTGATCGACGCGTCGTGGCCGTCGAACAGGCTCGCCGCGGTGACGAAGCGGATCTTGTGCTTCGCCTTGTAGACGAGCTTGCCGGAGTCCGAGAGGTCGGTCATGGCGCCAGCCTAGTTAACGTTGACGTTAACGTCAACCTGGCTAGTCGCGGTAGGACGGATCCCTCGCGTCCACCATGCGCACGAGGGCGGCGAACACGTCCTGGCAGGTGCGCTTCTCGCCAGGCCCCGACTCGGAGAGCATGCGGTCGATCACCGGCTGGGAGAGGCGCGTGATTGCGCCCCCGGCCTGCGCCGCGGCGACCTGCACGTCGCACGCCCGCTGCAGGGTCCAGAGCCGCAGGTAGGCCTCGGCCACCGACTCGCCCCAGGAAAGCAGGCCGTGGTTGCGCAGGATCATGACGTGCTTGTCGCCGAGGTCCTTCACGATGCGCTCGCGCTCGCCCGTGTCCACGGTCACGCCCTCGAGCTCGTGGTACGCGACGCGGCCGTGCAGCATGGCGCCGTAGAAGTTGTCGCTCGACAGGCCGTCCTTCAGGCAGGAGATCGCGACGCCGTTCGTGGTATGCGTGTGCATGACGCAGTGCGCGTCGGGCATCGCGCCATGGATCGCGGAATGGATGACGAAGCCGGCGCGGTTGATCGGGTAGCCGGTATCGCGAAGGATGTTGCCCTCGAGGTCGATCAGCACGAGATTGCTGGCCTTGACCTCGCGATAGTGCAGGCCGAACGGATTGATGAGGAACCGCGGCTCCGGGCCGGGCACGCGCAGCGTGATGTGGTTGAAGATCATCTCGGTCCAGCCGAGCATGTCGAAGACGCGGTAGCACGCCGCGAGCTCCACGCGCGCCTTGCGCTCCACCTCGTTCATCGGCAGCTGCGTGGCCTTGACGGCCTGCTGCATGTAGATCGTCATGAGGTTCTCCTCGGAGGGCCAGTTTACCCGGGGAATCGCTTGCGGAAGTCCCGCAGGATCTCGCGCGCGCAGTTGTGCCCGGGCGCGCCGGTCACGCCGCCGCCGGGATGGGCGCCCGAGCCGCAGAGGTAGAGGCCCTCGATCGGCCCCCGATAGTCGGCGTAGCCGAGCATCGGGCGCGCCGACCAGAGCTGGTCGAGCGCGAGCGCGCCGTGGAAGATGTCGCCGCCGACGAGGCCGAACTCGCGCTCGAGGTCGGCCGGTGACAGCGCGCTGTGGCCGAGCACGCTGTCGCGGAAACCGGGGGCGTGCGCCTCGATCACGTCGAAGATCCGGCGCACCGCCTCCTCCTTGCGCGTCGACCAGTCCGTCGCCGGGTCGAAATGCTGGCAGAACAGGCTCGCCACGTGCCTTCCCTTCGGTGCCAGCGTATCGTCGAGCATGCTGGAGATCACCATCTCGACGATCGGCGCGCGCGACATGCCGTCTGCCTTCGCGTCCGCGTAGGCGCGGTCCATGTAGGCGAGCGACGGCGCCATGATGATCCCGGAGCCGTGGTGCGGGCCTTCCTCCGGCAGCACGCGAAAGCGCGGCAGGCGCGAGAGGGCGACGTTCATCCGGAAAGTGCCCGAGGCGCAGCGATAGCGCTCCATGCGTGCGAGGAACTCCGGCGGCAGCTCGGACGCCGCGACGAGTTTCGTGTAAAGCAGCTTCGGATTCACGTTCGCCACGATCGCCTTGCCGGAAATTTCCTCTCCGTTCTCCAAAAGGACTTTTCGTTCCGAAACCTTCCGCACCGAGGCGTTGCACGTGATCTCCACCCCGAGTCGCCGCGCTTCCGCGGCGATCGCCTGCGTGATGGCGCCCATGCCGCCGATCGCGTGGCCCCAGGCGCCGCGCTTGCCGTTCACTTCGCCGAACACGTGGTGCAGGAGCACGTACGCCGTGCCGGGATGGTAGGGGCTCGCGTAGTTGCCCACGACCGCGTCGAACCCGTACGCTGCCTTGATCGGTGCGGACTCGAACCACTCGTCCAGAAGCTCGCCCGCCGAGCGGGTAAAGAACGCCAGCAGGTCGCGGCGCGCCTCCATGTCGAGGGCCTTGAACCGGCGACCGGCCTGGAGCGCGCGCAGCAGGTCGTGCAGCCCGCCGCCCACGTTGGGCGGGCACTGGAGGACCAGGTCGCGCAACACGTCGCCGACCCGGTCAACCGCCGCCCAGTACTGCGGCAGGCGCGCCGCATCCTTCTGCGAGAAGCGCGCGACCTCGCGCAGCGTCGCCTCCGGTCCGCCGCCGACCTTGAGGTAGCCGTCTTCGAGCGGCAGGAAATTGGAGAGCGGCCGCTCGACAATGCGCAGGCCGTGCTCGGCGAGGCGCAGGTCGCGGATGACCTTCGGCTGCAGCAGGCTGACGGTGTAGGCGGCGACGGAGTTGCGGAATCCCGGGTGGAACTCCTCGGTAACCGCCGCGCCTCCCACGACGCTGCGGCGCTCGAGGACCCGGACTTTCAGGCCGGCCTTCGCGAGGTAGGCCGCGCAGGTCAGGCCGTTGTGCCCGCCTCCCACGATGACCGCGTCATACGTCATGCGCGGTTCGACACCTCAGCCGTCGATTCGTGCGCCGCTCTCGGGGTCGAAATAGTGCGCGCGGGCCGGGTCGTAGCGCAGCGCGAGACGCCCCGGCCGGGAGTCCAGCGACGCATGCATGCGCGCGGCGACCCGGGCGGGGTTGCCGGCGATATGGCCGTAGACCAGGGTGTCGGCACCCAGCGGCTCGACCAGGTCCACCTCGAGCACGAGGTTCGCGTCGGCCTCGCTGCAGGGCTCCAGGTGCTCGGGGCGGATGCCGAAGATCACCGGCTTGCCGCCGCGCTCCTTGGGGATCAGGTTCATGGGCGGCGAGCCGATGAAGCTCGCCACGAACGTGGTGGCGGGCTTCTCGTACACCTCGAGCGGCCGGCCGATCTGCTCGGCGCGGCCGGCGTTCATGACGATCATGCGCTGCGCGAGCGTCATGGCCTCGATCTGGTCGTGGGTGACGAACAGGCTCGTCGTGCGCAGGCGCCGGTGCAGCGACTGCAGCTCCGCGCGCATCTGCACGCGCAGCTTCGCGTCGAGGTTGGAGAGCGGCTCGTCGAACAGGAACACCGCCGGCTCGCGCACGATCGCGCGTCCCATGGCGACGCGCTGGCGCTGGCCGCCCGAGAGCTGGCGCGGGCGGCGCTCGAGGTACTTGCCGAGCTCCAGGATCTCGGCGGCATGCCGTACCCGCTTGTCGATTTCGTCCTTCGGCAGCTTCTTGATCCGCAATCCGTAGGACATGTTCTCGTAGACCGTCATGTGCGGGTAGAGCGCGTAGTTCTGGAACACCATGGCGATGTTGCGGTCGGTCGGCTCCAGGTCGTTGACGACGCGCTCGCCGATGCGGATCTCGCCGGAGGTGATCGCTTCCAGCCCGGCGACCATGCGCAGGAGCGTCGACTTGCCGCAGCCCGAGGGGCCGAGGATGACGATGAACTCGCCGTCCGCGATGTCCATGTCGACCCCGTGGATGACCTGCAGGTCTCCGTAGGACTTCCTCACGTCACGCAGGCTCACCGCTGCCATGCCGTCATCTCTCCTATTTCTCCGTCTCCACGAGTCCCTTGACGAACCATTTCTGCATCAGCACCACCACGATCGCCGGGGGCAGCATGGCAAGAATCGCCGTCGCCATGATCAGGTTCCACTCGTTCGCGGAATCGCTGCCGACGATCATCCGCTTGATGCCGATCACGGTCGTGTACATCGATTCGTCGGTGGTGATCAGAAGGGGCCACAGGTACTGGTTCCAGCCGTAGATGAACTGGATCACGAACAGCGCCGCCATCGTCGTCTTCGACAGCGGCAGGAGCACGTCCTTGAAGAACCGCAGCGGACCGGCGCCGTCCACCCGCGCCGCCTCCGCAAGCTCGTCGGGGACCGTCATGAAGAACTGGCGGAACAGGAACGTCGCCGTCGCCGAGGCGATCAGCGGTACGGTCAGGCCGGCGTAGGTGTTCAGCATCCCGAGGTCGGAGATGACCTTGAACGTCGGGATGATTCGGACCTCGACGGGAAGCATCAGGGTGACGAAGATCATCCAGAAGAAGAACATGCGCAGCGGGAAGCGGAAGTAGACGATCGCGAACGAGGCGATGATCGACACGGCGATCTTTCCAAGCGGGATCACCAGCGCCATGACCATGCTGTTGAACAGCATCGACGAGGCCGCCGCCTTCGATCCCGTGGTCGTGCCCGCGCCGAGCACCTGCGCGTAGTTCTTCACCAGCTGGTCGCCGGGAAGCAGCGGCATCGGCACCTGCATGATCTGCTCGAGCGAGAGCGTCGAGGCGACGAACGTGACATAGAGCGGAAACGCGATCGCCAGCACGCCGAGGATCAGCACCGCGTGCGAGAAGAAGGTGACCCAGGGACGATTCTCCACCATGTCAGTACTGGACCTTGCGCTCGATGAAGCGGAACTGGGCCACGGTCAGCGCGATGACGATCAGCATCAGAATGACCGACTGCGCCGAGGAACCGCCCAGGTCGGCGGCTTTGACCCCGTCGTGGTAGACCTTGTACACGAGGATCTGCGTCGCCTGCGCCGGGCCGCCCTGGGTGGTGGCGTCGATCACCCCGAACGTCTCGAAGAACGCGTAGACGATGTTCACCACCAGCAGGAAGAACGTGGTGGGCGAGAGCAGCGGGAATACGATGGTCCAGAAGCGCCGCGTCGGCCCGGCACCGTCGATGGCCGCGGCCTCGATCAGCGAGCGCGGGATGGACTGCAGGCCGGCGAGGAAGAACAGGAAGTTGTAGGAGATCTGCTTCCAGACGGACGCAATCACGATCAGGAGCATCGCCTGTTCGCCGTCGAGGATCCAGTTCCAGTTGATGCCGAATCCCTTCAGGACGTACGTCACGATGCCGATCGACGGCGCGAACAGGAACGCCCACAGCACGCCGGCGATCGCGGGGGCCACGGCATAGGGCCAGATCAGCAGCGTCTTGTAGGCGAGCGCGCCGCGCAGCACCCGGTCCGCCATCGTGGCGAGAAGCAGCGAGATTGCGATGCCGAAGAACGCCACCAGCACGCTGAAGACGGCGGTGACCTTGAACGATTCGAGGTAGTTGCCGTCGCGGAACAGCGCGGCGAAGTTCTGCAGCCCGACGAACTGGGTGCGCAGGCCGAATGCATCCTGCAGCTGGAACGAATACCAGACTGCCTGGGCGGCGGGCCAGAAGAAGAACACCAGCGTGATGGCGATCTGCGGGGCTACCAGCGCATAGGGTAGCCACGCAGACCGGAACACCACCCGCTTTTCCACGGGCGACTTCGACTTACTTGTTGGCCGCCTCGAACTGCCGCAGGATCTCGTTGCCCCGCTTCACGGCGTCATTGAGGCCCGTCTTCGCGTCCTTCTTTCCGGCGAAGATCGCCTCCAGCTCCTCTTCGATGACGGTGCGCCCCTGCACGAAGTTGCCGAAGCGCAGCCCTTTCGAGTTGGCCGTGGGCGCCTTGTTGGTGAGCTGGCGCACCGGCAGATCGGCGCCGGGATTCTTGTCGTAGAACCCGGACTTGCGCGTCAGCTCGTAGGACGCCTGGGTGATCGGTACGTACCCCGTGCTCGTGTGCCATTCCATCTGGATTTCCGGCTTGGAGAGGAAGGCGAGGAACTTCGCCACGCCCTTGTACTCGTCGGCCTTCTTGCCGCCCATGACCCAGACCGACGCACCGCCGATGATCGAGTTCTGCGGCGCACCTTTCACGTCGTCATGGTAGGGGATGAAGTGCATCGACCAGTCGAACTTGGCAGCCTTCTTGATGCCAGCCTGCGCCCCGGCGCTGCCGCTGAACATGGCGCACTCGCCGCTGGAGAACTTGGCATCGCCCTGGTTCGTCCGTCCCGCGTAGGTGAACAGGCCGTTCTTCGACATGTCCGCCAGCATGCTGATGTGCCGGACGTGCAGCGGCGAGTTGATGGTGAACTGCGTGTCCAGGCCGCCCATGCCGTTCTGCTTCGTCCCGATTGGCACGTTGTGCCAGGCGCTGAAGTTCTCGATGTGCATCCAGGAGGGCCAGCTCGTCGTGTACACGCACTGCTGTCCCGCGGCCTTGAGCTTGTCCGCGGCGGCGCGCACTTCCTTCCAGGTCTTGGGCGCCTTCTTCGGGTCGAGCCCCGCCTTCTTGAACGCGTCCTCGTTGATGTAGAACATCACCGTGGAGCTGTTGAACGGGAACGACAGCATGTTGCCCTTCAGGTCGGTGTAGTACCCGGTCACGGTCGGCAGGTAGGCCTTCGGGTCGAAGGGCTCCTTGGCGTTGCGCATGACGGTCGCGACCGGGACGATGGCGCCCTTGGCGGCCATCATGGTCGCGGTGCCGACCTCGAAAACCTGGAGCATGTGGGGTGCGCTGCCGGCGCGGTAGGCGGCGATCGCCGCCGTCATCGACTCGGGATACGAGCCCTTGAAGGTCGTGACGACCTTGTACTCCGACTGGCTGGCGTTGAACTTCGTGGCAAGCCCGTTCAGGGCTTCCCCGAGCGCACCTCCCATCGAGTGCCACCACTGGATCTCCGTCTGCGCGTGCGCCGTTCCGGACATCAGGGCCGTCGCGATCGCGACGGCGATTGTCTTCGTCCTCATTCTCCCCTCCTCGTAGGCGTTGGATCTAGGCTGCGAAGGCTATTCTACTGTGACGGATTTCGCCAGATTCCGCGGCTTGTCGACGTCCGTTCCTCGCGCCAGGGCCGTGTGATAGGCGAGCAGTTGTAGCGGCACGACGTGAAGGATGGGTGACAGCAGCCCGTAGTGCCCGGGCAGGCGGATCACGTTGATGCCCGCCCCCGGGGCGATGCGGCTGCCGCCGTCGGCGAAGACGTAGAGCTCCCCGCCCCGCGCGCGCACTTCCTGCATGTTGGACTTCAGCTTCTCCAGCAGCGCGTCGTTGGGGGCGACCGTCACGACCGGCATCTCGCTCGTCACCAGGGCGAGCGGGCCGTGCTTGAGCTCGCCGGCCGGGTAGGCCTCGGCGTGGATGTAGGAGATCTCCTTGAGCTTGAGCGCGCCCTCGAGGGCGATCGGGAAATGCAGGCCGCGGCCGAGGAACAGGGCATGCTCCTTCTTCGCGAAGCGCTCCGCCCAGGCGATGACCTGCGGCTCCAGCGCGAGCACCGCGCCGAGCGCGCTCGGCAGGTGGCGCAGCGCCTTGAGATGCGCCGCTTCCTCGGCGCCGGGCAGCCGGCCGCGCAGCTTGGCCAGCACCAGGGCGAGGAGGAAAAGCGCCGTGAGCTGCGTCGTGAACGCCTTGGTCGACGCGACGCCGATCTCGACGCCGGCGTGGGTCTGGTACTGCAGCCGGGTCATGCGCATCATCGCGCTGCTCGCGACGTTGCACACGGCCAGCGTGCCGCCATGGCCGAGCGCCTGGGCGTGCTTCAGGGCGGCGAGCGTGTCGGCGGTCTCCCCGGATTGCGAGACGACGACCACCAGCGCGCGCGGGTCGGGCACGCTGTCCCGGTAGCGATATTCGCTCGCGATCTCGACGTGGCAGGGCAGGCCGGCGAGCGACTCGATCCACTGCCGGGCGACGAGGCCGGAGTAGTAGCTCGTGCCGCAGGCGAGGATCAGCACCGAGCTCGAGGCGCGAAACGCGTCGGCGGCCTGCGCGCCGAAGATCTCCGGCGTGATCCCCGCGATGCCTTCCAGCGTGTCGGCGACGGCGCGCGGCTGCTCGAAGATCTCCTTCTGCATGAAGTGGCGGTACGGCCCGAGCTCGGCCACCGCCGAGGCGGCCTTGACGGTGCGGACCTCGCGCTCGACGCGGCGGCCGTCACGGTCGTAGACCTGCCAGCCGGCGAGGTCGATGCTCGCGACGTCTCCCTCCTCGAGGTAGGCGATGCGCTCGGTCGTGCCGACCAGCGCGAGGGCGTCGGAAGCGAGGAAGAGCTCGCGCTCGCCGACGCCGACCACGAGCGGGCTGCCGGCGCGGGCGCCGACCACCCGATGCGGCTCCTTCCTGGAGACCACCGCGATCGCGTAGGCGCCGGTGAGGCGGCGCACCGCGGCTTGCACGGCCGCGAGCAGGTCGCCCGCGTAGAGGCTGTGGATGAGGTGCGTCACTACCTCGGTATCCGTCTGCCCCTGGAACGCGTAGCCCTTCGCCGCCAGCTCGGCGCGAAGCTCCTCGTGGTTCTCGATGATCCCGTTGTGCACGAGCGCGATCTCGCCGCGCGAGACGATGGGATGCGCGTTCTCCTGCGCGGGCGCGCCGTGGGTCGCCCAGCGGGTGTGGGCGATGCCGGTCTCGCCGTGCACGCCGCGCGCCCGGATCTCCCGGTCGAGCTCCGCGACGCGGGCGACGCTCACGACGCGCCCGACCTCGCTGCCCCCGAGCACCGCCACGCCGCAGGAGTCGTAGCCGCGATACTCCAGCCGGCGCAATCCCTCGACGAGCACCGGAACGATGTCGCGGCGCGCCGCGGCGCCGACGATTCCGCACATGGCGATCAGCCCTTCTTCTTGGGCTTCCAGCCCGGAATGGAGACTTGCTTCGCCCGCGCCACCGTGAGCTGGCCGGCAGGCGTGTCCTTGCTGATCGTCGAGCCCGCGCCGATGTACGAGCCGCGTGCGATGCGCACCGGCGCCACCAGCGTGGCATCCGAGCCGATGAAGCACTCGTCCTCGATGACGGTCTTGTGCTTGGAGGCCCCGTCGTAGTTGCAGGTGATGACGCCGGCGCCGACGTTCACCTTCGCGCCCACCTCGGAGTCCCCGACGTAGGCGAGGTGGTTGGCCTTCGAGCCGGCGCCGAAGCGGCTCGCCTTAACCTCGACGAAGTTGCCGATATGGACGTCCTCGGCCAGGCTGGTCCCGGGGCGCACGCGCGCATACGGGCCGATGCGGCATTTCGCGCCCAGCTCCGCGTCGTCGAGATGGCAGAACGGCAGCACCTCGCTGCGCGCGCCCACGGAGACGTTGCGCAGGATGCAGTTCGCGCCGATGCGCACGCCGTCGCCGAGCCGCACGCGGCCCTCGAAGACGCAGTTCACGTCGATCGCGACGTCGCGGCCGCACTCCAGCGTGCCGCGCACGTCGATCCGATGGGGGTCGGCGAGCGTGACGCCGGCCTCCAGCAGCCGATCGGCTTCGCGCTCCTGCACCACGCGCTCTAGCATGGCGAGCTCGCGCTTCGAGTTGACCCCCGCGACCTCGAGCGGGTCATCGACCTTCACGCCTGTCACGGGGAGGGCCTCGGCCGAAGCGAGGGTCACGATGTCCGTGAGGTAGTACTCGCGCTGGGCGTTGTCGTTCTTCAGGCGCGCCAGCCACTCCACGAGCCTCGCGGCGCGCACGGCGTAGAACCCCGCGTTGACTTCGCGGAGCTCGCGCTCGGACGCGGAGGCATCCTTGTGCTCGACGATCCGCGCCACGTTCCCCGCGCCGTCGCGCACCACGCGGCCGTACCCGCTCGCGTCATCGAGCTCGGTGGTCAGCACCGCCAGTGCGCCGCGCGAGGCTTCGACCAGGCGCCGCAGCGTTTCGGGACGCACGAGCGGAACGTCGCCGTAGAGGATCAGGGCATCGCCGGCGGGATCGAGCCTCGGCGCGGCCTGCTGCACCGCGTGGCCGGTCCCGAGCTGCTCGGCCTGAAGGATCCATTCGATGTCCTGCGCGTCGGCGAAGGCGGCGCGCACCTTCTCCGCGCCATGGCCGTGGACGACGAGGATGCGCCGCGGCGAAAGCGCGCGGGCGGCCTCCAGCACATGGGAAAGCAGGGGGCGACCGGCGAGAGGATGGAGGACTTTGGGCAAGTCGGAACGCATCCGCTTGCCCATGCCGGCGGCCAGAACGATCACGTCCAGGGACATTGCCCCGGGGATTCTACCGTCTTACCTCGGGAGCTCTGAGGCGCCCATCAGGAAGGCGTCGACCGAGCGCGCGCACTGGCGTCCCTCGCGGATCGCCCACACGACGAGAGACTGGCCGCGCCGCACATCGCCCGCGGCGAAAACCTTCGGGACGGTGGTCGCGTAGGCCGTCTCGCCGTCGACCTCGGCCCGCGCGTTGCCGCGCGGGTCCTTCTGCACGCCGAATTCCTCCAGCATCGACTGCAGGGGCGAGACGAAGCCCATGGCGAGCAGGACCAGGTCCGCCGGAATCTTGAACTCGCTGCCCGCGACTTCGCTCGGCTTGCCGCCCTTCCACTCCAGGCGCACGGCCTTGATGGCCTTGACTTTGCCGCCCTCGCCGATGAACTCCTTGGTTGCGATCGACCAGTCGCGAAGCGCGCCTTCCTCGTGGGAGCTGGAGCTGCGCAACCGCAGCGGCCAGTACGGCCACACGGGATTGAAGTCGAGATCCTGCGGCTTCTCCAGGAGCTCGATCTGCGTGACCGACTTCGCGCCGTGCCGGTTGGACGTGCCGACGCAGTCCGACCCGGTATCGCCGCCGCCGATGACGACGACGTGCTTGCCCGTGGCCCATAGCTCGCGCACGCCCTGGTCGCCCGCCACGCGCTTGTTCTGCAGCGGCAGGAATTCCATCGCGAAATGCACGCCGTCGAGGTCGCGCCCGGGGATAGGCAGGTCGCGCGGCTGCTCGGACCCGGCGGCGAGCACCACCGCGTCGAACTTGGAAAGCACGTCAGCGGCGCCGAGGTTGGTGCGTGCGTCGTAGCCCACGCCGCGAGCGGGCCACTGCGTGCCGACGAAGACGCCGGGACGGAACTTCACGCCCTCTTCGCGCATCTGCTCGATGCGCCGGTCGACGACGCCCTTCTCGAGCTTGAAGTCGGGAATGCCGTAGCGCAGCAGGCCGCCGATGCGATCGTTCTTCTCGAACACGGTGACGTCGTGCCCGGCGCGCGCGAGCTGCTGCGCGGCGGCGAGCCCCGCCGGTCCGGAGCCGACGATCGCCACCTTCTTGCCGGTGCGCCGGGCCGGCGGCTGCGCGCGGACCCAGCCCTCCTCCCACGCCTTGTCGATGATCGCGTGCTCGATGGACTTGATGCCCACCGGGTCGTCATTGATCCGCAGTACGCACGCTTCCTCGCACGGCGCGGGACACACCCGTCCCGTGAACTCCGGGAAGTTGTTCGTCGAGTGCAGCGTCTCGATCGCCCGCTTCCATTCCTGGCGGTACACCAGGTCGTTGAAGTCCGGAATGATGTTGTTGACCGGGCAGCCCGACATGCAGAACGGCGTGCCGCAGTCCATGCAGCGCGCGCCCTGCACCCCGGCCGCGTCGTCGGCGAGGCGCAAGGTGAACTCGCGGTAGTGCTTCTTGCGCGCTTCGGGGGCCTCGTTCGCCTCTTCGACGCGCTCGTACTCCAGGAATCCTGTGACCTTGCCCATTTACGCCGCCGCCTTGTTCGACGCCGCGAGCTCGCGCAGCGCGCGCCGATATTCTTTCGGGAACACCTTGACGAACTTCGCCCGGAACTGCGCCCAGCCGGCGAGGATCTCGGCCGCCCGCTTCGAGCCGGTGTAGCGCCCGTGGTTCTCGATCAGCCGCTTGAGGCGCGCCTCGTCGTCGGCTTCCGCGACCGGCTCCAGGTCGACCATCGAAAGGTTGCAGCGCTTCGAGAACTCGCCGTCCGCGTCGAGCACGTAGGCGAAGCCGCCCGACATGCCGGCGGCGAAATTCCGCCCGGTCTCGCCGAGGACCACGACCGTGCCGCCCGTCATGTACTCGCAGCCATGGTCACCCACGCCCTCGACGACGGCCTCGGCGCCGGAGTTGCGCACCGCGAAGCGCTCGCCGGCCACGCCGCGGAAATACGCTTCGCCCGCGATGGCGCCGTACAGAACGACGTTGCCGGTGATGATGTTCTGCGATGGCTCGCCGCGGAACTTGGGCGAGGGCTGCACGGAGATGCGGCCTCCGGAAAGCCCCTTGCCGCAGTAGTCGTTGGTATCGCCGACGAGGTCCAGCGTCACGCCGCGCGCGAGAAAGGCGCCGAAGCTCTGGCCCGCCGAGCCGGCGAGGCGCACGTGGATCGTGTCGTCCGCCAGTCCCTCGTGGCCGTAGCGCCGGGCGATCTCGTGCGACAGCATCGTGCCGACGGTGCGGTTGATGTTGCGGATCGGCGTCTCGACCGTGACCTTCTCGCGGCGCTCGAGAGCGGGCGCCGCCAGCTCGATGAGGCGGTTGTCGAGCGCCTTCTCCAGACCGTGCTCCTGGCGCTCCCGATGTGAGCGAGCGACCTCCGCCGGCACCTTGGGCATCTGGAAGATGCGCGAGAAATCCAGCCCGCGCGCCTTCCAGTGCTCGATTCCCTTGCGCGTGTCGAGGAGATCGGTGCGCCCGACGAGCTCGTCCAGCCTGCGCGCGCCGAGCTTCGCCATCAGCTCGCGCACTTCCTCGGCGACGAAGAAGAAGTAGTTGACCACGTGCTCGGGCTTGCCGGCGAACTTGCGCCGCAGCACCGGGTCCTGCGTCGCCACCCCGACCGGGCAGGTGTTCAGGTGGCACTTGCGCATCATGATGCAGCCCTCGACGACGAGCGGCGCGGTGGCGAAGCCGAACTCGTCGGCGCCGAGCAGCGCGCCGATCACCACGTCGCGGCCGGTCTTCATCTGGCCGTCGACCTGCACGGCGATGCGTCCGCGCAGGCGGTTCAGCACCAGCGTCTGCTGCGTTTCCGCGAGGCCGAGCTCCCAGGGCGTGCCGGCGTGCTTGATCGACGACCAGGGGGAGGCGCCCGTGCCGCCGTCGTGGCCGGAGATCGTGACGTGGTCCGACTTGCCCTTCGCGACGCCGGCGGCGATCGTGCCGACGCCCACTTCCGAGACCAGCTTGACCGAGATGTCCGCGGACGGATTGGCGTTCTTCAGGTCGTGGATGAGCTGCGCCAGGTCCTCGATGGAGTAGATGTCGTGGTGGGGGGGCGGCGAGATCAGCTCGACCCCCGGCGTGGAATAGCGCAGCTCCGCGATGTACTCGGAAACCTTGCGGCCGGGCAGCTGGCCGCCTTCGCCGGGCTTCGCGCCCTGGGCGATCTTGATCTGCAGCATCTCGGCGCTGGCGAGATACTCCGCCGTCACGCCGAAGCGACCCGACGCCACCTGCTTGATCTTCGACTTGAGCGAATCCCCCTCGCGCAGGGCGATATCGGCCTCGACGCGCGTCTTGCCCAGGCGCGACTGCAGCGTTTCGCCGGCCTTGATCGGTGCATAGCGCCGGCGATCCTCGCCACCCTCCCCCGTGTTCGACTTGCCACCGATGCGGTTCATCGCGACAGCGAGCGTGGTATGCGCTTCGGTCGAGATCGAGCCGAGCGACATCGCCCCGGTCGCGAAGCGCTTCACGATCTCGCTCGCCGGCTCGACTTCCTCGAGCGGCACGGGCGTGCACTGGTCGACGCGCAGCTCGAACAGTCCGCGGAACGTCATGTGTCGGCGCGACTGGTCGTTGATGAGCTGTGCGTACTCCTTGTACGTCGAATACGAGTTCGCGCGCGCGGAGTGCTGGAGCTTGGCGATCGCGTCCGGCGTCCACATGTGGTCCTCGCCGCGCACGCGCCACGCGTACTCGCCGCCCGCGTCCAGCATCGTCTTCAGCACCGGGTCGGCCTCGTCGAACGCGGACCGGTGGGTGCGGATCGCGTCCTCCGCCACGTCGAACAGGCCGATGCCTTCCACGTTGGAAGCCGTGCCGCGCATGTACTTGTCGACCAGCGACTTCGCGAGACCGACCGCCTCGAAGAGCTGCGAGCCGGTGTACGACATGTAGGTCGACACGCCCATCTTCGACATGACTTTCTTCAGGCCCTTGCCGATGGCCTTGACGTAGTTCTTAAGCGCCTTCGAAGCCGCGGCCCTGTCCTGCGCGTGCAGGTCCAGGATCGACTCGAGCGCGAGGTACGGGTGCACCGCTTCGGCCCCGTAGCCGCCGAGCAGCGCGAAGTGATGCACCTCGCGCGCGCTGCCGGTCTCGACGACCAGGCCGGTCGACGTGCGCAGCCCCTTCGACACCAGGTGCTGGTGCACGGCCGACAGGGCGAGCAGCGCCGGAATCGCGACGCGCTCCCGGTCCACCAGGCGATCGGAAATGACGATGATCGAGTAGCCGGAGCGCACCGCGTCCTCCGCCTGCGCGGCGAGCGAGGCGAGGCGGGCTTCGATGGCTTCCTTGCCCCAGGCGACCGGATACGTGATGTCGAGCTCGCACGAGCGGAACTTGCCGCCGGTGTAGCGCTCGATGTGCCGGATCTTCTCCATCTCGTAGAAATCGAGCACCGGCTGCGAGACTTCGAGCCGCAGCGGCGGGTTGAGCTCGTCGATGCCGAGCAGGTTCGGCTTCGGGCCGATGAACGACACCAGCGACATCACGAGCTCCTCGCGGATCGGGTCGATGGCGGGATTCGTGACCTGCGCGAAGAGCTGCTTGAAATAGTGGTAGAGCGTCTTGTTCTTGTTCGACAGCACCGCAAGCGGCGAATCGTTGCCCATGGAGCCGATGGGCTCCTCGCCGCTCGCCGCCATCGGCTGCATGATGAATTTCAGGTCTTCCTGGGTATAGGCGAACGCCTGCTGGCGATCGAGCAGCGCGACCTTCGACTTGAGCGGCGCGGTCTTCTCGCTCTCCACTTCATCCAGCTTGACGCGGATGCGCTCGATCCACTCGGCGTAGGGCTTCGCGTTCGCCAGCCCTTCCTTCAGCTCCTTGTCGTCGACGATGCGGCCCTTCTCGAGGTCGACGAGGAACATCTTCCCGGGCTGCAGGCGCCACTTCTTCACGATGCGTTCTTCGGGCACCGGCAGGCAGCCGCACTCGGAGCCCATGATGACCAGGTCGTCGTCGGTCACGATGTAGCGCGAGGGACGCAAGCCGTTGCGGTCGAGCGTGGCGCCGATCTGCCGGCCGTCGGTGAACGCGATGGATGCCGGGCCGTCCCACGGCTCCATCATCGCCGCGTGATACTCGTAGAACGCGCGGCGCGCGGGGTCCATGAGGGCATGGTTCTCCCACGCTTCGGGGATCATCATCATCATCGCGTGCGCCACCGAGTACCCGCCCATCACGAGCAGCTCGAGCGCGTTGTCGAACGATGCCGAATCGGACTGGCCGTCGTAGATGAGGGGCCAGAGCTTCTCGATGTCCTTGCCGAGGATCGGCGAGGAGATCGCGCCCTGGCGCGCGCGTACCCAGTTCTGGTTGCCGCGCACCGTGTTGATCTCGCCGTTGTGGCACACCATGCGGAACGGGTGCGCGAGATCCCAAGACGGGAACGTGTTGGTCGAGAAGCGCTGGTGCACCATCGCGATCGCCGACTCGACGCGCGCGTCCTTCAGGTCGAGGTAGTACTCGCCGACCTGGTAGGCGAGCAGCATGCCCTTGTAGCAGACCGTGCGGGCGGACATCGACGGCACGTAGAACTCCTTGCCGTGCTGGAGCTGGAGCGCCTGGATGGCATGCCCCGAGGCCTTGCGGATGACGTAGAGCTTGCGCTCGAGCGCGTCGGTAACGGTGACGCGCTTGCCGCGGCCGATGAACACCTGACGGATCACCGGTTCGAGCTGCTTCGCCGGCTCGGCGAGATCCGAGCTGTCGACCGGCACATCGCGCCAGCCGAGCAGCACCTGTCCCTCGTCCTTGATCGCCCGCTCGATCTCGTACTCGCACGCGATGCGCGAGGCCGGATCACGCGGCAGGAAGACCATCCCCACGCCGTACTGGCCCGCGGGCGGCAGCTTCACGCCCTGACGCGCCATCTCTTCGCGATAGAAGCGATCGGGAATCTGGATCAGCAGGCCCGCGCCGTCGGAGAGCTTGGGATCCCAGCCTACGGCGCCGCGGTGGGTGAGGTTGCGCAGAACCGTCAGGCCCTGCTCTACGATCGTATGGGACTTCTTGCCCTTGATATGAGCGACGAAACCGACGCCGCAGGCGTCATGCTCGTTGGCGGGGGAGTAGAGGCCTTGCGCTTGTAAGCCCATGATCGTAAAGAGCGTTTCCGGTTTTCGCCGCTCTGCACAAAATGGGCGGACGGACTGTCGAATATACCTATGTAGTCCTGCTGCTACAAGGGCTTGCGAGCGCCCTTCATCTATTGCGACGCAGCAACTACCGCGGCATCGACGTGGGTTCTGGAGATCCCGCCCTGGAGGCGAGCCTTGCCGATGCCGTGGAGCAGGACAAAGCGGATGTTCCCGGCGGCCGCTTTCTTATCGACGGTCATGAGCTCGTACATCCGTTCCGACGGCAGGCCGGGGCCGCGCACCGGCAGCCCCGCGCGCGCGATGAGGCGGCGCACGCGCTCGACTTCCGTGGGGCCGATCAGCTTCTCGCGCAGGGAAAGCTCGGCCGCCATGACCATTCCGGCGGCCACGGCTTCGCCGTGCAGCCAGGTCCCGTACCCGGTGCCGGCCTCGATGGCATGGCCGAACGTGTGGCCCAGGTTCAGCAGCGCGCGCACGTCCGCCTCGCGCTCGTCGCGGGCGACGATCGCAGCCTTCAGCTCGCACGAGCGGCGTACCGCATACGCGAGCGCACGAGCGTCGCGAGCCACGAGCTTCTCGACGTCGGCTTCCAGCCACTCGAAGAACGCTTCGTCGAGCGCCGCGCCGTGCTTGATCACCTCCGCGATGCCGGCCCGCAGCTCGCGATCCGGCAGGGTCGCGAGGGTCGCGACGTCCGCCACGACGGCCTGCGGCTGGTGGAAGGCACCGATCATGTTCTTGCCACGCGCGTGGTTGATCGCGGTCTTGCCGCCCACGGAAGAGTCGACCTGCGCGAGCAGGGTGGTCGGCACCTGCATGAACGGCACGCCGCGCTGGTAGATCGCCGCGACGAACCCGGCGAGGTCGCCCACGACCCCGCCGCCGAGAGCAACGATGAGGGTGTCGCGACCGCAACCCGTGACGAGGAGCGTGTCGCAGATGCGGTCCACGTTTTCCCAGCGCTTCGCCTGTTCCCCGTCCTCGATCTGGATCGCGGTGACGCGTGCGCCCGCCTTTTCGAGCGTGGCCTGGAGCGGCGCGAGGTAGTGGCGCGCCACGACATCGTTGGTCACGATCGCGACGCGACCGCCGGTCAGGTGAGGGCGATAGAGCTCCGTGGATGCGAGCACGCCCGTGCCAATATGGATCGGGTAGGCGCGCTCGCCGAGCTCTACGCGGATGCTTTCCACCGCTCCTCCAGTTTCTGCAGCAGGGCGCGCGCCAGGGCTTGCACGCTCTGCGCGCCGGTATCCATCACGACATCGGCGATTTCACGGTACAGGGGATCGCGTTCGGCGTGCAGCTCGCGCAGCCGTCCGAGCGCATCGCCGGTCGCCAGCAGCGGCCGGTTCTTGTCGTTGCGGACCCGGACGTAGAGATCCTCCGGCCTCGCGCGAAGATAGACCACCGTTCCGCCCCTGGAAAGATGCGCCCGGCTCGCCGCGGAGCACACGGCACCGCCGCCGGTCGCGAGCACGATCCCGCGCAGCGCGCAGAGCTCGGCGATGACCTGGGCTTCACGCGCGCGGAAGCCGGATTCCCCCTCGATCTCGAAGATCACCGGGATCTTCACGCCGCAGCGCGCCTCGATTTCCTGGTCGGCGTCGACGAAGCGCAGCTTCAGGCGCCGCGCGAGCATGCGACCGATGGTGGTCTTGCCGGCGCCCATCATGCCGACGAGGAACACGTTCGAGGGCGACTGCATGTCCGCCATTCTAGAAACAAAAACGGCCGGGAGGTCCCGGCCGTGCGCGAAGGCGCGAAGCGTTCAGCGAATGTTGAGACGCTCGTTGACGACGCGCGGCGTGATGAACACGAGCAGCTCCGTCCTCGAGTTGGTCGTGGTGGTGTTCTTGAACAGGTGACCGATGATCGGGATGTCGCCGAAGAGCGGCACCTTCGTGACGTCCTGGCGCTCGTTCGACTCGAAGATGCCGCCGATCACGACCGTGCCGCCGTTCTCGACCAGCACTTCGGTCTTCACGTGCTTGGTGTTGATCGCGAGACCCGACGCGGTCTGCTGGCCCGGCTGGTCCTTGTTGACGTCCAGGGTCATGATCACGTTGCCGTCCGGCGTGATCTGGGGCTTCACCTTGAGCGACAGGTTGGCCTTGCGGAACTGCACTGCCGTCGCACCGGAGGAAGTCGCGGCCTGGTACGGGATCTCCGTGCCCTGCTCGATGGTGGCTTCCACCTGATCGGCGGTGAGCACGCGCGGGCTGGCGATGATCTTGCCGCGGCCGTCGGCCTCGAGCGCCGAAATCTCCAGGTTCAGGAATTGCGTGGCGGCGCTGTTGAAGAGGATGAAGGAGAACTGGCCGGCGGGGAACGCGTTCAGGCCCGACGCCGGCATGTTCGATCCCAGGCTGCCCGGGATAAAGCTCGTGGTGCCACCTTGAGCACCACCCGCCGCGTGTCCGCCGGTGTCGTCCAGACCGCCGCCGATGTGGAAGCGCGGGCTGTTGCGACCGAGGATGCGGTGGCCGGCCGGCGAGAAATCATGGTAGCCGATGCGTGCCCCGAGGTTCTTGGCGAACGTATCGTTGGCCTCGACGATGCGCGCCTCGATCATCACCTGGCGCACCGGGATGTCGATCTTGGCGATCAGGCGGCGCACTTCATCCAGCCGGCTCGGCGTGTCCTGCACGAACAGCACGTTGGTGCGCGTATCCACCACGGCGCTGCCCCGCTTGGAAAGGATGCGCTGGGAAGCGTCCGAGAGCAGGCGCTGGATGTCGGCCGCCTTCTGGTAGTTGATCTGGAACGACTCGGTACGCGTCTGCTCCAGGTCGCTGATCTGCTGCTGGGCCTCCAGCGCAAGCTTCTCGCGCGTCGCAAGCTCGTCGCGCGGCGCGATCCAGATCACGTTGCCGGTACGGCGGCTGTCGAGACCGCGCGTCTGCAGGATGATCTCGAGCGCCTGGTCCCAGGGCACGTCCTTCAGGCGCAGCGTGATATTGCCGGTGACCGTGTCGCTGGTGATCAGGTTGAGGTCGGTGAAGTCGGCGATGACGTTGAGCACCGCGCGCACTTCCACGTTCTGGAAGTTGAGCGACAGCTTCTCCCCCGTGTAGCGGCCGCGCTGCTGTCCGCGGTTGGGGTCGACCACCACCGGCTTCACTTCGACGACAAACTGCGTGTCGGACTGGTACGCGTTGTGCTCCCACTGGCCCTTCGGCTCGATGACCATCCGCACGTTCTCGCCCTGCTGGAACATGCTGATCGCGTCCACCGGGGTGGCGAAGTCGGTCACATCGAGGCGGCGCCGCAGCGCGTCGGGCAGCGACGTCTTGAGGAACTCGACGACGATGTTCTGCCCCTGCTGGCGGATGTCGATGCCGGTCGTGGTATCCGAAAGGTCGACGATCACGCGCCCTTCGCCGGCGCGGCCGCGTCGGAAGTCGACTTCGCGCACCGCGTGCTTCGCGTCTCCCTTGCCCTGGGCGAACTGCTCGACGCGCCCGCCGGGCGCCTGTGCCGTGACCGCCGGCGCCGCCAGGCTGATGACGACCGCGTTGCCTTCGATCGTCGCCTCGTGGGCGACCGGGCGACGCAGGTTCAGGACGAGGCGCGTGCGATCCGAGCCCTGGACGATGTTCATGCTCGACAGCTCGCCCTGGGAGACGTCCTGGCTCGACCGTCCCAGTGCGTTCGTGGTGTTGGGAAAGTCGAACGCGATGCGTGCGGGATTGGCGACCGCGAAGTTGGGCGGGACGCTGCGCAGCGGCTCTTTCGTCGTGATGCGCACCACCAGCTTGTCGCCGTGCTGGGAGACATTGAAGGACTCGATCGCGTTGGCCTGCGCCGCCGCGATGCCGGTTCCGGAGAACCACAGCGCGAAGCCGCAAAGCGCGGTGAGGATTGTCTTTTTCATCGTTTTGCCTCCACTAGCTGCAGGGCGCTCGAGCGCTCCATCCATTCACCGGCGGCGTCCTGGATCAACTCCTTGATCGCGATCTGCCCGTCATCGATCCCCGTGATGACGCCGAAGTTCTGGCCCATGTAGTTGCCCTTCTTCACCCGGTACAGGTTGGTCCCTGCCTTCACGAGCGCGAAGGTTTCCTTGTTCTGCGTGATGGTGCCGAGCATCTGGATCGACTCGAGCGGGAAGGCCTCGAGCGGCTCCTTCGGCCGGTTCTGGTCGGGTGCGAGCTTGCTGCTCGTGGCCGCGATGCCGGCCTTGGCGATGTCGATGCGCTCCGGCCGGAACGGATCCACCATCGCCTCGGAGGCGTAAGGAACCGGCTCGTACGGCTTCACCTGCGGCAACGGATCGACGCGGCCGCGCACGTCCTTGGTCAGCGCCGCGAGCTCCTGCTTCAGATCCCCATGCTCCTCGCCGCTGCAGGCGGCGAGCGAAGCGATCCCGGCGAGGGCGAGGGCGCGCACCAGCGGGCGGAGGGTCGGCGTCATTTCTTGCCGCCCTTCCGCGCCGCCTGCTGGGAGCGGCGCTGCGCAGCGACCTCGGCATCGTCCAGGTAGCGGAAGGTCCTTGCCGTGGCGTCCATGGTGAGGATGCCTTCCTTGCCGGTGTTGATCGCGACGTCGTTGAGCGTCACGATGCGCGACAGCTGGCCGACGTCGCTCGCGAACGCACCCATGTCGTGGTACGTCCCGATGACCTTGATGGTGATCGGCAGCTCGGCGTAGAACTCGCGCTGGCTCTCCGACGAGGCCGGCTTGAACAGCTCGAACTGCAGGCCGCGGCCGAGGCCCGCCTGGTTGATGTCGACGAGCAGCGCGTCCATCTGCGACTTGTTGGGCAGCTGGCGCAGCAGGGCGCCGAACTGCGTGTCGATCTCGCGCAGCTGCTGGCGGTGCAGGTCGAGGTTGACCGCCTGCTTCTTCTTGTCCACGTACTCCGTCTTGAGCTTGGTTTCCTCGTTCACCCCGCGCTCGAGCTCGTCGAGCTGCGACTGCGTGTCGGCGAAGAACCCCGCCACGGGGATGCCGATGAGGATCGCCAGCAGCACCAGGATCTTGGGCGCGTAGTGCCAGGTGCCCGGGTCGTTCCAGTTGGTTCGCTTGAACTCGTCGACGAGCGCGTTGAAATTGATCGCGGCCATGGCTTATCCCTTCTTCGGCGCGGCGGCGGCCGGCTTCGCCGGTCCCTTGCCCGCGTCCTTCGCGGCGTCCTTCGCGGCCGCGGTCCTCTTCAGCGATATGTTCATGCTGAACTGGGACACGCGCTTCTTGGTGGCATCCGTGGACGCACGCACCTCGATCATCTCCGGCCGCTCCAGGAACGGGGATGCCTCGATGTTGCGCATCAGGGTCGAGACGCGCGCGTTGGACTGCGCGAAGCCCACCAGGCTGACCTTCGGCCCCTTCTGGATCACGGAGCGCAGGTAGACGCCCTCCGGCATCTGCTTCACCAGCTCGTCCAGCAGGTGAACGGTCTGGGCGCGATCGGCCTGCAGGGTCTCGATCACCTGCTTGCGCGCGAGCAGCGCGGCGATCTCGTCGCGCAGCTTCTTGATCTCCGCGATGTCCTTGTCGAGCTTGACGATCTCGTTCTTGAGGAACTTGTTGCGATCGTTCTGTGTCTCGATCTTCGTCGCATAGAACGTATGGACCAGGACCACGATGAGCGCCCCGAGGATGGCCGTGCCGCCGCCGAGCACGAAGAAGTGCTGGCGCGCGCGCTTGCGCCGCTCCTCGCGGTGCGGGAGTAGGTTGATGCGGGTCATGACGGGTCAAACCTCCGCATGGCGAGACCGCAGGCCACGATGAGGGAGGGCGCGTCCGCCATGAGCTTCTTGAGCTGGATGCGGGGCGACGTCTGCATCGCGGCGAAGGGATTCGCCACGCTGGTGGGGACCTGGGCGTGAGCGTTGATGACCTGCTCGAGGCCCGGGATGACGGCCGAGCCGCCGGCCAGAAGGATGTGATCGACGCTGTGATACGGCGTGGAGGTGAAGAAGAACTGGAGCGCGCGCTGCACTTCCTGCGAAAGGTTCTCCATGAAAGGCCGCAGCACTTCCGCCTCGAAGTCATCGGGCAGCCCGCCCGAGCGCTTCGCGTTCTCCGCCTCTTCCGGGCTCATCCCGTACCGGCTGATGATGTCCTGCGTCAGCTGGTTGCCGCCGAACGCCTGCTCGCGCGCATAGACGGACTGGTCGTTGCGCAGCACCGTCACGTTCATGACGTTCGCGCCGACGTCGACGACGGCGATGTTCTGATCCTTGCCGCTTCCGGGAAGGTGCGCCACGACGAGCTCGAGGGCCGCCTGCTGGGCGAAGGACTCGACGTCCATCACGAACGCCTTGAGCCCCGCCGACTCGGCGACGGCGACGCGGTCCTCGACCTTTTCCTTGCGGGTGGCGGCGATGAGGACTTCCTGCTCCTCGGGATTGGTCGGCGAGGGTCCGACGATCTGGAAGTCGAGGTTGACCTCTTCCAGCGCGAACGGGATGTACTGGTTCGCTTCCCCTTCCACCTGGACTTCGAGCTCGGACTCGCGCAGCGCCGCGCTGACGACGATCTTCTTGGTGATGACGGCGCCCGACGGCACGGCCATGGCCACGTGCTTGGTACGCGTGCCGAGGCGCTTGTGCGCCCGCTTGACCGACTCGGTCACCGCTTCGAGGTTGTTGATGTTGCCGTCCACGATCGCGTCGCGCGGCAGCGCCTCGATCGCGTAGCGTTCCACCCGATACGCACCCTTGCCGGCTTCGACGATCTCCAGCATCTTGACCGACGACGAACTGATGTCGAGGCCGAAGAGCGGCGGAGCCTTGGGCTTGAAAAGGTCGAACTGCATTTATTTTCCCTTTGTGTATCGGCTCTTAGGCGCGATACGTAGAATTGGCGTTAAATCCTAGCAACAACCCTAGCGACTGTCTAGT
>DASZQH010000266.1:0-2900 GCA_035549805.1 Burkholderiales bacterium
GCCCGAGGGCGGCGGCGCGGCCGAGGAACGGTCGGTTTCGGGTCGACGGTTTGAAGCAGAGCGGGATTGCGGGAAACGCGGCTTGCCTTTGCGCATGGCCCTGATTACATTGCCTTCCACAATTCGGCTACCAAGATCCGCCCTCGACCGTTGCCTCTGTGGTGTGGAACGGACGACGGGGCGCTTTTCGTGTGTTTAGACGTTGACAAGCTGCTGTAAATCCACATAGTTCGCAACTCCGTCGCGCGACCGGAAAGGGCGTACGGAGGGGTGCCCGAGTGGCTAAAGGGGACGGGCTGTAAACCCGTTGGCGTCAGCCTACGTAGGTTCGAATCCTACCCCCTCCACCATCCTCTTCGGCCACGTGAGCGGTGACGCGAGCGCTTTTGAGGGTTCACAGCAGTCCATGGAATCGAGCGGTACAGCGCGGGTGTAGCTCAATGGTAGAGCTCCAGCCTTCCAAGCTGGCTACGCGGGTTCGATTCCCGTCACCCGCTCCAAACCACGACGATCAGGCGCAAGGGTCGAAGCCCGTCCGGGGGCTCTAAACCGGCAGAAGCAAGAACAGGCGTCGGGCCCGCTGAGGGCCGATGCCACCAGACAAGGCTCAAGTCAGCAGGAACCGACCACGATGGCGAAGGCGAAATTCGAGCGGAACAAGCCGCACTGCAACATTGGGACGATCGGTCACGTCGACCACGGGAAGACGTCATTGACGGCGGCGATCACGAAGGTGCTGGCGGAGACGGGCGGGGCGACGTTCATGGCCTACGACCAGATCGACAAGGCGCCTGAGGAGAAGGCGCGCGGGATCACGATCAACACGGCGCATGTGGAGTATGAGACGAAGGCTCGCCACTACGCGCATGTGGACTGCCCGGGTCATGCGGACTATGTGAAGAACATGATCACGGGAGCCGCGCAGATGGACGGCGCGATCCTGGTGGTCTCGGCGGCGGATGGTCCGATGCCGCAGACGCGCGAGCATATCCTTTTGGCGCGCCAGGTCGGCGTTCCGGCGCTGGTTGTGTTCCTGAACAAGTGCGACATGGTGGACGACCCCGAGCTCCTGGAGCTGGTGGAGCTGGAGGTTCGCGAGCTGCTGACGTCGTACAACTTCCCTGGCGACAAGATCCCGATGGTTCGGGGCTCGGCGCTGTGTGCGCTGGAGGGCCGGGAGCCGGCGCTGGGTCATGACGCGATCCTGAAGCTGATGCAGGCGGTGGACAGCTACATTCCGCAGCCTGAGCGCGCGAAGGACCGTCCGTTCCTGATGCCGATCGAGGACGTATTCTCGATCTCGGGCCGCGGGACGGTGGTGACGGGCCGCATCGAGCGCGGGTCGGTGAAGGTCGGCGACGAGGTCGAGATCGTGGGCCTGCGTCCGACGACGAAGACGGTGGTGACGGGCGTCGAGATGTTCCGCAAGCTGCTGGACTACGGAGAGGCTGGCGACAACATCGGGGCGCTGTTGCGCGGGACGAAGCGCGAGGAAGTGGAGCGCGGCCAGGTTCTGTCGAAGCCGGGCTCGATCACGCCGCACACGAAGTTCAAGGCGGAGGCCTACATCCTGACGAAGGAGGAGGGCGGTCGTCATACGCCGTTCTTCTCGAACTATCGCCCGCAGTTCTACTTCCGGACGACGGACGTGACGGGGACGATCGTTCTGCCGCAGGGCACGGAGATGGTGATGCCGGGCGACAACATCGCGATGGAGGTGCATCTGATCGCGCCGATCGCGATGGACGAGGGCCTGCGCTTCGCCATCCGCGAGGGCGGCCGCACGGTCGGCGCCGGCGTCGTCGCATCCATCATCGAGTAGACGGTTTTAGGAGCAGGACTGGAGCCGCAAGCGGGGGACGGCAGCCGCGACTGTCGGGCCGGTGCTTCGGGATCGGCCCCTCGGGTCTTAGGAGTGTAGCTCAATTGGCTAGAGCACCGGTCTCCAAAACCGGGGGTTGGGGGTTCGAGTCCCTCCACTCCTGCCACCGCCCGCTCTGACGGGCACCGCGATCGGTTCAGGGTTTGAATGGAAGGCATGGCGAAGATCAACCCGTTGGAGTTTGCCCGGCAAGTGCGCCAGGAAGTCGGCAAGGTCACTTGGCCGACCCGCAAGGAGACCGGAATCACCACGGCGATGGTGTTCCTGATGGTGGTGCTTGCCGCCGTCTTCTTCTTCCTCGTGGACCAGGTGCTGTCGCTGCTGATGCGCTACGTGATCGGGTTGGGGAGCTGAGTGATGGCCCAGCGTTGGTACGTGGTGCATGTCTATTCGGGGTTCGAGCGCAAGGTCGCGCAGTCGATCCGCGAGCAGGCGCAGCAGGCGGGCATGACGGAGATCGCGGAGGTGCTGGTGCCGACCGAAGAGGTCGTCGAGGTGCGCCGCGGCTCCAAGGTCAATGCCGAGCGCAAGTTCTTCCCCGGCTACGTGCTGGTGAAGATGGAGATGACCGACGAGAGCTGGCACCTGGTGAAGAACACGCCGAAGGTGACCGGTTTCCTCGGCGGCAAGGGTCGTCCGTCGCCGATCTCGGATGCGGAGGCGGAGCGGATCCAGAACCAGGTGAAGGAAGGCGTGGAGCGCCCGAAACGGGCCGTGATCTTCGAGGTGGGTGAGCAGGTCCGCGTCGCGGACGGCCCCTTCACCTCGTTCAACGGGCTGGTGGAGGAAGTGGACGAAGAGCGCGGCCGCCTCAAGGTCGCCGTGTCGATCTTCGGCCGCGCCACGCCGGTCGAGCTCGAATACTCGCAGGTCGAGAAGCTCTGAGCTTCTTGCGTCCGGCGAGGATGGCGCCGCAGCGCGGACGGATGTCCGGTTGCGGCTTCGGTGCGGGAGGCCTGGCCAGGGCCGATCAACCGCGCGCCTTGGGGACCCGATCGGGGTCCGACGGATCCGCCGA
>DASZQH010000267.1:0-11590 GCA_035549805.1 Burkholderiales bacterium
ACGGCGGTCGCATCGCCGCCGGGGACGAGGCGGCGCGGCTCGCGCGCGACTGGGCCGTGCATTTCCGGTCCGCGGAGGAGCCGGCATCGTGAGCGACCGGTTCATCGGCATCGCCATCGCCCTGGTCGCGGCCGGGGCCGCGGTCATCGGCTTTCTCGTCGGCTTCGATCGCGTCACCGAGCGCGTCTGGGTCGGCTATCGCGGCGAGGCGCTGCGCAATCCCTTCCTCGCCGCCGAAAGACTCATCCAGCGCATGGGCGGCACGACGCGACACGCGACGACGCCCGCCGACCTGAGCGAGGCCGGGCCGCACGACACGGTGGTTCTCGCCGCGCCCCGGCACGCGCTCGGCCCCGCGGACCGGGAGAGGCTGCTCGCATGGACCGGGGCAGGAGGCCACCTGGTGGTCGAGGCGGCGCAGCGCCGCATGCCCGACCCGCTGCTCGACGCCCTGGGCGTGGCGCGCGTGGCGCCGCCGCCCAAAGCGCCGCGGCCCCTGCTCGTCGACGTCGGGGGCGGAGCGGTGCGCGCGGACATGGGATGCTGCACGCGGCTTTCCGCGCAGGGAACGGAGGGGGCGCCACTGGTGCGCTTCGCCCTTGGCGCGGGCCGCGTCACCGTGGTGGCGGATCTGGGGTTCGCCCGGAACGCGTCGATCGGCGAGCACGAGCACGCCGAGCTCGCCTGGCGGCTCGTCCAGCGGCCGGGCGGCGGCGCCGGCGCGGTGCTGGTGTTCGACGATCCGAGCGGCCTTTCGCTTGTCGCGTGGCTCGCGCAGAACGCCTGGCCGGCGCTCGCAGGGTGCGGCCTTCTTCTCGCTCTCGGCTTGTGGCACGCGGCGCCGCGTTTCGGCCCGGTCGCGCCCGACCCGGAGCCCGCCCGCCGACGGCTGCTCGACCACCTGCGCGCGAGCGGCCGCTTCCTGTGGTCGGCCGGCAGCGCGCCGCAGCTCTTCGAGTCGGCGCGCGAAGCCGCGCTGCGTCGCCTCATGCGCGCCCAGCCGGAGTTCGCCGGCGCGGCGCGGGAAGAGCGGGAGCACCGGCTCGCGGAGCGCTTCGGCATCCTGCCGGCGGACGCGGCGTGGGTGCTCGAGCCCGCGCGCGAATGCACGCCGCGCGCGCTCGTCGCGGCGACCGACGTCTATCGCGCGATCCACGAGCAGCTCGCGCACGGAATCAAGACCAACCAGGGGAAGGAAAAATGAGCGCAGCCATCGACGCAGGAAAGCTGGAGGACGCAGCGCGCCTGCTCTCCACCATGCGCACCGAGATCGGCCGGGCGATGGTCGGGCAGGCAGAGCTGGTGGACCAGGTCCTGATCGCGCTGCTCGCGGCCGGCCACGTGCTGCTCGAAGGCGTGCCGGGTCTCGGCAAGACCTTGCTCGTGCGCGCCCTCGCGAAGGCCTTCGGCGGTCGCTTCGGCCGCATCCAGTTCACGCCCGATCTCATGCCTGCCGACGTCACCGGGCATACGCTGTTCGATCCCGCGAGCGGCCAGTTCACCACGCGCAAGGGGCCGGTGTTCACGCAGCTCCTGCTCGCCGACGAGATCAACCGCGCGCCCGCCAAGACGCAGGCCGCGCTGCTCGAGGTCATGCAGGAGGGCCAGGTGACGCTGGAAGGGCGGGCCCACCCGCTCGAGGCGCCTTTCATGGTGCTCGCGACGCAGAACCCGATCGAGCACGAGGGGACCTATGCGCTTCCGGAGGCGCAGCTCGACCGGTTCCTGTTCAAGGTGCGCATCGACTTCCCGGACGCGGCGGAGGAGGCGGCGATGGTCCGGCGCGTCACGACCGGGCAGATCGGGGACCGCCTCAACGTCGACGCGGTCGCCACCGTCATGACGCCCGCCGCGGTGGTCGAGCTGCAGGGGCTCGCCGCCGGCGTGGGGCTGGACGACCGCGTCCTCGACTACGCGGTGCGCATCACGCGCGCCACCCGGGACTGGAGCGGCGTGGCCTCCGGCGCCGGCCCGCGCGGCGGGATCGCGCTGGTGCGGGCCGCGCGCGGCGCGGCGCTGCTCGCGGGGCGCGACTTCGTCACGCCCGACGACGTGAAGAAGGTGGCGTTGCCGGCGCTGCGCCACCGTATCGCGTCCGCGCCGGAGCTCGAGATCGAGGGCCATTCCAGCGACGCGATCCTGCGCTCGCTGCTCGACAAGGTCGCGGCGCCGAGGACCTGACCTGCTCATCCCCGCGCCCCGCCTGCTTGCCGCCGCTGCCGCCGTCCTGGCGCTCGGCGTCGTGGTCTCGATCGTTCCCGCGCTCCAGCCTGCTTGGGTGGCGGTCGCCGTCGCTCTCGTCCTCGCGGCGGCGGCGGACGGCGCGGCGGCCTTGCGCATGCGCCCGCCGACCGCGCAGCGCGAGCTCCCGGCTTCCCTTCCCCTCGGCGTCGCGCACGAAGTGCGCCTGCGGCTTCGCAACGAGGCGAGGCAGAGCGTGCGCTGCGAGATCCACGACCACGTCCCGAGCGGATTCGAAGCGGCCGGCCTGCCCTGCTCGCTCGTCGTTCCGGGACAGGGCTGGGTCGAAGCGCGCTACACCGCGCGCCCGGTGCGGCGCGGCGCGGCGAAGTTCGGGCGGGTGGAGGCGCGCCTGCGCTCGCGCACGGGCCTCTGGCAGGTGCGGCGCATGCTCGGCGCCGCGGCGACGACGCGCATCTACCCGAACTTTGCCGCGCTCACCCGCTTCGCGGTGCTGGCGACCGACAACCGCCTGTCCCAGATCGGCGTCCTGCAGCGGCGCCGGCGCGGCGAGGGCCTCGACTTCCGGCAGCTGCGGGACTATCGCGAAGGCGACGCCGTGCGGCAGATCGACTGGAAGGCCAGTGCGCGCGTGCGCAAGCTCATCTCGCGCGAATACCAGGACGAACGCGACCAGCAGGTGCTCCTCGTCCTCGACTGCGGCCGGCGCATGGCGGCGCAGGATGACGCGCTCTCCCACTTCGACCACGTGCTGAACGCCGCCCTGCTGCTCGCCTATGCGAGCCTGCGCCAGGGCGACGCGGTCGGCTTCCTGACCGTCGCCGGCGAGCCGCGCTGGTTCGCGCCGCGCAAGTCCGTTTCCACGGTCAACCGGATCCTGAATCGCGTCTACGACCTGCACCCCACGCTGCAGACCACCGACTACTACGGCGCGGCGCTGGAGGTCATGAAGCGCCAGCGCAAACGCTCGCTGGTCGTCGTGCTGTCCAACCTGCGCGACGAGGACGACGACAGCCTCGGGCCGGCGCTCGGCCTGATGCAGACGCGCCATCTCGTGCTTTTCGCTTCCTTGCGGGAGGCAATCCTGTCGCGGGCGCTGCGAAGCCGCGTGGACGGCTTCGACCGCGCCCTGACGCATGCCGCGGCGGCCGACTACCTGCAGCGGCGCGAGCTCGCCCTGCACCGGCTCGAATCTCGCGGCGCCGTTTGCATCGACGTGGAGCCGCCGGAGCTGCCGATCGCGCTGGTAAACCGCTATATCGACCTCAAGCGCAGCGGCCGCCTGTAGCGGCGCGTGGCGCGTGCTCGACCGCGGCGCGACCGCGCCACAGCCATGCGAGCCCTGCCGCCTGCACGACCCACAGCAGGCCGAGCGCCCAGGGATAGGCCTCCGGCGCGTAGCCCGAAGGCGTTTGCGGCCAGAAATCGAGCACCAGGCCGAAGAGCCACTGGCCGCTGAACATGCCGATGAAGCCGAGCTGGTTGATCGCGGTGTTCGCCCGGCCCGCCATCTCCTTCGGCAGGCGGCGCGACAGGATCGAATAGCCCAGCACCACCGAAGTCGCGGCGGCGACGAAGACGCACCAGACCGCCATGGCGGCGAGGCCGCGCACGCCGAACATCAGGAGCAAGAGGGCGAGGGAAGCGACCGCGACCCCGCCGATGAGCAGCGGCAGGGCGCTCCGACCGCTGCGCGCGAGCCGGTCGGCCGCCCGGCCGAACCCGAGGTACCCGACGATCATGGCGATGCTGATCGCGAGCAGGCCGCGCGCCACTTCGGCGGGCGAATAGCCGTTCACGTCGCGCAGCCAGGTCGCGACCCATAGCGTCTGCAGCGCGACGGCGGCGCACTGGCTGGCGCCGAGGCAGACGGCGATGCGCAGGAACGCGCCGTCGCGAAAGAGCGCCGCGACCGAGCGCACTTGCTCGCCGAGGCTCTCCGCCCGCCCGCGCGCCCGCTCCGGCACCACCAGCCAGAGCGCCAGCGCGACCACGACCGTCACCGCGACGATGAGCTGGAAAACCTGGCGCCAGGGCCAGGCGCGCAGCAGCAGCTCCACCGGCACGGTCGCGACGATGGCGCCGAGACACCCCACCGAGAACGCGAGGGCATTCAGCGTGGAGATCCGCTCGGGCGGATACCAGAGCACGAACGCCGTGAACGCGGCCATGAGGCAGCCCGAGACGCCGAAGCCGATGAGCGCGCGCGCCGCGATCGCTGATTCCGCGGAGGTCGCAAGCGAGAACCACAGGCCGCCCAGGGCCGCGACGAGGAGGAGGATCGCGTTGACGCGCCGCGGCCCGAACCGGTCGAGCAGCAGCCCGAGCGGCAGCTGGAAGAGCGCGAAGGCGAGGAAGTAGACGCTCGACAGCAGGCCCAGGCCGCCCGCGGTGAGGCCGAACTCCGCGGCGAGCGTCGGGCCGAGGACCGCATTCACCATGCGGTACAGGTACGAGACGAAGTACCCGGCGAGGAACGGCAGGGCTACGCGAAGAAAAATAGGGACAGACCCCATTTTCCGGCGCGCTACGCGAAGCGACGGAAAATGGGGTCTGTCCCTATTTTTCCAGGCCGCCGACGTAGAAGCGGTTCCACGTCGGCGCGATGACCATCTCGTTCACGCAGGTGCGCGCCGGCATGGTGGCGACGAAGAGGATCGCCTTGCCGAAGTCCTCCGCCTGCGCCATCCGCGCGCGCTCCTCGGCCGAGGGCGGCACCGGGCGCTTCTCCAGGATCGGGGTGGCGACCTCGCCGGGCAGGATGGAGGTGGCGCGGATGCCATTCATGCACTCCTCCATGTTGATGGACTCGCTGACCGCGATGACCGCGCGCTTGGTCGCGTTGTACGCCGGACCGGTGAGCACGCTCGCGTAGCGCCCCGCCCAGGACGAGATGTTGATGATCAGCCCGTCCTTGCGCGCGCGCATGCCGGGGATCACTGAATGGCAGCAGTAGAAAAGGCCGTCGAGGTTGATGCGCACGACGTCGTTCCAGCCCTCGAGCGTCATGTTCCTGAAGTTGCGCTTGCCCCCGCCGATGTTGGTGCCGGCGCTGGTGACGAGGATGTCGATGCGGCCGTGGCGCTTCTCGATGTCGGCGGCCGCCTTCACGACCGCCTGCTGGTCCGACACGTCGAGCAGGACGGCTTCGGCCTTGCCGAGCTTCTTCAGCTCGGCGAGCCCGCTCTCGTTCGTGCGCGCGGTGCGGCCGGAGATCACCACGGTGGCGCCGGCGGCCGCGAGCTCCTTCGCGCCCGCGAGGCCGATGCCGGAACCGCCGCCGGTGATCCAGGCGACCTTCCCCGCGAGGCTAGCGCTTGGCATATTGCGTCGCGCCGAACAGCACTTCCTTCTGCTCCTTGCTCATCTCGGGGCGGCGGCGGTCGGCGAGCACCTGCAGCGCGCGCGCCACCGCCGGGCGCGCGGCAATGCCGTCGCGCCAGCGCTGCACGTTCGGGAACTCGCTGATCTCGACGCCCTGGCGCTCGGGGAAGCGCATCCACGGCATCGCCGCCATGTCGGCGATCGTGTACTCGTCGCAGGCGAGGAACTTCGATTCCTTCAGCCGCCTCTCGACGACGCCGTAGAGCCGGTTCGCCTCGTTCCGGTAGCGGTTCATGGCGTACTCGATCTTCTCCGGCGCGTAGCCGAGGAAGTGGTGCGCCTGGCCGAGCATCGGGCCGATGTGCCCCATCTGGAACATCACCCACTGCATGACCTGCCAGCGCTTGCGCAGGTCGGTCGGCAGGAACTTCCCGGTCTTCGACGCGAGGTAGAAGAGCATCGCGCCCGACTCGGCGAGCGCCATCGGCTTGCCGTCGGGCCCATCGTGGTCGACCATCGCCGGCATCTTGTTGTTCGGCGAGATCTTGAGGAAGTCCGGCTTGAACTGGTCGCCGGCGCCGATGTCCACCGGGATGACGTTGTACTTCAGCCCGGTCTCCTCGAGCATGATGTGGATCTTGTGCCCGTTGGGCGTGGGCCAGGTGTAGAGATCGATCATAGCTTTACGAGTTGTTTCCCAAAGTTCTCTCCCTTGAGCATCCCGATGAACGCTTTCGGCGCGTTCTCCAGCCCTTCCGCGACGGTCTCGCGGTACCTGATCTTGCCGGCCGCCACCCATCCGATCAGCTCGGGCAGCGCCTTCGCCCACAGCTCCATCCGGTCGGAGACGATGAAGCCCTGCACCTTGATGCGGTTCACGAGGATGGACTGGAAGTTCTTCACGCCATACGGCTCGGTCGCGTTGTACTGCGAGATGAGGCCGCACACCGCGATGCGCGAGAACGCGTTCATCCGCCGCAGCACCGAGTCGAGGATCTCGCCGCCCACGTTTTCGAAATAGCAGTCGATGCCCTTGGGCGTCGCGGCCTTCAGGTCCTCGTTCAGGCGGCCCGCCTTGTAGTCGATGCAGGCATCGAAGCCGAGCTCTCCGGTCACGTAGTCGCACTTCGCCTTCCCGCCGGCGATGCCGACCGCCCGGCATCCCTTGAGCTTCGCGATCTGGCCGACCACGCTGCCCACCGCGCCGGAGGCCGCGGACACCACGACCGTCTCGCCCTCCTTCGGCTGGCAGAGGTCGAGCAGCCCGACCCACGCCGTGACGCCGGGCATGCCGACCACGCCGAGGTACGCCGAAAGCGGGATGCGGCTCGCGTCGACCTTGTTGAGCATCTTGCCGTCGGACAGGCCGTACTGCTGCCAGCCGAACTGGCCGACCACCTTGTCGCCGGGCTTGAACTTCGGGTTGCGCGACTCGACGACCTCGCCCGCGGTGCCGCCGACCATGACCGCGTCGATCTCCTGCTTCGCGGCGTAGGACTTCACGTCGTTCATGCGCCCGCGCATGTACGGGTCGAGCGAGAGCCACTCGTTCCTCACCAGCACCTCGCCGTCCTGCGGCTTCGGGATCGGCGCGGTTTCGAGGCGGAAGTTCTGCTCGGTGACCCAGCCCGTCGGCCGGCTTGCCATCACGATTCTCTTGTTCATGGCGCCAATGCTAGCGCTTCGCGCGGCTGCCGAGCAGGCGATCCGCAGCGATCCAGGCCAGGACGTCGGCGGGCAGCTCGGGCGAGCTGCCCTGGTAGCCCAGCGCCGGATAGAACTCGGCCGTCGGGACGAGCCCCGCGCGACCGACCGCGGCGCCCTTCATGAACCCGGTGGCGCAGAGCTCGCCGTCACGGATGAACTCGAAGCGGCAGTAGTTCCAGAAGTCGTCCCACCCCACGGGGGTCATGCGCAGCGTGTAGCGCTGGAAGACCTTCAACCCGCGGCGAAAGTGGATCACGGCGCCGCCCGACATCGGTCGCCATCCCTTCTTCATGCAAAGGCGCAGGAAGCCGCTGCGGATGAACAGGACGAAGAGCGCGAGGTCGACGATCGTCAGGTAGCGGCCGTTGTTCATGTGGCCGTTGATGTCCAGGTCGTTCGGCAGCACGCGCAGCGTGAGCTCGACGGCCTCCCCGACCCGGACCTTCGGCGCGCGCAGCGCGCCGAGGATCGTCCACAACAACCGCAGGTAGAGGTTCAGGCGAGGCTAGAGGCTGGCGAACCGCTCCAGGTGGTGGTCCGCGCCGCCGAACTGCTCGGTGATCACGGTGAGGCGCCGGAAGGTATGGCTCACCTTCAGCTCCTCCGTCATGCCCATCCCGCCGTGCAGCTGCACCGACTCCTGGCTCACGTGGCGCGCATTGTCGGCGATCTTGATCTTCGCCGCGGAGACGGCGCGCGCCCGGTCCTTCGCGCTCTCGGACTGGTCGATCTTCGAGCAGGCGAGGCAGGCCATCGACTTCGCCTGCTCGTACGAGACGTACATGTCGACCATGCGGTGCTGCAGCGCCTGGAAGGTGCCGATCGGCACGCCGAACTGCTTGCGCGTCTTCAGGTACTCGAGCGTCGTGTCGCAGGCGAACTTCATCGCGCCCACCGCCTCGGCGCAGATGAGCGCCGTGCCGTAGTCGACCACCTCCTCGATCTCGGCGAGCCCGCCCTCGAGCCGCTCGGCCTTCGCGCCCTTCAGCACGACGTCGGCGCTGCGCGTCTCGTCGAGCGCGCGGAACGGCGCCATCTCCACGTCCCCCGCGTCGACGAGGAAGAGCGCGATCTGCCCGCCGTCCTTCGCGGAGACGACGAGCTTGTCGGCCATCGGCGCGCCGGAGACCGCCTTCTTCTCGCCGTCGATCGCCCATGCGTTGCCCGCCTTCTTCGCGGTCGCGTTGACGTGGCCGAGGCGGTGCCGCGCGCCGGCTTCGGCATGCGCGAACGCGAGGCGCACCTTGCCTTCCACCACGGACGAGAGGATGTCGTGCTTGCGGATGAGGCGCGCGGCCATCGCGGTCGGCAGGTATGGCTCGACCACCAGCGCATCGCCGAAGGCCTCCATCACGCCCATCAGGTCGACCGCGCCGCCGCCGAAGCCGCCGAAATCCGTCGACACGGGCAGCCCCGTCAGGCCCATCTCGGCGAGCTGCGCCCACACCTTGTCGCTCCAGCCTTCCTTCGAGGCGACGATCTTCCGGCGCGTCTCGAAGTCGTAGTCCTTCTGGAGGAAGCGCCGGACGGAATCGGCAAGGAGCTGCTGCTCTTCGTTGTAGTCGAAGTTCATGGTCGCCTCTGCCCTATAGGCCCAGGGTCATCTTCGAGATGATGTTGCGCTGGATCTCGTTCGACCCGGCGTAGATCGTGGTCTTGCGCATGCTGCAGTAGCGCGGCCCGAGCGACTCGGCCAGCGCGCGCGCGTCGGCCGGGTCCTCGGCCTGCATCATGAGCTCGGTGAGCCCCTGCTGGATCTCGGTGCCCTTGATCTTCAGCATCGACACGTCGGCGCCCGGCGGCTGCCCGGTGCGGCGCATCTGGTCGAGGAAGCGCAGGTTGGTGATCTCGAGCGCCATCAGCTCCACCTCGAGGCGCGAGAGCCGGTCCTTGAATCTCTGGTCGGAAATATTCCTGGAAGAAGCGAACTCCTTCAGCTTTGCCAGCTCGCGCTTCGAGGCGCCGATGCGCCCGGTGTTCATGCGCTCGTAGCCGAGCAGGTATTTGGCGACGGTCCAGCCCTTGCCTTCCTTGAAGACGAGGTTCTGCACGGGCACCTTCACGTCGTCGAAGAACACCTCGTTCACCTCGTGCGCGCCGTCCATGAGAATGAGCGGGCGCACGGTGATGCCGGGGGTCTTCATGTCGATGAGGAGGAACGAGATGCCTTCCTGGCGCTTCTCGACCGTCGGGTCGGTGCGCACCAGGCAGAAGATCCAGTCGGCGTAGTGCCCGAGCGTGGTCCAGATCTTCTGCCCGTTCACCACATAGGAATCACCCTGTCTGACCGCCTTGGTCTTCAGCGACGCGAGGTCGCTGCCCGAGCCGGGCTCGGAGTAGCCCTGGCACCAGAAGTCCTCGCCGTTGTAGATGCGCGGCAGGAAGCGCTTCTTCTGCTCCTCGGTGCCGAACTGCAGCAGCACCGGCGCGCACATCGTCAGGCCGAACGGAATCAGCGGCGGGCTGCCGACGTAGCCGAGCTCTTCCTCGAAGATGTAGCGCTGCACGACGTTCCAGCCGGTGCCGCCCCACTCCTTCGGCCACGCCGGCGCGACCCAGCCCTGCTTCGCGAGGATGCGGTGCCAGCGCAGCAGGTCCTCGCGCGACAGGTGCTCGTAGCTCGCGACCTTCTCGCGCAGGTCGGCCGGCAAGTTCGTCTGCAGCCAGGAGCGAACTTCGTCGCGGAACGCGAGCTCTTCGGCGGAATAATTGAGGTCCATGACCCTCTCCGTTTGAAACGGTTTTGCTGCAGGGAAACTAGACGATAGTAACGCCGCCGTCGGCGACGATCACCTGTCCCGTGACGAACGCAGCGGCGTCGGAAGCCAGGAAGACCGCGATGCCGCCGATGTCCCGCGGCTCGCCCAGCCGGCGCAGCGGGGTGGCCTGCTCGCGCTCGGCGCGGCGCTTTTCGTCCTCCCACAGGGCCCGGGCGAAATCGGTCTTCACCAGCCCCGGCGCGATGGCGTTGATGCGGATGTTCTTCGGGCCCCATTCGGCGGCGAGGTTGCGCACCAGGTGATGGTCCGCCGCCTTCGACATGCCGTAGGCCCCGATCACCGTGTTGGCGAGGATGCCGCCGATCGAGCCGATCACGATGAAGCTCCCGCCGCCCTGCTCGGCGATCCTCGGCAGCGCCAGGTTCGCGAGCCACAGCGTGCTCTTCACGTTGTTGGCGAAGATCTTGTCGAACGCGTCGTCCGGGAGCCCCGTGAGCGGCCCGTAGTAAGGGTTGGTGGCCGCGTTCGTCACCACGATGTCGATGCGCCCCCACTTCGCGAGGGTCGCGTCGACGAGCCCCTGGAGGTCTTCCTTGCGCGACACGTTGGCCGGCTTCGCCAGGTGCTCCAGGCCTTTCTCGGCGAACTCGCGGGACACCGCCTCGCAGGCTTCCGCCTTGCGGCTCGAGACGGTGACCTTCGCGCCGGCCAGCGCCAGCTCCTCGGCGATGGACTTGCCGATGCCGCGGGTGGATCCGGTAATGACCGCGACCTTGCCCTGGAGATCGAAGAGAGGCGTCATGGCTGATGATTTCGCTATGTGAAATCTGGTATGACTAAGTTGACACCAAGGTGACGCCGACAGAATATCGAAACGCGAAACGACACGTAGCTCGTCCTAGAAAAACTACCCGGAGACAAAGTTACATGGGCGCACCCGAACCCGCGGCACCCCTTTCGCCGGCCCCCGGCGCTTTCAGCTACGAGCACGAGGGGGACCGGCAGTTTGCCACCACGCTCGCGCGCGGGCTCGAAGTCCTGCGCTGCTTCACGCCGCTCGAGCCGCTGCTCGGCAACAAGGAGATCTCGGTGCGCACGGGCCTGCCCAAGCCGACGGTGTCGCGCCTCACGTACACGCTGACGAAGCTGGGCTACCTGCGCCACAACATGCGCCTGGGCAAGTACCAGCTCGGCTCCGCGGTGCTCTCCATCGGCTATCCGCTGCTCGCGTCCATGAACGTGCGCCAGGCGGCGCGGCCGCTCATGAAGGAGCTCGCGGACTACAGCAGCGGCTCGGTCTCGATGGGGGTGCGCGACCGGCTCAACATGGTCTACGTCGAGTCCTGCCGCAGCGGCAACGGCATCGTCACCCTGCCCGACATCGGCACCGCGGTGCCGATCTCGCAGTCGGTGATCGGCCGCGCCTTCCTCGCCGCGTGCACGCCGCCGGAGCGCGAGGCGGTGCTGAACCAGATGAAGGTCAAGGATCCGGAGGCGCACAGGAAGTACCGGCCCTCGATCGACAAGTCGCTCGACGACATCCGCGCGCGCGGCTTCTGCACCTCGATGGGCGAGCTGCGCCGCGAGGTGTTCGCGGTCGGCGTGCCGATGCGGCGCACGGTGGACGGCGAGATCGT
>DASZQH010000268.1:0-5194 GCA_035549805.1 Burkholderiales bacterium
CTCGCGCAGGGCGGCGGCACGGTGCCGATCATCCGCCACCCGGACGTGCGCCGCATGCTGATGCTCATGAAGTCGCAGACCGAGGCGATGCGCGCGCTCGCCTATGTCGTCGCCGCCGCCATGGACTTCGCCCAGCGCGGCTCGAAGGAAGAGCGGCAGAAGCACCAGGCGTTCGTCGACCTCATGATCCCGGTGGTGAAGGGCTGGAGCACCGAGACCGGCATCGACGTCGCCTCGCTCGGCGTGCAGGTGCACGGCGGCATGGGCTTCATCGAGGAGACCGGCGCCGCGCAGCACCTGCGCGACGCGCGCATCACCACCATCTACGAAGGCACCACCGGCATCCAGGCGAGCGACCTCGTCGGCCGCAAGATCGCCCGCGAGGGCGGCGCGACCGCCAAGGCGGTGGTGGCGCAGTGGCGGCAGTTCGACGCCGAGCTCGCGAAATCCGCCAGCCCCGACGTGCAGGCGATCCGCAGGCAGTTCGCGGCGGGCGTGCAGGCGGTATCGGATTCGGTCGACTTCATCTGCAAGGAAACCAATCCCTACAGCGCCTTCGCCGGAGCAGTCCCGTTCCTGCGCCTGATGGGCATCGTCGCCGGCGGCTGGCAGATGGCGCGCGCCGCCCTGGCGGCGGAGAAGAAGATGGCGTCGGACAAGGCGTTCTGCGAGGCGAAGATCAAGACCGCGCGCTTCTACGCCGACCACGTCCTCGTCCAGGCCACGGCGCTGAAGGAAACCGTCGTCGGCGGCGCCGCGAGCGTCATGTCGCTCAGCGACGAGCAGTTCCTCGCCGCGTAAGAATTCGGGGACAGCTACCGAACTCCGGCAGCGGCAGTGCGGCGCGTAGCGCCGGGAATTCGGTAGCTGTCCCCGAATTCAGGCTCGAAGGCCGAAGAACTTGCGGATTCGGGTCAGCAGGTCGACGTTGACCTCGGCGTCGGCGATGCGCTCCATGGCGGCGAGCTCGTCGCGGGTCTGCTGGAGCTCGCTGCGGCGCGAGCCCACGATCTTGCTGACGTGCTCCGCGATGTTCGGGCGCGAGAGCAGCAGGCCCTGCACCGAGGCGCGGTCGAGGCGGTAGCACTCGACGTCGGTCTTCGCCATCACGGTCGCCTGGCGCTGCTCGCCGGCGAACAGGCCCATCTCGCCGAAGAACTGGCCGGCGTGCAGGGTGCCGATGGCCTTCGCGCCGCCGGCGGCGGACTCATACACGGCCTCGACCTCGCCGAAGGCGACGATGTAGAGCCAGTGCGCGCTGTCGCCCTGCTTGGTGATGACGTCGCCGCGGGCGAAGGGCGCGTACTGCAGGCGCTCCGCGATCTCCTCCAGCTCTTCCTGCTTGAGGCCGGCGAAGAGGTCGACGCCGCGCAGCAGCTCGAGGCGCCGGCCGACCTCGCGCCGGCGCACCGACTCGGCATGGGCCTCGTCGCGCGCCACGCCGTGCACCGTGCGCTGCGGCTCGGCGACGCGGATACCGGCGCGCTGCAAAGAGGCGAAAAGGTGCACCCGGACCATGGAGTCGGTGAACTCGTCCTCGAGCAGGTTGGTGAGGAAATATCGCAGCTGGTAGAGGAGGTTGCCTTCGTGGAAGCCGAGCAGGATGCAGCTCGGCGAGGGGGTGCGCGCCACGTTGGGAATGCCGACCTCGCGCATCTCGTCCTCGAGCGTCGCGATGACGCGCGCCGGCGGGACGCCCGGATCGACCATGAAGTCGAGCTGGCGGCGAAGCTGCAGCGGCGCGCCCTCGCGCCGGCCGAGGATCGCGACGCTCGACTTCATCAGCAGGCTGTTGGGGACGATCAGCGTCTCCCAGTTGCGCGTCTCGATCAGGGCCGAGCGCCAGCGGATGTCGCGCACCCGGCCTTCGAGGTTGTTGTTGACCTTTACCCAGTCGCCGACCTGCACCGAGTTGTCGAGCTGGATCGCGATGCCGGCGAGCACGTTGCCGAGCGTGTCCTGCATGGCGAACGCGATCACCGCGGTCAGGATCGCCGAGGTGGTGACGATGCTGGAGAGGTCCAGGCCCGCCCCGCGCAGCTGCGCGAACCCGTAGGCCACGTACGCCACCACGATCACCAGGTCCTCGACGATGCGCGGCGGATGCTTGCCCATCACCGGCAGGAGCAGCCGGAAGACGGCGAACCCGCCCATGCGGATGAGCGCGATCGCCGACACCATGCGGAAGAGCGAGCGCATCGTGCCGCCCGCCCCGGGCAGGTCGAGCGCCAGCAGCACGATGGCGAGCATCTGCCCCGCCAGCCCGAGCATGAAGAGCCACAGCGTGTTCAGGTAGACCGAGCGCTCGGCCGGCCGCACGCGCAGCAGCGTGCCGGTGACGACGAGGGCCAGGACGGTCAGGTACGGGACTTCGGAGTCCCAGAAGTACGAGGTCACGCTAGAAGCGCAGACGGCCCGTCAGGATGTCCTTCCACATCACCCAGTCGCCCATGAAGCTGTAGACGGGATGCGTGAAGGTGGCGGGGCGGTTCTTCTCGAAGAAGAAATGCCCGACCCACGCGAAGGCGTAGCCGCAGACGAGCGCGGCGAGGAGCCACCAGAAGTTCAGCGTGGCGAAGGCGTGCAGGATGAACGCCACGCCGAGCGTCGTGCCGGCGAAGTGCAGGCGCCGGCAGGTGCGGTTCGCGTGCTGCGACAGGTAGAACGGGTAGAAATCCGCAAACCTGGCGTACGGGGAGATGGTTTTCGCCACGGGCGCGATTATGACGCAAAGGGGCGGCCGGATATGCCGCTTCGCGCCTGTACGGCGGGGGTGGCAGGAACATTGCCTTCACGGAGGGAGGACTACCCTCTCCCGGGACGTCTTGTTCCCGATTTTGCATGTTCACCCCCCCAGCCCCGACCATTCTCGTCGCCGACGACAACCGCGCCAACCGCGAGGCGCTCGGGTCGCTGCTCGAGACGGCGGGCTACCAGGTGGTGAAGGCGGCCGACGGCGCGGAGGCCCTGGAGCGGGCGCGAGCCCACCGGCCGCGACTGATCATCAGCGACGTCCTGATGCCCCGCATGGACGGCTACGAGCTCGCGCGCCGGCTGCGCGAGGACCCGGTCACCCGCGCGGCCGGCCTCATCTTCTATACGGCGTACTTCGGGGAGCGCAGCGCCCAGGACCTGGCGCATGCCCACGGGGTCGCCCGGGTCCTCGTCAAGCCGTCGGACAACGACGTGATCCTGGAGGCGGTGCGCGAAGTCCTCGCCGCGCTGCCCGGGGACGGCGCGGGCGCCGCCGACGCGAAGCTCGACCCGAACCTCGACTCGGACCACCTGCGGGTCATGGTCGACCAGCTCCTCCAGAAGACCGGCGCGCTGGAGGCCCAGCAGCGGCGCATCGAGCGCCTGAACCGGACCCTGTCCACGCTGAGCGCGGTGAACGCGCTCATCGTGCGCGCGCCGGACCGCCAGTCGCTCCTCGACGAGGCCTGCCGCATCGCGGTCGAGACCGGCGGCTTCGGCTATGCCGCCATCGGCCTGCTCGACCGGATGTCGGACGAAGTGGTGCCCGTGGCGGCGGCGGGCGAGGGCAGCGCCGACCCGGGCCTCGCCAAGTTCCCGGTCGAGCCCCGGTTCGCCATGGTCAACGACCTGGAGCGCGAGCCCGCGGCGCCGGGCCGCGAGGCCGCGCTACGGCGCGGGCTGCGCGGCTACGTGGTGCTGCCGCTCGACATCGGCGGCACGCCCGCGGGGGCGCTGCTCCTCTACGCCCGCACCGCCGGCTTCTTCGACGAGGACGAGATGCGCCTCCTGAAGGAGCTCGCGGGCGACATCTCGTTCGCGCTGCACCACCTCGCGCAGAAGGCGCGCGTCGACTACCTCGCGTACCACGACTCCCTCACCGGGCTGCCGAACCGCATCCTGTTCGCCGACCGCCTCGCGCAGGCGCTGAACGCCGCGCGGCGCGAAAAGCGCCTCGCCGCGGTGGCCTACCTGGACATCCAGCGCTTTCGCCTCGTCAACGACACCCTCGGCCGCAAGGCCGGGGACGAGCTGCTGCGCCAGGTCGCCGAGCGCCTGGCCGGCGTGGTGCGCGACGAGGACACCGTCGGCCGCATGGGCAGCGACCATTTCGCCATCGCCATCGACGGCTACGACCGGCCCGACCAGACCGCGAGCCTGCTGATCGAGCGCATCGAGCGCGCCTTCGCCGCGCCGATCGCGGCGGGTGGCGCGGAGCTGCGCGTGGCGATGCGCGCCGGCATCGCGGTGTTCCCGGGCGACGGCGACTCCGCGGAGGCGCTGAGCGCCAACGCGGAGGCGGCGATGAACCGCGCGCGCGACAGCAACCAGAGCTACGTTTTCTACGCGCCGCACATGAACGAGCGCGTCGCCGAGTCGCTCGCCCTCGAGAACCGCCTGCGCCGCGCGATCGAGGCGAGCGAGCTGACGCTGGACTACCAGCCGAAGTACGACATCGGCACGGGGCAGGTCGCGGGGCTCGAGGCGCTCATCCGCTGGAACGACCGCGAGCTCGGCCAGGTGCCGCCGTCGCGCTTCGTCGCGCTCATGGAGGAGACCGGCATGATCCTCGCCGCCGGCCGCTGGGCGCTCGAGCGCGCGGTGGAGGACATCCGGCACTGGCGCACCCTCGGCCTGTACGTGCCGCGCACCTCGGTCAACGTCTCGGCGCTGCAGCTCAAGCAGACGGACTTCGTCGACTCGGTGCTCGACGCGCTGCGCGGCTTCGGCGAGCAGCCGCTGCTCGACCTGGAGATCACCGAGAGCGTGCTGGTCGAGGACATCGAGGAGTCCACGCGCAAACTGCAGATCCTGCGCCGCGCCGGCGTGGAGGTCTCGGTCGACGACTTCGGGACCGGCTACTCGTCGCTCAACTACCTCGCGCGCCTGCCGGTCGACACGCTGAAGATCGACCGCAGCTTCGTCATCAGCCTGCACGACAGCGGCTACCCGCGCAACATCGTGGCGATGATCGTCTCGCTCGCGCACACGCTCGGCCTGAAGGTGATCGCCGAAGGCGTCGAGGAGGACGAGCAGCTCGAGCTCCTCAGGGAGCTCGGCTGCGACCAGATCCAGGGCTACCTCACCGGCCGCCCCATGTCGGCCGACAAGATCGCGCCGCTCCTGAGGAACGCGGCCTGAAGCGTCGCCGCGCCGCTACGACGGGCCGGCTTGCCTGCGACTGAGCGGTGCCTTTCCCGTGGCGCCCCGCGGGATCGCC
>DASZQH010000269.1:0-2966 GCA_035549805.1 Burkholderiales bacterium
ACGGAACTCCCCGTAGTTGCGCCCGGCGAGGGCCTGCTCGATCTTGCCGAGCAGGACCGCGTTGTCGGCCAGGAATACTTCGATCAGGCGATCGACGAAGTGCGGCGAAGACCCCAGCTCCTCGAGGTGACCGAGCGTCTCTTCGTTGATCACGGCGACCGCGGAAGACGAAGCCGCCGCATCCGCCTCCCGATGCATCGGTGCCGCCGGGCTCCGGCGGGCGGCCAGCGATCCGATCTCGTCGAGCAGGCGCACCGCCTGCACGGGCTTCGGAAGGAACGCGTCCGCGCCGGCCTGCAGCGCCTCCTGGCGCGCCTCGGACGTGGCGTCCGCCGAAAGGATGATCACTGGCAGGCGCTCCCGCCCCGCGGTCATGAGCCGCAGCGCCTGCAATGCCTCGAAACCGCCCACGCCGGGCATGTTGCGGTCGAATATCGCGACGTCGAACGAGTTCTGCTCCAGGGCGTCGAGGGCCTGCTCACCGTCCTTCACCAAGGTCACGCGGTGGCCCGCCCGGTCCAGGATGCGCCCGATCACTTCCCGGTTGGTGGGATTGTCGTCCGCCGCAAGGATGCGCAGCTGCCGCGCGTCGGCGCCGCGCCGCGCGTAGTCCTGCAGGCGGACCACGCCTTCCTGGGTTTCCTCTCCCGCCGCAATGGAGTGCAAGACGTTGAACAACTGCCGTTTCTGCGCCGGCAGCTCGAGCACCGCGGCGAAGCCGGCTGAGAGGGCGTCAAAGCGCGCTACCTGCACGCTGCGCGGGACAGCGAGGACCAGCCGGGGGACCGGCGCCGGCGCGGCCTTGGCGAAGCGCCGCGCGAGCGCGAGATCGCCCTCGGCGTACAGGAGCGCGCTGTGAAACGGGGCTGCCACGCTGATCTCCCGCACGATCCTGTCCACCGCCGCCTCGACACTGTCGGCGTGGACGGCAGACGCGCCCCAAGAAGCGAGCGCCGCCTGGACGGCTTCCCGCTCGTCGAGCGGGAAACCGACGAGCAGCACGCGGGCGCCGGCGAGCTCGCCGCCCGGCGCGCCGGTGCGCTCAGGCTGCTTCTCGAAGGGGAGCTCCATCCAGAACGTGCTCCCGAGGCCCACCGCGCTCTCCATGCCGATCCGCCCGCCCATCAGCTCGACCAGCTGCTTCGCGATCGTCGTCCCGAGGCCGGTGCCGCCGAAGCGGCGCGTGGTGGACTGGTCGGCCTGCGTGAAGCTGTCGAAGATCCGTGCCTGAGCCTCCGGGGGGATGCCGATTCCGGTATCGCGGATCGAGAACTTGAGCCGCACGCCCGTCTCCGTTTCCGATTGCGCCGACACGTGAACCGTCACGCCGCCCCGCTCGGTGAACTTGACCGCATTGCCGGCCAGATTGACCAGCACCTGCCGCAGATAGTGCGGATCGCCGCGCAACGCCGGAGGCACCTCGGGCATGATGGAGACGACGAAGTCGAGCCCTTTCGGCGCCGCCTGTGCGGCGATGATGCGGCAGGTGCTGTTGACGAGCGCGTGCAGGTCGAAGTCGGTCTTCTCCAGGAGGACCTTGCCGGCCTCGATCTTCGAGAAATCGAGCACGTCCTCCACCAGGCCGAGCATCATCCGCGATGAGCTGCGCAGGGTCTGGAGCATGTCGGCCTGCTCGCGGGTGAGCGTCGTATCGCGCAGCAGGTCGGACATGCCGATGATGGCGTTGAGGGGCGTGCGCATCTCGTGGCTCACGACGGAAATGAAGCGCCGCTTGGCCTGGTTCGCGGCTTCAGCCCGCGCCCGGGCATCGATCAGCTTGGTGACCAGCGTACGCACGTAGATCGAGAGAGCGACCATGCCGATCATCAGCCCGATGCCCGCATCGAGGTGGCCCTGCCAGAACGAGCTGCCCGCGAGCACGGCGCCGAACCCGGTCAGGCTGACGCCCAGAGCGAACATCAGGTAGCGCGGACCGAAGCGGAAGCCGTTGGCGAGCGTGACCCAGACGTAGATCATGTAGAGCGGCACGCCGTGCTCTTCGGACTGGATCATGAAGAACGTCACGGTCGCGACGTCGAGCACGATCGCGAGCAGGCGCCGCTTCACCGACACGCCGGGGTCGACGAGAATCGCGGCCAGAAGGGCTGCGGCGCACGCGAGGTACAGCGTCATCAGGCCGAAGTACAGCTGGCCCCGGCCCAGCTCGCCTTCGGTGATGGCGATCGCCTGCGGCAGCAGGTAGCAGAACAGCACCGCGCCGACCGCCAGGCGCACGAACGCCTGCTCGTGCTCGGTGTCCGGACGCGCCGCGAGTCGCGCGCGCAGCTCGCCGACGGCAGTGCGCAGCCGGTTCATTCCGGCGGCTTGCCGGCCTGTGCGCGCGCCTCGAGCATGAGCTGCTGGCGGCGCAGGGTCAGGAGGTTGCGGCAGCGGGCGAGACACTCGCGCGCGTCGATCGGCTTGGTGAGGAAGTCGGTGATTCCGGCATCCAGCGCCGCATAGCGGACCTTGCGATCGTCGTGCACCGTTACCATCACGATGGGAACGTGCTCGTAACCCGGCAGCGCGCGCAGGCGCTTCACGAACTCGACGCCGTCCATCTCGGGCATCATGTAGTCGACGAGGACGAGGTCGGCGACGTGGCGGGTCGCCCAGACGACCGCGTCGACGGGGCGCGCGAAGCCTTCCACCCCCACGCGCTCGTCGAGGCTGCGCACGACCTGCTCGAGGATCGCGCGGCCGGTCGACTGGTCGTCCACGACCATGACGGTATTCGTCGCCGCCGGCAGAACCCGGATCTGCGCCTTCGCCATGCCTCCCCCTAGGAGCGGGAGAGCCTACGCGCGGCCCTCCGCCCTGTCCAGATTGGTGACCATCTCTTACAGAGTGGTGCCGGAAGAGAGAATCGAACTCTCACGACCTTGCGATCGGCGGATTTTGAGTCCGCTGCGTCTACCAGTTCCGCCATTCCGGCGACGACTGGACGGTGGGGTAAGACAAGGCGG